>DRMH01000085.1 GCA_011322625.1 Thermosulfurimonas dismutans | reverse complement strand
TGTAAGTAATTTCCCTGCCTTACCCTTAAATTCTAAAATTTTAGATTTAGGGTGTGGAACCGGCAAACAACTTTTTCTATTCTATGATTTATGCCCTAAAGATATAGAATGGTATGCTTTGGATATTTCAAGAGAAAGTATAGAAACAATTAAAAAAGAAAATAAGAATATAAAGCTAATCTGCCTTGCTTTTGAAAGAAGTGAAGATTTTTTCCAAAAAAGAGAAAATTTTTTTGATTTGATCTATTCATGCTATGCATTGTACTATTGCCAAAGATCTTATTTAAAAAAATTAATCTCTTTGATATATAATTCTTTAAAAGATGGTGGCATCTTTTGGGTGATTGGACCTTATAAAGGTACCAATAAAGAACTTTTTGAGATTATAGAAAAATATTACGACATTCCTCAAGAAGTTTTTTACTCTTTAGGTGATTTTTATTTAGAATTATTGCAACATGTTAAAAGTGCCGGTTTTTCTCGATTTGAATGTTCTTTTTTTGAAAATAAGATTTTATTTTCTTCTGCAAATCAGTTATTTAATTACTGGAAGAATACCACTTTTTATAATGAAAATTTTGAAAAAGAAATTAAAAAAGAGATAAATAATTCATTTGATAAAACTAAAACATTTAAATTAACAAAAATGGTAATTAGCTATAAGTTTTACAAGTAACTATGATTGATAAAATATTGAAAGAAAAGGTCTTCATTGTGGCCGAGCTTTCGGCCAATCATCTTCAGGATCTGGATCTGGCCCGAAGGACCATTGAGGCCATGGCTAGAGCCGGAGCCGATGCGGTGAAGCTCCAGACCTACACCCCGGACACCATAACCATCGACTGCCGGCGAGAGGATTTCCTCATCCGGCAGGGAACCCTCTGGGACGGAAAGACCTTCTACGAACTTTACCAGAAGGCCTACACCCCCTGGGAATGGCATAAAGAACTCAAGGAGCTTGCCGAAAGCCTGGGGCTTATCTTCTTCTCCACCCCTTTTGATCCCACGGCCGTGGACTTTCTGGAGGATCTCGGGGTGCCCTGTTATAAAATAGCCTCCTTTGAAATCACGGACCTTCCCCTCATTGAGTACGCCGCGGCCAAGGGCAAACCCATGATCATCTCCACCGGCATCGCCACCCTTTCGGATATAGAAGAAGCGGTGGAGGCCTGCCGGCGGGCGGGAAACGATCAAATTGTGCTTCTCAAGTGCGTTTCCGCCTATCCCACTCCCCTTGAGGAGGTGAACCTCCGTACCATTCCCCATCTGGCCGAGACCTTCGGGGTGCCGGTGGGGCTTTCGGATCATACCCTGAGCCCTTCGGTGGCCGTGGCGGCGGTGGCCCTGGGGGCGCGGGTGGTGGAGAAACACTTCATTCTGGACCGTTCTCTGGGAGGGCCGGATGCGGCCTTCTCCCTTGAACCCGAAGAGTTTTCCTTTATGGTCCGGGCCATAAGGGAGACCGAGAAAGCCCTGGGCAAGATTTCCTATCGCTTAAGCGCAAAGCAAAAGAAGGCCCGGGAGTTTTCGCGGTCCCTTTATGTGGTTCGGGATGTACGCGCTGGAGAAGAGATAACCACCGAAAATGTGCGCTCCATACGCCCGGGATACGGACTCCATCCCCGACACCTTCCGGAGGTCCTTGGCCGGCGCTTCCGCCGGGATCTTGAGAAGGGCACGCCTCTCAGGTGGGAGTACATAGAATGAAAACCTTAAAGAAAAAGGGAAGGGTCATCATCGTCTTTGAGGCCGGGGCCACCCATACCGGGCTGGATTCCGCCAAGGCGCTGGCGCGGGCGGCCAAAGAGGCCGGGGCGGATGCCGTGAAGTTCCAGATGCTTAGTGCGGACCGGCTTATGGCCGACCGGGAGGTGGAATTTGAGTACGGTTATCTCTGTCGCACCGAAACGGGGAAGGAGGAGATCCGAACCTGCCGGGAGCCGCTCTATCAGATCCTAAAACGCCGGGAGCTTTCCCGGGAGGAATGGCGGGAGCTTAAACGTTATTGCGACGAACTGGGAATATCCATGTTCTGCACCGCGACCTTTAAAGACGAGGTGGATTTTCTGGTGGATGAATTAGGGGTTCCCTCCATAAAGATATGCTCCGGGGATATAGATTATCTAGATCTCATAGCCTACACCGCCCGGAAGGGGGTGAACCTCCAGTTAGATACCGGAGGGGCCGAATTGTGGGAGGTAGAAAGGGCGGTGCGGGTGGCGGAAAGGGCCGGCTGCAGGGATATAGTGATCCACCATTGTCCCACCGGATATCCGGCTTATCTGGAAAGCATCAATCTGCGGGTAATAACCACTCTAAAACGGATGTTTCCGGATTACCTGATCGGGTTTTCGGATCACTCCCCCGGATGGAACATGGATATTGCGGCCGTGGCCCTGGGGGTGGACCTTCTGGAAAAGAATATCACCCTGGATAAAACCACCAAAAGCTGTGAACACGCCCTCTCCCTTGAGCCGGAAGAGGCCAAGGAATTCGTAAAAGTGATAAGGGAGGTGGAGGTGGCTCTCGGATCTTCCCGTCCGAGAGGGATAGATGCCCGAAAAGTCAGAATAGCAAGGAGATCTCCTTATGCGGTAAGAGATCTTCCGGCCGGTACCCCTATAAAAAGGGAAGATTTTGAATTTCGCAGGCCTCAGGCCGGACTTACCGACTACGAATTCTCTCTCTTTTTGGGGAAACCCCTGCGTAAAAGCCTATCTCAAGGAGAACCTTTAACCCGTGAGCATCTCTAAATTTTGCCTCATCCCGGCCAAGGCCGCCTCTAAAAGACTCCCCCGGAAGAATATCCTTCCCCTCCGGGGGCGTCCCTTGATCCAATATGTCATAGAAACCGCCTTGCGCTCCGGACTCTTCAGGGAGGAAGACATCTGGGTTTCCACCGAGTCCGGGGAAGTGGCCTCCGTAGCCGCAGGCGCCGGGGCCCGGGTCCACATCCGCCCCGAGTACCTGGCCCACGACCCCTATAAGATTTCAGATGTAGTCCTGGAATTCCTAAATTCTCACCCTGAATATCAGAAATACGAGGTTATCTTTATCCTTCAGGCCAATTCCCCTCTGACCCGGCCGGAAGACCTGCGGGAGGCCTACGCCCTTTTTCAGGACCGGGATCCGAACACCCTTTTTTCGGTAACCGAATTTGAACATCCGGCCTTCAGAGCCGTGCTGGTTGAGGAAGGATTCCTCCGGCCCCTCATGCCGGAGAAAATAAAATACAGGACCCAGGAATTACCCCCCACCTATTACATCAACGGGGCCGTAACCATCGTAAAGACCGAAAAATTCCTTGAGGCCGGAACCTATTTTATTCCCCCCATCGCGGCCTATATCATGCCCCGGGAACGGGGCCTGGACATAGACACCCCCTTTGATTACCGTCTGGCTAGACTCCTCATAGAAGGCGAGGATTTTGAGGGAACAAAATGAGTAAACTATTGGAGAAACTTCGCCATCGTTACGAGAAAAATCTAAGGTTTTTCCAGAAAAGGGCTCCCCAGCTTTATGAACTGGCTCACCTTCAGGGGAAAAAGGCCGTGGAGATCCTGGTTACCTCCTCCGGCCCGAATCTGAGGATCGGGCGGGATCTGGCCTATCCTCCGGGGGAGGATCCGGAAAGAATCGGTCATCTTCAGGCCGTGGATTTTCTCTCCCATCCCCGAAGGCTTATGGTGCCCCCCCGGGTCCTGGCTCAGAAGACGGACCGCCTGTCCCTGAATCACGAAGCCCTTAATCGGATCTGGGATCTTTCGGCCTCGGCCCTAAGTGAAGAGTTCGTTCACGATCCCGGGTTTATTCCCCTTCTCATAACCTTCGGGCTGGGGCTGGGCTATCACCTGGAGCATCTTCTCCGGCTAACGGAGGTCAAGTATCTCATCGTGGTGGAGGAAGACATAGAGCTCCTCAAGGCCACCTTCTACACCCTGGACTGGAAAAAGCTGGTGGAATACTTTTCCCGCCCGGGAAGAGACATATTCGTTTTCATCAACGATTCTCCCGAGGCCCTCTATCAGGACATTTACGGAGCCTTTGAGCGAAGTCATCCCATGTTCGGGTGTCTCTCCTACGTATGGAATGCCTTTGAAAACCCTCTTTTTGAGAAGGTAATGGATCTTATCCGACAGAAGCTCTTCCTGGTCCTCCGCGGGTGGGGGTTTTTTGACGACGAGTTCCGTTCCCTGCTCCAGACCACCATGAACCTGGTGAAAGAGGTGCCCGTATTTCATCCTCGAAAACCGGTTTCTCCGAGGACCATGGCCATCGTGGTCGGGGCTGGGCCTTCGCTGGATGAAAATCTGGAATTTATCCACCGGGAAAAGGATACCTCGGTTATCATCTCCTGCGGGACGGCTATAAGGACGCTGGAAAAAGAAGGGATTGAACCGGATTTTCACGTGAACATAGAGCGCCCTAAGTTTGTGTACGAGGTCCTGAGAGACACCGTTTCTTCGGACTTCCTGAAAAAAGTGGTCATGGTAGCCGGGAATCCGAACTGGCATGAATTCTTTGACCTGGGGCGGGAAGGCTTCATGTTCCTTAAGGCCAACGACGCCGGGGCAGCCCTCTTTCCCCGGAAATATCCCTGGCTTTACTATTGTAATCCCTCGGTAGCCAATGCGGGGCTCGCCTTCGCCGTCTATGCCGGCTTCAAACACATAGCCCTGGTGGGAGTGGATCTGGGGACCCCGGACCCCGCCTATCACCACTCCAGACATACCGCCTATTATGACCAAAAAGGCCCCCTCTCACGCTTTCAGGCCCAATTTGAGCAGGTGGTAACCCTGCCCGATGGCCGCAGGGTTTTCACCAATTCCACCTATTTCTGGGGAAAGGCGGCTATTGAGGATCTCCTCCGCCGTCATCCCGGGGTTCGGGTTTATAATCTGGGAGTGGGGCTTCACTTTGAAGGGACTCTGCGCGCGGCCCCGAAAGAGATCTCCGGCATCTCCCGGGATAAAGAAGAGAGCGTGAAGACCGTCCTCGGGTCTCAGATAGAAAAAGACTATCCGAGAGAAGAAATTCTGCGGGCTTTAAAGGAGCTTCCCGTGAGGGCCCAGGCCATGGTGGAGACCATAAAGAAGTCTTTGAAGGAGGAGGGAATCCTTTCCCGCAAGAAAAATCTAGTCCAGGCCCTCTGCGGGATTTACCGGTTCCTTATAGGAAAGGTGGAGAAGGAGAACCAGGCCCTTTTCCTGCTCTACAAGGGATCTATCCTTCATTTTTCCAACCAACTTTTCTGCCTTTCTTATCTGATTCCCGACCCGGATGGGAGAGCCCGTATTCTCCGGGAAGCAAGGGAAATATTTTTAGAATTCCTGGATCGGACGGTCAGACACCTGCGTATTCTGGTCGAGATTTCCGGAGATCCGGAAGCCCTTCTCTCCCTTGAGCCCAATGAGTCGTCCTTTTATATCCTGGCCTGAAGAAGGAATATCCTATAGAAAGGGAACTATAAGATGGAATTTTATTTTGTGGAAAAGGATTATACCGTAAGCCTCAGGATTGATGGGGAGGAGGTTACTTATCTCTTTCTTAAAGCCGATCCCCGGCATCTTACCGCGGATCGTCTCTATTTTGCCCCTTCGGATGAGATCCAGAGGGTAGTAAACCGGTTTAGAAAGGCCGGATATTCTGATTTTGACCTCAAGGTCCTGCTTGATAAACGACCGGTACTGGAACACCCCAAATTTCCGCTGGATCTGACCTATAGCGGCGGCTATTTTCGGGAGAGTGAAAGGTTCGTTCCCCTGGAGGAAAAACTCGAACCTCTTTACGGAAGGGAACGCCTGCGGGTGGCTATCGTAAACGGGATGGGGGGAGGTCTGGGGGACAATATCGTGGGCATGACAGCCCTCAACATCTTTTACGATCGGTTGATGCGTCACTTTCGGGAGGTAAACATCGGAGTTTTTACTCTCCGGCCCCGGGCCATACCCATCCTCAGGCAGGAAACCATCGTGGACGAGATCTATCTTATGCCGGCTCCGGCGGAGCTTCTCTTCCGGTACGATGCCGTGGTGGATCTCTCAAACATGACCGGCTGGCCCATTTTCCGTCAGGAAATGGTGGATTTTTACCTTCAGGCCCTGAGTATAGATCCGACAAGTGTCCCCCCGGAGGAGAAGCGGTGTTTCGTAAAGATCAACGAGCGGGTGGCCCGGGAACTTGATCCGGTGGTAAAGGCCCTGAAGTGTTCCGGGCGACCCCTCCTTCTCTTTCATCCCTCAAGTTCCTCCCCCATACGCTCAATCCCTATGGAGATCGTTCCTGGTCTCCTGAAAAAGCTTTTCGAAAAGACCGAGTATCTGGTGGTTTCCCTTCTGCCCATAGAATATGACCATCCCCGCCTGGTAAAGCTTGACCGCTATTCGCAAAGGGGCTTTGACTATTTCGCCTATCTTGTCTCCCGGATGGATGCCGTAATTACCGTGGACACCGCGGTCTATCATGTGGCCGATGCCTTCTCCATCCCCACGGTGGTGCTCTTTACCTCCATCCCTCCGGAACACCGCATAAGTTATTATCCCTACCAAAAAGGAATTCTTATAGGTGGGAAGGATGGTGAACCGCTTTTTTATCGTCACTTCTCGGAAAAGGAGGAAGAGGTAAAGGCCCTGGCCGAGGCCTGGAGGGAGTTTCGGATGGAGGAGGCCCTGAAGGCCCTTAAGGAACTAAGGGAAAAGCGACGGCGCATAGAGACGAAGCCCTGTCCGGTCTGTGAAAACCGGGTGCCCTTCATTCCCACGGATCGCTATCGGTCTTATAGGCATCTTAAATGTGAGCGATGCGAGACCGAATTCGCCTGGCCTAGAAAGGCTTACGATTACGATGAGGCTTACGCTCGGGGAAAATGTGATGTGGCGCAATACGATCATTATGTTTCGGCCCCTGATCCAGAAAGGGCCTATCAGGGGCTCATTTCCAATCCGCGGTTTTTAAAGGTAAGGGAATTCCTTGAGGCCCTTCCGGTAAAGAGGACGCTCCTTGATGTGGGGTGCGCCAACGGATTTTTCGTGCGTTACGCCCTTAAGATCGGCTTTGAGGCTTATGGGATGGACGCCAGTCGGGCCGCGGTGGAATGGGGGGAGAAGAATTTTGGCTTAAAAGGGCGTCTCGTGCGGGCCCTGGACCTAGACGAGATTCCTCCCTCCTTTCCTTCGCAATTTCAGGTGATCACGGCCTTTGAGCTGGTGGAACATCTGGAGGATCCTCTTTCCTTTGTACGGAAGGTTTTTGTGAGGCTTGAGCCGGGCGGCATCTTTATCTTTTCCACCCCGAATCTTGCGACCCTGGGAAGGCGGATGGGGCACAAGGACGAAAGGGTTTATTTCCTGGGAGGGGAAAGGGACCGCCCGCCGGATCACCTTTCCCGTTTGAGCACCCTTTCTCATCGGGTGCTGGTTGAGAGGGCGGGTTTTAAGGTCCTCTGGCAGTGGACGGCTCTGCCCCTTCCGGGGGACATTTTCCGGGCCCTTGCGGAGAATCTAAAGATCCCGGACCTTACCCTCAGGCTTGAGAATAACCGCACGGTAAACATCAAGGGTGAACGCCTGAGCCCTCTTATCTTGAAGGCCTTTGAGGCCCTTAAGCCGGCTCTTGCGGACCAGGGGCTTTTCCTCATAACCGCGGCTTTGAAACCGGTTTCATCCTAGGAACCAGTGGAGGACACTTATCAGGAGGCCGCCTATAGCGGCAATCTGTCCGGCCCAGAAAACAAACATCCATTTAAGTAAATCGCTTTTCCCTTTTTCCACCTCCCGGCGCACTTTCTCCACCTCAAGCCGCACTTCCTCAATCTGCTTCTGCAATTCGAGCCGTACTTCTTCAATCTCTTTTTCCAGTCGGAGTTCGGTGTTCCTGAGTTCTTCGGAGGTGGCGGCCTTTCGGGATTCAATGTATTCCACGAATTCGGCCAGGATAGCAGCCTTGTCCTTCCCCAGGTCCTCAAAGGCCTCGTAAATCTTCAGGGCGTATCCCATAAACTTTCTCCATAATTCTGCATTTTCAATTTAAAGAATAAAGTAAAAAGGTAAAAAATCCAAGATCGCGAGAAAAAAGAAAAAGGCCGGGCGTCCGTGCCCGGCCGAAAGGAGGGCGGGGCTTACCCCGCCCGCGAGAATTAACCCTGAAGTAGCTGTATGGCCATCTGCGGAATGGTGTTGGCCTGAGCCAGGGCGAAGGTTCCGGCCTGCATCAGGACTTGCATCTTGGTGAAATTACTCACCTCTTCGGCGAAATCCACATCCCGAATGGCGGCCTCCGCGGCCTTAGTGTTGGTGTAGGTTACGGAGATGTTGGCCACGGTGCTCTCAAGCTGGTTTTGTACAGAACCGAGCTCCGACCGGATACCGTCAATGTCGCTGATCGCAGCCTCCACCACGGTAAGCGATATTTCCGCATTCTCGTAAGTAAGAACATTAAGATCGGAAAGCTGCCAGGTCTCCACATTCCCCATCTCCCCGAGGCTTTTGAGGCTCAGTACCGAATCGGCGGCGATCTGGCTTCCCTCGGCAAGGATCATGTCGTTGGCCAGGGTGATATCCGAGCCGCGCACATAAAGGTCCTGATCCAGGGTGGTTCCTGCAGTAACCGTAACTGCAGTGCTGTTGGTATCCGCTCCGGTATAGAGGGTAAGCGTCTCCTGAACCACCGTGCCCTTGGCCAGCTTGGTCCCTACCTTAAGGGTGGAGCCAGCGCCGATGAGGGTATCCTGCTGTAAGGTGGTATCGCTCCGTAACTGAAAGTCGTCGGTGGTGATCACCGAGCCTTGAGCCACGGTAGAGAGCCCCTGAAGCACCGAACTGCGCTGAAGGACGCTCTCCTCCGTGGTGGTTACCGAGCCAATTCCACCATCGTTCCCGGTGATATAGGCCTCGGAGCCGAAGACGCTTCCAGCCGCAAGCTTAGAATTACGATTTATGAGCTTGGAGCCGGAAAGAAGCTCCGTGTCCTCAGAGAAGTTAGCTGCATAAGCGGTGCCATTGGTAGCAGTGTAAAAAGTATAAGAGTTAACAGAAGCACCGCTCAAAGTTATATCCAAATCAATGTAGGAACCCTTCTTCAGAGAGAGCTTCATCTGATCGGTTCCGGTACCGGTTCCTCCCGTAAGAGTAATGGTCAGAAGATTGTTGCTTGTGGCTCCTAGAGAATCCCGCAGGAAGACAGGATCCAGGATCTCAAAGTATTCATTTGCCGCATCCAGGGTAATGCTCTGCCCTCCGGTAAGATAACCCTCGCCGTCCTGGGTCCGATAATGGATGTAGGTGTTCACCCCGTTTGCCAGGCTGATGACGATGCTTCCCGGGGTGCCACTGGTCGCAAGATAATCCACCCGGGTTCCGGCCATGATATAATCCCAGCCATCAAAGTCCACCGTGGCGCTCTGACTGCTATCCGCGGTGAAGGTAAGGGAAGCGTCCGCGGTAAGGGTCTCTCTCTGGGTCATGGCCGTAGTAGCGGTGTCGTAAGTCTTGGAGCTTGCGGCCGTATTCCATACATAACCCACATCAAAGTCCGCTCCGAGTTTAGACCCCGCGGCGATGGTGGACCCGGCGGCGATTTCACTGTTGGTAACCGTGGAATACTTAAGCACAATGTCCGTATTCAAAGTAACATCGGACTGGAGGGTAGCTCCGTTGTTACCGATCACCGTGCCGTCGGTCACTCCCAGGGCCTGGGCCAGAGATCCATAGACTACCGTTCCGGCACCGATGACCGAGCCCTTCTTGAGAACGGAACCGGCCTTAAGGAGCATGTCCTGCTGAAGGGCCACAGTATCAGGATTGTTGGGGTTGGTATCTCCGCTCACCACCACATCTCCAGTAACCACCGTACCCCGGGCCAGTACCGAATGGGCCCCCACCACGGATCCAGCTTTAAGAGCGATAGCATTGTCCTCGGCCCGCATGGTGGAAAGAAGATAGGTGTCCCCGCCAAAGATGGAGCCCCCTTCTATATAGCTCCTTCCGGCAATAGTAGAACCAGCCTCAAGGGTGGATTTGGCGTCCAGGGTCACGGTATCCGCGGAATCCACCTGGAAGTTGGCTCCTATGCCGGTGCCTCCCACACCCTCGATCTGGAAGTCGGCCACTCCCTTCTGAATAACACGGACATAACCCAGCGTGGAGAGTTCGTCAGCCGCCTTGCCCAGAACGGTTCCCAGGCCACTATCGGCCTCCACCTTGATGGCCCGGCCGTCGGTGGAAGTGAGCACCAGGCGCCCGTCCTCGGTGACGGTAGCCGTAACACCGGTCTCAAGGCTCTTCTGATTGATAGCGTTTGTTAAAGCGCCGTCAGCGTCCGCAGCCTGCACGGTGATATCTCCAATAGTCACCCCATTGATCTTAAGCCCCGTGATGGTTCCGGCCTGGATTGGTTCGGACTGGACCTCTACCACCGCTACCGCGGTAATGCCGGTGATTCCAGAATAGCGATTGATCTCATTAGCCAGAGCCCCGGCTCCATTGTCAGGATTATTGTTGTAAAGAAGTTCAATCTTCTCTGTGGTTACCGAAAGACCGGAGGAAGCATTGGTTAAAGTGAGCTGTACGGGACCAATGGAATTGAGGTTAATGGTGGCCGTTTTGGTACCACCCACGGCGTTTGTTTCCGCACTGCGAATGGAAAGAGAAGTGGTAACGAAACTGGCTGAACCGATCTGAAACTTCTTATTCACAAAAGAACCAGAAAGAATCTTCTGGCCATTAAACTCCGTGGTTCGCGCAATGTTATTCAATTCCTGAAGGAGCTTATTGATGTCTCGCTGTAAGGCTTTGCGAGTCTCAGCGGTCTGAGTACCGTTGGCTGCTTGGGTGACTTTCTCCTTGATAGTGGCCAGGATATTTCCGTACTCGATAAGCGCACCGTCGGCCACTTTGATGAGCGAGATACCCTCGTTGGCATTCCGAATGGCCTGGGAAAGACCTTTCGCCGTGGCCCGAAGACTGTCGGCGATGGCCAGCCCCGCAGCGTCGTCCGCCGCCCAGTTGATGCGAAGTCCCGTAGAAAGTCTTTCTAGGGACTTCTGCAGCAACCCGGCGTTCTTCGTAAGCTGCTGCCTAGCCTTTAGGGCCGCAATGTTAGTGTTAATGTTGAGACCCATAACCATACCTCCCTGTTTGGATTTTTCTCCGGGGCCTCCTGCCCCTTGCGTTTCCACTATTACTTATCGGAGGGGCAACGGAAAACTTTAACTCTCTTTCCTGTCCCGATTCGGATTATTTCTTCCTCTGGGAGCAGGTATGGAAAAAAGAAATGGAAAAACGCAGATCAGACCTTACGGTTTATAAAAAGACCCAGGGCTTCGTGGAAGCGGGACATTATTTCGAGGAGGTATTCCGGAGGAACCTGGCGGAGAACCTTTCCCGTGCGGCGATCTATAACCTTGACCACCGTGACACCGAGCTCCCGATCGACCTCCAATTTAAGATACCGGTTGAGATCGTTAAACTTTTCCCGGATCTCTTTGAGAAGCTTTTCTAGTTCCCCGGAATCCTCACTTTTTGGGGCCGCCTCAGGAGAGCCTCTAGGAGAAGTCTTCTTGGTTTCTATCTGTAGCCTCGAGGAAAGGGTAGGTTGCATCTCGGTTTTGAAAAGGACGGTACCCGTTTCGGGCTCGGCAAGGCCAAATAATACAGACCTTACCGTATTTCCGATCCGCATTCCCTGACTCCGTGAAAAACACCTACCGACATCTTACCCCTATCTTTATCGGAACAGAGAATAGAAAACTTTAATCCTTTTTCTCTTCCGGCTTGTTCCTCCCCAGAACACTTCGAGCCCAGATCTTTTGCAACTCCGCCAGATAACGGATGCTTCGTTCGATGGTCTCCCGGGCTTCCTCTGGGTTTCCATCCACTCGGGAAAGGGCCCGAATGATGGCCCCGTAAAGAGCAAAAAGAAACTCTGCCGGCTCCCCGGCCTCGAGATTCACCCCAGCCTGAAGTTCGGCCACGAGACGAATAGCCCGTCCGAGATGTCGGTTCCTTTCACGAGGACTATCCAGTTCATTTAAGGCCAGACGTAACTCCTGAACCGCACGCTCAAAAAGTTTATAGACGATCTTATTAGGATCGTCCAGGGTATTTACCTCTAGACGTCGATAAGCCGAAACCCCGGCCTGATACATAATCCCATCCTCCTTTATCTGTTGTTCCCCCTCTGCCGGGAAACACTTTGGAACTGAGCGTCAAGATAGGCAGAAAGGTTGTTCAGTTCCTGCACATAGGAATCCAGAGCAATAAATTGACGGGTGATGGATTCCATGTATTTCTCTACATAGGTCTCTCTTCTTTCTATTTCCTTTTCGGTAAGCTCCTTGCGGCGCTCCAGGGCCTGCTGCGCGGTATCGAGTACCCCCCCCGAGCCCAGATAGCGGTCTATGATTTCCTTGGCCTGCTCCGCAAGCCCGGTAAGACCCTGATCCTCATTTCCGGCAAGAAGATCCTTTACCCCTTCCGGATTTTCTTCAAGGGCCTCAGCAAACTTTTCTTCATTAAAGGTAATACTTCCGTCGCGTTTGAACTCCACCCCTAGATCCAAAAAAGAATCCGGTCCGCTGGAGTTGTTTACCACTTTGAGAAAGATCTCCCGGAGCTCACGATCTAGGTCACGCGCCACATCACTTCCGTAAAGCGGCCCGGGTTCTCCGGTCTCCGGATCCACGGAAGATTTTTCGCGAATGTAGGAAAGAAGATCACTTACTCCCTCTACAAAATCTTTCATAAGGTTCTTGACCTCTTCATAGTCCTCACTTACCTGTACAGTGCTTGTTCCGGTAGAAAGGAGGTTAAGAGTAACCCCGGGAATAATGTCGTTTATAGAATTTGAAGAGCGACGATAGGTTACGCCGTCCACCGTAAGCTCGGCATCGAGCGTCTCTCCGGTGGCCGAAACCTGGTTGGGGAAAAGGTCTCCTCCGGCCCAGTCGTCGGATACGGTGAGATCCTCCGGGCTTCGTACCTCTACATAGTAATTCCCCGCCGCATCCCGCACCACGTAGGCCCGGAGATAGGTGGAAAGCCCCGCGTTTTCGGCCTCAGTATTGATGGCGTCTGCCAGATCTTGTAGAGTGGCTCCGTCTGCCACGGCTACGGAAAGCGTCTGGGTGCCTACCTGAAGGGTCAGGTTAATGGGGCCTCCGGTGGAATTGACTACGTCCGTGGGATTGGCATAGTTGGCGGTACGCCAGATCTCGGGCACGGCATTGATCTCGCTGAAAGAAACCCCGGAGAGCTCCTGGGTAACCATAAGCCGACCCACCTCGCCCGAGGTTTGGGAGGTAAGGATCAGATGATAGGGGGTTCCAGGCTCACCGGTATTTATAACCTCAGCCTTCACTCCGGGATTGTTCTCATCATTATTTATAAGGTTCGCAAGCCCTTGGAGGGTGGTTCCCGCCGGAACCAGAACACTGAAACTCTGATCGCCCACCTGGAGAGAAAAAACATCGTCCGAAGAAACCACCGAATCACTTGCAGAGGAAAACCCCTGAGACTGCCACATACTCTTCTGGGCCAGGCGATTAACTTGCACGGTATAGGTTCCGGTTAGGGCCCCGGTGTCTGCAGAGGCCGAAATTGCATTTCCCGACACCTCGACCTTGCGCCCGAGGTAGCTGCTCGAAAGGGAAAGATCAAGAAGTTTGTCTTTTAGATCGAGAAGCTTGGTATTGAGATAATCATATTCTTGGGAGGTCTTCTCAAACCGATCTACTTTCTTTTGAAGATCCTCAATGGGTTTTTCCTTGAGCTCCCGTAATTTATCCAAGAGTCCTTGTAAATCGAGCCCCGAGCCTAAACCCAGAACATTTATCTTTCCGAAGACACTATCGACCGCCATATCCTTTCTCCTTATTTTCTTATCGGCAGGTTTCCGGAGAAATTAAATGTTTGTAAAGTAGGCAATCCCCTGCCGTAGGAACCTTCTCTTTCTCCTTCAAAGGAAGGGGTTCATCCGGAGCGTATTTTTCGGGATCCAGCACGGCCTGAAGGGCCAGGCGCCGGGGAACATTGACCAGAATGGGGCCCAGGAGATTGGCCGTAAATCCTCCTCCCTTCCCCGGAGCAAGAATAACCAAAAGATCGAGTTCTGCAGGATTTTCGATTTTAAGTAATTCCAGATAAAAGGAGGGAATTTCGGGCTGGTAATCCGGGAAAAATACCCCCGGGGGGCTCACCAGGAAAACCACCCGGGGTTCATCTACCGACTGAAGCCACATAAACGGCAAGGGTTTGCCCGTGGAAAGAAGCACATATCTTTTTGAGTCAGGGAAGCCCAGGATTTCGGAGACAAAAATAAGGATCTTTTCTTCCTCCACCTCGATTTCACCGAATTTCTGAGTCAAGATTTTCATTGAACTACTCCTCCGTTGCCGAAAAATTTTTGAGAGAAAGGGCCCGGAGATTCTCTTCCC
>DRMH01000084.1 GCA_011322625.1 Thermosulfurimonas dismutans | reverse complement strand
TGATCCCCGGGCAGGTGGTGCCGGAGATCAAAGGGCTTGAGTGGGCCTTTTTCGGCCCGGGCTTAAAGTACTTTTACTTCCCGACCCTTGCCGAGTGGCTCCTTACGGCCTGGGTCACGGGCCTGGGCATGCTGATCTTCCTTATCGGGGAAAAACTCCTCCCCATAACCAATAACCGCGCTTAAGGAGAAAAAAACCTTTCCAGAGGAGGGAAAAATATGAAGGATTTCAGGGTAAAGCGGCGAACCTTCCTTAAGTCTCTGGCCTTTGTGGGCGGGGCGGTGGCCGCGGGGGAGATCCCCTGGCTTACCCGGCTCTACGCCGACGAAGACGGCTTCTATCACCTGGCCCAGAACGCCTATCCCTTTGATCGGCCGGAGAGCGTTATTTACTCCACCTGTCTGCAATGTCATACGGCCTGCACCATCAAGGGAAAGATCTACGAGGGGGTGCTGGTCAAGATTGAGGGGAACCCTTACAGCCCCATGAACATGTGGCCCCAGCTCCCCTACGACACTCCGCCGGAGAAGGCCGTAAAGTACGATGCCCGTCTCTGTCCCAAGGGACAGGCCGGGATCCAGAGCCTTTACGACCCTTACCGGCTGCGCAAGGTCTTAAAGCGCAAGCCCGGAACCAAGCGGGGCGAGGGGCAGTGGATCACCATTCCTTTTGAGCAGGCCATAGAGGAGATCGTAAACGGCGGGAATCTTTTCGGCGAGGGCCATGTCCCGGGGCTAAAAGAGATCTGGGCCGTGCGCGACCCCGGGCTCATGAAGCAGCTCAAGGAGGACGCCAAGGCCGTGGCCGAGGGGAAGATGAGTCTTTCGGAGTTCAAGCGGAAACATAGGGCGCACCTGGACAAGCTCATTGACCCCGATCATCCGGACCTCGGGCCGAAGAACAACCAGTTCGTGTTCCTGGCCGGCCGCATTGAGCACGGCCGCAAGGAGTTTTCCAAGCGCTGGCTCAAGGACGCCTTCGGCTCAGTGAACTGGTACGAGCACACCACGGTCTGCGAGCAGTCCCACCACATCGCCTACAAGGAGATGACTTACAAGTACAAGAACGGAAAGTGGGGGCACGGCAAGGAGCACATGAAGCCCGATGTCCCCAACTGCGAATTCGTAATCTTTTTCGGGACCAGTCCCTTTGAGTGCAACTTCGGGCCCACACCCTGGGCGGCCATTATCACCAACACCCAGGCCAAGCGGGGCTTCAAGTATGCGGTGGTGGACCCCCGGCTCTCGAACACCGCGGCCAAGGCCACTTACTGGGTGCCCATCAAGCCCGGAACGGATGCGGCCCTGGTCCTGGGGATGATCCGCTGGATCATTGAGAACAAACGCTACAACGAGGCCTATCTGCGTAACGCCAATCGGGCCGCGGCCCGGCGCACCGGGGACACCACCTGGACCAACGCCACCCACTTGGTGAAGATCAACCCCGACGGCACGGCCACCGAGCTTCTCCGGGGAAGCGATATCGGGATCGGCTCCGAGCACGAGTTCGTGGCCAGCGTGAACGGAAAGCTCGTGGCCTTTGACCCCTACGCCAAGGACGGCGAGCCGGTGGTGGGGGACCTTTTCGCCGAGGGCGAGGTGAACGGCATCCGCTACAAGACGGCCTTCGCTCTCCTGCGCGACTATGTGATGAGCAAGAGCCTTGAGGAATGGGCCCGGATCTGCGAGGTGGAGCCGGAGATGATCGTGCGGCTTGCGGACGAATTCACCTCCCACGGACGCCGGGCGGTGGCCGAGATGTATCGCGGGCCGGTCCAGCACACCAACGGTTACTACAACGGCTGCGCCATCATCACCCTTAACCTCCTCATAGGGAATCCCGACTGGAAAGGAGGACTCAGCACCGGAGGCGGACACTGGCACGAGATGGGCGGAAAGAAGAACCAGCCCTTCCCGCTGAAAAAGATGCACCCCGGAAAACTGGGGCACTTCGGGGTGACCCTCACCCGGGAGCACTGGCACTACGAGAAGACCACCCTCTTTAAGAAATACGGTTATCCGGCAAAGCGCCCCTGGTATCCCTACACCGGAAACGTCTATCAGGAGGTGCTCCCCTCTGCGGCCGACGGCTATCCCTACCCCATAAAGGCCCTTTTCCTCCACAAGGGGACCCCGGCCTACTCCATCCCGGCCTCCACCACTCAGCTTGAGATCCTTAAGGACCCCAAGAAGATCCCCCTCATCATAGCCTGCGACATCGTGATCGGGGAGTCCTCCCAGTATGCGGACTACATCTTCCCGGACACAGCCATCTGGGAGCGCTGGGGCACGCCTCACACCACCCCGGCCATCCCGGTCAAGGTCTCAAAGATCCGCCAGCCCATAGTGGAGGCCTTAACGGAGAAGGTACGGGTCTTCGGGGAGGAGATGCCCTGCTCCATGGAGGCCGTGATGCTCGCCATCGCGGAAAAGCTCGGGCTTCCGGGCTACGGCAAGGACGGTTTCGGCCCGGGCTGGGATTTTCGTAAGCCCGAGGACTGGTACCTCAAGATGGTGGCGAACATCGCCCTAGAGGGAAGCCCGGTGCCCAGGGCCTCGGAGCGGGAAATGCAGATCTTTCGCAAGGCCCGCCGCCATCTCTCCAGGGCCGTCTTTGACGAGGATTACTGGCGGAAGACCGTGGGCAGGGAGGGGATCTTCCGGCGCGTGGTCTATGTGCTGAACCGTGGCGGACGCTTTGAGGACGCAAGCCGGGCCTACGAGGGCAAGCACATGCGGCATAAGTTTGCAAGTCAGTTCAACCTCTTCGTGGAGAACGTGGCCAAGGGCCGGCATAGCTTCACCGGAAAACACTTCTCCGGGATCCCTATCTACGAGCCGACCAAGGACGCCTCCGGGAAACCCGTGACCTGGCCGGAGGAGTACGCCTTCCAGCTCTTCACCTTCAAGCCCATCCTGGTGGGGCAGTCCCGGACCATCTGCAACTACTGGACCCAGATCGCGGAATTCGGGACCAACTACGTGATGATGAACCCCGAGGACATGCGGCGGCTGGGTCTTAAGGAGGGGGACGTGGTGCGGCTTATAAGCCCCTCCAATCCCGAGGGCGTGATCCGGGTAAGAAGCGGTCTTGCCTTGAAGGTTCAGGGGGCGGTCAAGGGATATGAGGGGATTCGTCCGGGCACGGTAGCGGTCTGCCACGGCTACGGGCGTTTCGGCTACGGGGCCTACGACCAGGTGGTGGACGGAAAACGCATTCCTGGAGATGTGCGCCGGGCGGTGGGGCTTTCGGCCAACCCGGTGATGCTGGCCGATCCGGTGCTGAAGAACGTGTGTCTCTCGGATCCCATCGGAGGGTCCTGCTCTTTTTATGACAGCCGGGTGAAGGTGGTCAAGGTTTCCGGAGCCGAGGGCGAAAAACCCTGGGAGGTCTGGGAGAAATGGGCGCGAAAGGCGGCTTAAGGATTATTTTGGTCCTTTTTATCCTCCTCGCGGCGATGCTTGTGCAGGGGGCGGGGAGTCTCCCCTCCCCGCCTCCCTCCCCTCCTCCCGCGGCGGGGAAGGGTAAGGAGATCAAGAAAGAGTCTCCCCTAAAAAACGCCCCCTGGCTTAACGACAATTCCACCAATTCTACCGAGGAGGAAGAGGAGGACTTCGGGTGTTGACGCAAAATTTTCACTTTTTGGTCAAAGTTCGGTCCCGGGAGGGGAGAGAAAATTCCCCCGGGCCGAGGAAATTAAAAATCTTTAAAAGGAGGGATGAGGTATGAGGAGAGGAGGCAGATGGCTGGCAGCGTTTTTGGTGGTGGCGGTGCTTCTGGCCTTCGGGTTCTCGTCGGCCAGGGCCGAGATCAGGGATCCCCTGCTGCGGGTGCTGGTGAAGAAGGGGATTCTTACTGAGGAGGAGGCCCTGGAGATCAAGCGCGAGGCCGAGGCCGAAGCCCAGAAGGAAAAGGAGGAGGTGGCTCAGGCCGCGGCGGAGAAGATTCAGAAGGAGGGCCTGGCTCTTCCCAAGGGACTGCGCGGGGTAAAGCTCGGGACCCTTACCTATCTTGACTATACCAACGGTTACGGGCCTTTTGATAACGGTAAGGAGCAAGGCCGAAGCTTTTTCAGCGTGACCCGGGCCTATTTTGACTTCAAGAAGAAGATCAACCCCTGGCTCTCCTTCCGCCTTACCCCGGATCTTCAGAGGAGCTGGAACGCCGGAAGTTACACCCTGCGCATCAAGTACGCCTATGCCCAGTTCAGGCTTCCGGACTTCGGGTTCCTCACGGATCTGAAGATGGGGTTCGGTCAGGGGCACTTTCCCTGGCTTGACTTTGAGGAGCATATCAACCCCTACCGTATGCAGGGCTGCATGCCCCGGGAGTTCTTCGGGACCTTCAACTCCGCGGACCGCGGGGTCTCCATCGCCGGAAACCTGGGCGGAAAGCTTGATCCGAACTTCGTAAAGCAACTTACTGCCCACTATCCCATCTACAAGCACTACACCGGAAAGTACGGGACCTTCTGGGTGTCCTACATGAACGGTTCCGGTTATTCAAGCGGGGACAACAACCCGAACAAGGCCGTGGAGGTGCGGCTCACGCTGCGGCCCTTTCCCTATTCCACGAGCGGGATGTTTCCCCTGGCCGGTCTTCAGTTCAGCTATTTCGGAATTTACGGCGAGGGTAATAACCAGGCAGAGTTTACCAAAACGGGTAAAGAATTTGACGACCCGGACTATAACGTGCATCTTTTCATGATCTCCTATCAGCACCCTTGGTTCATGATCGCCGCCCAGTATAGTACCTCCACCAACAAAAACGATGGTACCTGGGTGCTCTTTAACGATCCTGATAACCCCACCTCCTATGACGAGATGGACACCACGCTCTATTCCATTTACGGTGATTTCGTGCTCCCGGTGTTCAACGAAAAGCTCCACCTTTACGCCCGCTGGGACCACTTTGACCCCAACGACGACAACGGCTATAACGCCGAGGGGCAGTTTATCTCCAGCGGAAACGATCAGGCCGACCACTACATCGTGGGTCTCGCTTACTATCTTACCGGGAACAACATCCTCCTCGTGAGCGCGGAATGGGTGAACTTTGATAAGAATTACCGCATTTCGGCTACGCGGTTTAACGAGCACTGGGGCGCTTATTCTCCCACTGGAACCGCTAATCTTGACGACGGATTCCGGATCCAGACCGTGGTTCAGATAAGCTTTTAAGCGCCATAAGGCCTAACCCAAATCCCATACCTTCCTCAGGGGCGGGCGAAGGCCCGCCCCGCTTGGTAAAAAGGAGGTGCCAGGATGGCAAGAGGCCTTGCGGTTTTCTTAGCTGTGCTTTTTCTTTTCGCTCCTTTCGCCCGGGCTGCCGGAGAGCCGAGTCTTATCGAGGTCCTCTCCGAGATAAAGGCCCTTAAGGCCGAACTCAGGAAAAAGGACCGGGAGATTGAGGCCTTAAGGCGGGAGCTTTCGGAGCTTAAAAGCCGCCTTGCGGAAAAGGAGCCCTCCTTCGCCGCGCCTTCCGGGCCCGAAAAGAAGGCCCCGGAGATCTCTCCTCCGGTAAAGCGCATCGCCTTTGGCGGCCAGTACCGCATAAACTCCTATAGCGTCCACACCCACCGGAAGACTCTTAACGCAAGCCGCCTTCGCATCCGTCAGAACTTAGACCTGGTCTTTGATTCCCGCTTCCGCACCCACCTTCAGGTGGAACTCGGACACACCCACGCCAACCTCACCACCACGGAAAAGCGCCTTAAGGTGCGGCATGCGGTCCTCTCCTACGCTTTCGGGGACGGATTTTCGGCCGAAGCCGGGATCCTGCCCCTTTCGGACCGTGCCCGGGACATGCTTTATTCCGCGGACTGGGACTATAACCCTCTGGCCCTAGCCTTCTATTATCGGAGCAAGCGCCTCGGAAACTTCCGTCTTTTTGCCGCAGAGCTTGACGAGGGCGAGGAGGACCTTGCGCACGACGATTTCGTGCACTACGAGCTTGACTGGGAGCGGGAGTTTTCCCCTGCGCTTAAGCTTTCCCTCTTTGCCCTTTATGCCGAGGTCGCCGAAAACTACGCCAACCCCGCGGGAGGACCCTCGGAGCACACCCGCCCGCACTTAAACTACGGCGGGATGCTCACCTGGAAGCCCCGCAAGGACTTCACCCTCCGGGCGGCTCTTATCGAGTCCTTCACCGACCGTGAAATCCTGGGCACCGCGGATGATGCCTCGGGCTGGCTCCTTTGCCTTGAGGCCGAAAAGACCTTCGGGCCGGCCGCCCTCTCCCTCCTTTTCACCCACGCCAGCGGAGACCAGGACGGGGAAGGTTTTCTTCCCCTCATGGTCCTTTCCGGCACCTACGGCTACTGGGGCTACACCGGGATCCTTACCGTCCAGGGCCCCACGGATACCGGTTTTGACGACACCGCGGTGAACGTATCCAATAACGGCTACGGGCTCACCACCCTCCAGGCCCGCCTGAGCTACGATTTTTCGGAACGCCTGCGGATCTCTCTTTCTACGGGCTGGTTCGGGGACACCGAGGCCCGGGGAAGGGACTCCACCGTGGGCTACGATTTCCTCGGGATGCTCACCCTGCGCCTCCACCGCTATCTCACCCTGGACCTCGGCCTTGATTTTGCCCACCTTGAGGATAGCGTAAACGGCTATGCAAGCCGGAGTTTCAATTTCAATCCCGGAGACGAGGAGGATAAGCTTGCGCTCTTCAGCCGCCTTCAGGCCGAATTTTAAACCAGGGAGGATAAGGTCATGATGAGGGTTATAATCCTTCTCCTCTTGGGGCTCCTTTTTACGGGCCCCGCGCTCGCCGGTAGTGGGTGCCTTAGGTGTCACCGGGGAATTGAAAAGATCGCCGAAAACCCAGTCATGGGCCGGCTCTCCTGCGTCTTCTGCCACCGGGGAAACCCGGAGGGAAAGACCAGGGAGGAGGCTCATAGCGGCCTCTGGCGCAACCCTTCGGACCTCCGGGTGATCTCTCAGACCTGCGGAAAGTGTCATGCCGATATCGTTTCCCGTCTCCAAAAGAGCCTTCACGCCACGAGCGCCGGGATCATCAGCGCCGCCCGCTACACCTGGACCGCGCAGAAGACCCGCCGGGCCCTTTACGCCACCTATCCGGTGCGCGACGAGGACGGGAACGTTCCCCGCGACCGCGGCGCCCTTCCCGAACTCCTCGGCCTTCCGAGCTATGACCCCGCAAAACCTATCTCCTCGACAAATCATCCGGTTGACGACTATCTTCGGGCCGAGTGCCTGAGGTGCCATGTCTGGACCCGTGGAAAGGAGCGCCCCGGGGACTATCGGGCCAGCGGATGCGCGGCCTGCCATGTGATCTACGGTAACGACGGCCTTTACAAGGGCGGTGATTCCGCCATCCCGCACGACAAACCGGGCTACCCCCGGGTGCACCGCATCACCACCCGCATCCCGGTCTTTCAGTGTCAGCACTGCCACAACCGCGGCGGGCGCATCGGCATGAGCTACGCCGGGCTGATGGAATCCGACGGCTACTGTTCGCCCTGGAGCGGAAAACCCGGGGTCAAGGCCGGATGCAAGCTTCACGGAAAGTGCTACAATCATTTGCTTCCTGACATCCATTATGAGCGGGGCCTTTCCTGTCAGGACTGCCACACCGAGCGCGAGATCCACGGCGACGGAAACATTTACAGCAAGAAGGAGGAGGCGGTAGAGATAGAGTGCGAGGACTGCCACGGGACGGTAAAGGGCTACGCCCGGCTTAAGACCGCCCGGGGGACACCTCTTACGAACTTAAAGCGCGAGGGCCGGCGGGTGATCCTCATCGGAAAGCTTGACGGAAGGGAACATCCCGTGCCCCAGGTCCCGGAGGTGATCAGAGAAAATCCGCGGGCCGCGGCGGCCATGACCATTCCCGGGCATGCGAAAAGGCTTGAGTGCTACGCCTGCCATGCGGTGTGGGCTCCGCAGTGTTACGGCTGCCACGCCCAGCAGGATCTCACCGCCCGGTCCGGGGACTGGCTGCGATATCGCAAGGCGGGTGACGAAAGTATGGAGGCCCGCGAGGGGAACCGGGTGAAGGGGGCCTTTCGCTGGCGCGAGACCCGTTCGTATCTCCGCTGGGAAAGCCCGGCTCTCGGGATAAACGCCGAGGGAAGAGTGGCCCCCTTTATCCCGGGCTGCCAGGCCATCTTCACCCAGATCGGCCCTGACGGAAAGGTCCGTTTCCTGAATTATATCTTTCGCCTGGCAGACGGCACCTGGGGACTGGCCTCAAATCCGGTCCAGCCGCACACCGTGCGTCGTAAAGCCCGCTCCTGCGAGGACTGCCACGCTAATCCCAAGACCCTGGGCCTCGGGACCGGGATCTTCATCGGGAAGGCAAACGGCATCCCCTTTCCTTATGCGCTTGACCGGCTGGTGGACGAGAAAGGGCGCCAGATCCAGGCCACAAGCCACGACGGGGCAAGGCCCTTCAGCCTTTCCGAGATCCGGAGGATCGAACGGGTGGGAACCTGCCTGGCCTGCCACCGGCGAATGGCCGACCGGACCTTCTGGGAGAAGGTGGTCCGCAGACACGGCCGGGCCCCGGACGACGCCACACACCGCCGTCTCCTTGAAAAACTTCTCCTTCCCCCCTCCTAACCTCCCCCGGAGAGGGAGGAACCCCCACCTGCCCTCCCCCGGAAGGGGGAGGGAGAAATCTTTTCAGACTCCGTATTTCTGGAGCTTGGCCCGGAGGGTGTTGCGGTTTATGCCGAGGAGGCGGGCAGCCTGAACCTGGTTCCCTCCGGTCTCGGATAGGGCCCGAAGGATGAGTTCCTTTTCCACCGCGGAGATGATCCGTTCGTAAATTTCACCCTCCTCGGCTGAGGAGAAGGCCCGGGAGACGAGTTCCCGGGCCAGGGCCTCAAGGGCTTCGCGGGAGGGCACCCCGGGACGGGGAAGGTCAAGGTCTTCGGGAAAAATGAGGGAACCGCGAGAGAGGACCACGGCCCGGGTAAGGACATTTTTAAGTTCCCGCACGTTTCCCGGCCAGGAGTAGCTTTCAAGCTTTTTCACCGCCTCCTCGGTGAGAAAGACCCTTTTTCCCACATTGCGTGAGGCCTCCTCCACGAAATAGTGGGCCAGAAGGGGGATATCCTCGCGCCTTTCCCTCAGGGGCGGAATATGGATGTGAAGGACGGAAAGACGGTGGAAGAGGTCTTCCCGGAAGCGACCCTCGACCACTTCCTTTTCGAGATTCCGGTTGGTGGCCGCCACCACCCGCACGTCCACTTTTATCGGCTTGGTACCTCCCAGGCGTTCTACCACTCCCTCCTCAAGCACCCGGAGGAGTTTCACCTGGAGGGCCGTGCTCATATCCCCTACTTCATCAAGGAATAAGGTTCCTCCGTGGGCCTGTTCAAATTTTCCGGGATGTCGGCTCCGGGCCCCGGTGAAGGCCCCGGGTTCAAAGCCGAAAAGTTCGCTTTCAATGAGGGTTTCCGGGAGGGCCGCACAGTTTACGGCCACAAAGGGTTTCCCCCGCCTGGGGCTGTAATGGTGGATGAGGCGGGCCACAAGCTCCTTCCCCACCCCGGTCTCCCCGGTGATGAGGACCGGCGTGGGCGAGGGGGCTGCAAGGCCGATGGTCTTACAGACCTCAAGGATAGCCCGGCTCTTTCCCACAAAGCGCCCTTCGGGAAGCTCCTCGATACAGGGAAGACAGGCCACTTTTTCTCGCTCGTGCAGGGCCAGCGCCCGGGAGATTACGGCCTTAAGCTCCTCAAGATCGAACGGTTTGGTCACATATTCGTAGGCTCCGGTTTGCATAGCCTCAATGGCCGAGTCCGTGTCCGCATAGGCCGTGATTACAATCACCGGGAGTCCGGGGATTTCTTCCTTGATGCGCTTTAAGACCTTAAGGCCGTGAAGATCCGGAAGCTTAAGATCCAGAAGGACTACTTCGGGGTTTTCGTGAAGGAGCTTTAAGCCCTCCTTCCCGCTTGCTGCGGTAATAAACTCATATTCCGGAAGGCTCCGGGGCAGGGCGTAGAGGATAGAAGTATCGTCGTCAATGAGAAGGAGGCGTGTTTTTTTTCTCATCTTGGTCTTCCGGACTCAAAGGTAACTCTATTTCCACCCGGGTGCCAATTCCTTCCCGGGAATGGATATGGATCTCCCCGGAGAGGGCCCTTACGAGATTGTGAGTTATGGAAAGGCCGAGGCCTGTGCCTTCAGGTTTGGTAGTGAAGAAGGGTTCGAAGATGCGGCGGAGGATATCTTCCGGAATACCCGGGCCGGTGTCCTCCACGGAAAGCCACACTTTTCCCTCCTTTAAGGCTGTGCGCACGGTAAGTCGTCCTCCTTCAGGCATGGCCTGAAGGGCGTTTAAGGCTAGGTTAAGGAGGATCTGTTTTAGGGCCTCGGGGGAGCTTTCGAAGGGAGGAAGCTCCGAGAGCTCGGCCTGGATTTCCACTCCCTGACGCCTGGCCTGGGGATGAAGGATCGTTAGAACTTCCTCTATCAGATCATTGAGCTTAACTTTTTCCCGGGGAAGGTCCTCCCTTCGGCTTTTGGCAAAATCAAGGAAACTTTTAACGATGTGGTCCAGGCGCCGGATCTCCTTTCGCAGGATTTCAAAGTCCTCGGGTCGAGCCCTGCCCCTTGCGGCAAGCTCCACGAGAAGGGAGATGGAGGTCAAGGGATTTTTGATCTCATGGGCTACGCCCGCGGCAAACTGCCCTAGAGTAGCTAGCATCTCCGCCCGGGCCATGCGCTCATGGGTGCGCTTGAGCTCTTCCACCATCTCCTTGAGGCTCTGCGACATGCGATTAAAGGTCTCTACCAGTTCCCGGATTTCTCCCACCGCCGAAATCTTTACCGTATGTCCGAATTCTCCCCGGGCGATCCTTTGAGCCTCGCGGTTTAAAATTAACACCGGATGCACCACCCTTCTTGCCACCCACAGGGCGGCAAGGATGCTGTTTATCAGGATCACCAGGACCAGAAGTAAAAGTCGCTTTTCGGTGGCCAGAAGCCTTTCCGCGATCACCCCCCGCCGGAGAAAGAGCCGAATCTCACCCAGGGTCCCTAGATCCGGCGAAGTGATGGCCTCGGAAATCACCAGGGCTCTTGTCGGGGAAAAATGGTCGCGGGGATAGCGAAGATGGAGATTCAGGTTTTTGGAGCGTAGTTCGGCCCCCAAGAGATCGGGATTGGTATCCACCGTGTGCTTAAGAAGGGCGTAAAGGGTATAGATGTCCTCATAGAGCATGGGTTCGGTGAGATCCCGGGCCAGAGTCCGGGCCTGAAAATGCCAGCGGGCAAGGATCTCGCGGCTGAAAAGTTCCTTTTCTTTACGGAGGATCACATAGGAGACAGCTAGAGTGCTTATCAGGATGATAAGGGTCAGGGCCGCAGAGATTTGAAAGGCTGCACTGCGAAGGAGTCTCAAAGGGGACATTGCTCTATAAGTCGCCGGGTCTCCAGGTAAAGTTCATGTTTCGGGGGGATGAAACGATCAACCCCCATTTTCCTTAATACCTTTCTCCCCTCCGGATCCTCCGGCATGTGAAGGAGGATGGAAAGGATCCTCTGACGGAAGGCCTCGTCGCTTTTGGGAGAGGCCACAAAAGGAGGGATTCCCAGCCGGGGAGATTTCTCAATGATTCGCACTTTTCGAACATACCTTACCCTGCGGGAAAGGAGATCCTCATAAACTAGGCTATCCACCGAGGCCCCGTCCACCACCCCGGCGGCCACCAGCTCGATGGACTTCTGATGCCCGTAAGTGAAAAACACCCGGCGGAAGAACTTCTCCGGGGTGGTTCCAAGGGTGCGAAGTCGGGCGAGAACATAGAGTCTTCCCGTGAGGGAAAGAGGATCGGTGAAGGCGAAGGTATGACCCTTAAGGTCTTCAAATTTTTGGTAAGGACTTTTGCGGGACACGATGATATAGGCCTGATAATAGGGACGGCCGTGGATTACCGGAACGGCAAGAAGCTTGAGTCCGAAGTTTTTGCGCCCGGAAAGGAAGGCTCCGGTACACACATGACCAAAATCGGCCTCCCCGGTCTGAAGCATGCGATTTACCTCCTCGTAGGTGCGGCGCTGCTTGAGAATCACGGGTTCTCCGAGCTTGCGGGAAAGATAGGCCACAAAGTCTCGATAGGTCTCCATGGTAATGATAGGAGAGGTCATGGGAGAAACC
>DRMH01000083.1 GCA_011322625.1 Thermosulfurimonas dismutans | reverse complement strand
AGAGTACATGTATTTATGAATCCCTGCGAGGCTAAAGATGGAGA
Source organism: Thermosulfurimonas dismutans (assembly GCA_011322625.1). GTDB lineage: Bacteria > Desulfobacterota > Thermodesulfobacteria > Thermodesulfobacteriales > Thermodesulfobacteriaceae > Thermosulfurimonas_A > Thermosulfurimonas_A dismutans_A. Next base: position 27,328 of record DRMH01000083.1, on the reverse strand, counting down.
TCCAGTGGAGTTTAAGGTCCTTATAGAGAACCTCGGCAGGACGCCTACTCCTTTTATAGATAAAGGCGTATATGTTCTTTCTCCAGCCCGAAGAGGGGCGACCGTTTGTCGGGGAGTGAAGAAAAGGTATGGGTCTTCGGGAATCATCGGTTCTTTGCCGCCCGGTGGTACATGGATAAGTATTCAAGGGGAATTTGTAGCCCCCGACCAACGGTACAACGGAATCTTGGCAACAATACGTTTATGGGAAAATTTTGCTCCTGAGATCCAATCCCCATGGATACCTTATCAAGAAGTGTCAGATCGTCCGGGATATTTTAGGGGGCCTTGCCTTAACCTGGGGGGATGGCGTCCTGTTCCAAGAAGGCCTAAACCTTATCGATAAGTAATAGGCAAGTAATTTTTGGGGCTTTAAGCATTTGAAGTCAGATGTAAACTTAAGGCCCGGAGGTCTTTCAGGGCCTTGAGGGTGAGTTCAGGGGAAAGGGTGCCCATGCCGCAGGAGGGGGTAAAAAGGGAGCGGGAAAGAATCTCCTCCGGGGAAAGCCCCGTGCGCCGGGAAAGTTCTTCCGAAAGGGCCCTGAATCTTTCCGAAAGACTCTCCGGGGTCTCCCTCTCCAGGGCCTCGGCCCGAAGGGTGGGGACCAGCCCCCAGGCTACAAAACCCTTTTTAAGAAAATTCTTTAACTCTTTAGCATAACTTATAAATTTTTCGGAAAAATCATAGGCGTCAAAATTTATAATGCGGAAGGGGGCGTCGGAGAGAAGGAGGCTCCAGTCGGTGTTGCCGCAGACATGGATTCCGGGGATGCCGCCTGCGGATCTTACGGCCTCGGCCACTTCGGCAAGAGCGGAAAGGACCTCCTCGCCGGAGACCCCCACGAAGGCCGAGGACCCGAAACCGGAAAGTGCCGGCTCATCAAAGAAGATGATGACCGTCTCCGAAAGTTTCCGCAGGGTCTCCACCTGAAAACGGGCCTTTAAGGCCACGAGTTTCACCACCAGATCCCGCAGTTCCGGCTCATAAAAGACGGCCCGCCCATCGGGAAGTTTGAGCCCGGTTGCGAGGGTAAAGGGCCCGGTGATCTGCCCCTTTACCGCGGGGAGGCGGCGACCCTCTCCCGCCTCAAGCAGGGCATAAAGCCCGGGGGCGTCCTCTGGGGAGAGGGTGAAACGAGTCTCCGAAAGCGAAGCCCGGGCCTCGGTTACCGCAAGGTATTCCTCATAAAACCGGAGACGGTCCTCCTCAAAGTCCTCTCTTTCGGGGTTTAAGACAAGCCTTTCGGGTTCAAAACCCGGAAGGCCCCGGGAAAACTGGACCAGCATCCCTTCACCGGGAAGCTTCGGAAGCTGGGGCCAGCAGGGAATCTCCGGAGTATATTCCAGGATGAGTCTTACCGCCTCGCGGTGGTCGCGAAGGGGAAAGCTTCCGATAAGGAGGGCCTTTCCCGAGAGGTTATTCGCATCGGGGTTTGAGTTCACTGCACACACCTCCGGTCTGAGGTAAGAGTAAGTCCAGGGGAGAAGCGGGTTGGGATACCTCGAACCTGCGTTCCAGATAAGAAATTATAGATTTACTTCCCTCGAGAATTTCCCAGCGGGGTGGACGGATTACCACCAGCACCGGGACCCCCTGGATTCCAAGCAGGCGAAAAAGTCCCCTGGCTTTTTCCTTGGGACACAGGTTAAGGTTAGCCCGGGGAATGCTCCGGCAGAATTCCAGGACTTCGTGACAATGCGGACATCGGGGAGAATAGACAAGATATAGATCCTCCACCGGCGGACGATCCGGGAAGGCCGGCCGAGCTTCGGCCCGCAGGGATAACAGGGGATTTACGGTAAGAAGGAAACCCGCGGCAAGGCCGATCAGGGCTCCGAGCAAAGAAGAGGGGACCCCGGCATCCCGGCCCAGGTCTTTCATGAGGGCCCCTGTGGCCAGGAAGACCCCCAGCGCCACCCCCAGACAGAAGGGGCAGAAGAGCCGATACTCCAGGGCCTGTCGCAGGAGAAAGACCGTCTCCGCGGACAAACCCGCCGCACTCCAGATAAGGAGCATCCTCCGCTTTCCGGGCAGATTACCCCCCAGGAGAAACAACAAACCTCCGAAGTAAAGGAGCCCCAGCAGGACCATTTCCTGATGATCAAGGAGGGAGAATTCGGCTACCGCCCGGCAGGTGTAGGTTTCGCAGAAGCTCTGCCCTTTGAGGTTGAGAAAAAGCTCCAAACTTAAACCCAGAAACCAAAAAAGGGCCACAAAAAAGGAAAATTTGTACGCTTTTGATGCAGGAAGTCTCAGAAGCATGGGTTCCTCACTTGTCAATCTCCAAAATATAAATTATGAAGCCATAAAAGTCTAGGAAAGGAGGGCGCCATGAAGCTTGATCCCACCAAGATGAAAGATTGGGAGATTGCCGCGGAATGTGAGAAGAACATGAAAACCGTTTATCAGCTGGCCGACGAACTGGGCCTTACCAAGGAAGAGCTTCTTCCCTACGGACACTATGTAGCCAAGATCGACTACCGCAAGGTCCTTGAACGTCTGAAGGATAGACCCAACGGAAAATATATCGATGTTACGGCCATCACCCCCACCCCGCTCGGAGAGGGAAAGTCCACCACGGCCATCGGTCTCATCCAGGGAATGGGAAAGCGCGGGAAAAAGGTCATCGGGGCCCTGCGGCAGCCCTCCGGCGGACCCACTTTTAATATTAAAGGTAGTGCCGCCGGAGGCGGCCTCGCCCAGATCATTCCGCTGGACAAGTTCTCTCTGGGGCTTACCGGGGACATCAACGCGGTGATGAACGCGCATAATCTGGCCATGGTGGCCCTTACGGCCCGGATGCAGCACGAGGCCAACTACGACGACGAGTTTCTGGCCAAGCGCGGACTTCGTCGCCTTAACATCGACCCCAAGCGGGTGGAGATGGGCTGGGTCATCGACTACTGCGCTCAGGCCCTGCGGCACATCGTGATCGGGCTAGGGGGCAAGCGCGACGGTTATCCCATGGAGAGCAAGTTCTGGATCGCCGTGGCCTCGGAGGTCATGGCCATCCTGGCCGTGGCCCGGGATCTAAAAGATCTGCGTGAGCGGATCGGACGCATCGTGGTGGCCTTTGACAAGTTCGGAAACCCCATCACCACCGAGGACCTCGAGGTGGCCGGGGCCATGACCGCCTGGCTGGTGGATGCCATCAACCCCAACATGATCCAGACCCTGGAGGGGCAGCCGGTCCTCATTCACGCCGGCCCCTTCGCCAACATCGCCATCGGACAATCCTCCATCATCGCCGACTACGTGGGGCTCAAGCTCGCGGATTACCTGGTCACGGAATCCGGCTTTGCCGCGGACATCGGTTTCGAGAAATTCTGGAACATCAAGTGCCGGCTTTCGGGTCTGGCTCCGGACTGTGTGGTGGTGGTGGCCACCATAAGGGCCCTCAAGTGTCACGGCGGGGCGCCCATTCCGCCTCCCGGAAAACCCATTCCCAAGGAATACTACGAGGAGAACCTGGAGTGGGTGGAGAAGGGCTGTGAGAACCTGCTCCACTGTGTAAACATCGTGAAAAAGAGCGGCTCCACCCCGGTGGTCTGCATCAATGCCTTCCACACGGACACCAAAAACGAGATTGAACTGGTGCGGAGGATCTGTGAGGAACACGGCGTGCGGGTGGCCCTTTCCGAACACTGGCTTAAGGGCGGAGAGGGGGCCCTTGAGCTTGCGGACGCGGTGGTTGAGGCCTGCGAGGAGAAGAGCGACTTCCGCTTCCTTTACGAGCTTGACGAACCGGTCAAGGACCGCATCGAAAAGATCGCCCGTGAGGTCTATGGGGCCGACGGCGTAGTCTATCTTCCGGCCGCCGAGGAGAAGATCCGCCTGATCGAGTCCGATCCCGAGCTGCGGCAGATGCCCATCTGCATGGTGAAGACCCATCTTTCGCTCTCCGACGATCCCACCAAGAAGGGAGTTCCCAAGGGCTGGAATCTCCGGGTGCGGGATGTGCTGATCTATCGCGGTTCGGGGTTTATCGTCCCGGTGGCCGGCGACATAAGCCTCATGCCCGGAACGGGCTCCGATCCGGCCTACCGGCGGATCGATGTGGATGTGGAAACCGGCAAGGTCAAGGGACTCTTCTAAAGTGGAAAATTTCTCCGGGGGTGGGGAGAATCTCCTCACCCCCGAGCTTTGTTGGTTCTGGAAAAGCACGCTAGACTAAGGGCTTAGGAGACGGTATTTTATGGTCTGCTTTTTGCAAATAGTTTCTAAATACCAGAGGGGAGGTATGTGATGTCGGCCAGGATCATCAGTGGTAAGGAGATTTCCCAGCAAATTCGGGAAGAACTCAGGAAAGAGGTCCAGGAACTCAAGGAAAAACATGGGGTTACTCCCGGTCTGGTGACTATTCTGGTGGGAGAAAATCCGGCCTCGATCTCTTACGTTACGGCCAAACAGCGTACGGCCAAGGATTTGGGGTTTTATTCGGTCCAGGAAAACCTGCCCGAGGAGGTCAGTGAAAGCGAACTTCTGGCCCTGATTGACAAATATAATAAGGACGAAAAGATCCACGGGATACTGGTGCAGCTCCCCCTTCCCAAACATATCAATGAACGCAAGATCCTTTACGCCATCGATCCCCGGAAGGATGTGGATGGTTTCCACCCGGTAAATGTGGGGAAGATGGTTATCGGGGAACCCTGTTTCCTGCCCTGCACCCCTCACGGGATCCTGGTGATGCTCGAGCGGGCTCAGGTCCAGGTGGACGGGGCCGATGTGGTGGTGGTGGGGAGGAGCAACATCGTGGGCAAACCGGTGGCCAATCTCTTACTTCAAAAGAGAAAACCCGTGGGCAATGCCACGGTTACCGTCTGCCATACCGGAACCCGCGATATGGCCGCCCATACCCGCCGGGCGGATATCCTCATTGTGGCCGCGGGGCGTCCCAAGGTCATTACCGCAGACATGGTTAAGGAGGGAGCGGTGGTCATAGACGTGGGGGTGAACCGTATCGGCACCACCCCGGAGGGTAAGGCCATCCTTTGCGGGGATGTGGATTTCGATGCGGTGAAGGAGAAGGCCTCGGCCATTACCCCGGTTCCCGGAGGGGTAGGGCCCATGACCATTACCATGCTTATGAAGAACACGGTGGAGGCGGCTAAGCTCTGGGCCGGACTCCCCTGTGAGGTGGGCTAGGCGTCCTTAGAGAAGTGGTTTAAACTAAGAATCAATAAACATTGTAGGAGGTCGAAACATTATGGATACCAGGGCCAGATCCAGGAAAAAGAGTCCGCCCCGGGTGCAGAATGCCACGGCCCAGATCATTTACGAACGGCTGGGAGACGAGGTGTTGACCACTCCGGCCCGGGTGGAAAGAAGGGGAACCACCCCCTGTCTTTTCGGTAAGGGGGGAACCTGCTGCCGGGTCTGCAATATGGGGCCCTGTCAGGTGGTGGAGGGCGTGGAGGAGCTTCGCGGGGTCTGTGGGGCCAGTGCAGCCACGGTGGTGGCCCGAAACTTCGGCCGCATGGTGGCCGGAGGAGCCTCGGCCCACTCGGATCACGGCCGCCAGGTGGCCATCGATTTTTATGAGACCGTGCACGGAGAGACCCCTTTTGAGGTCAAGGATAAGAGAAAGCTCCGGGTGGTGGCGCAGGCTCTGGGGCTGGATCCGGATAAGGAGGAGCAGGAACTTCTCAGGGAGATGGCCGAGGCGGCCCTCAGGATCTTCGGGCAGCAGGAGGGAGAGATCCCGTTATTGAACCGGGCTCCGGAAAAACGGAAACAGCTCTGGAAGGAACTCGGGGTGTGGCCGAGGGGAGTGGATCGCGAGGTGGTAGAGCTTACCCATCGTACCACCATCGGGGTGGATCAGGACCATCGAAACATCTTCATGGCCTGCGCCCGCACGGCGCTTGCCGACGGGTGGGGCGGGTCCATGGTGGCTACCGAGTTCCAGGATCTCATGTTCGGCAATCCCGGCCCCATCAAGGCCCGGGTAAACATCGGGTTGAGCGTGATCCGGGAGGATATGGTCAATGTGGCTGTGCATGGTCACGAGCCGGTGCTGGCCGAGGCCCTGGCCATTGCGGCGAGCGACCCCGAAATCGTGGAGGAAGCCAAGAAGGTGGGGGCCAAGGGGGTGAATCTGGCCGGGATCTGCTGCACCGGAAACGAAATCCTTATGCGGCGGGGAATCCCGGTGGCCGGAAGTTTTCTGCAGCAGGAGGCGGCCATTGCCACCGGGGCCCTTGAGGCCGTGGTGGTGGATGTACAGTGTATCATGCAGAACGTGGTGGAGGTGGCCAAACATTTCCATACCGTGGTGATCACCACCAACCCCCGGGCCCGAATGGAGGGCTCCACCCATATAGAATTCGATGCCCGGAAGGCTCTCGATTGTGCCAAACAGATCCTGCGTGAGGCCATAGCCCGCTTTCCCAAACGGGACAAGGCCCGGGTGAACATACCCGATCATTCCGTGGATGTGGTGGTGGGCTTCAGCCACGAAACCATCCTCTATATGCTGGGAGGGCGCTTCCGGGCCTCCTATAAGCCCTTGAACGAGAACATCATCAACGGGAAGATCCTGGGGGTGGCGGCCATCGTGGGGTGTGATAACTTCCGGGTGACCGAGGAGGTCCAGGTGGAACTGGCCAAGGAGCTTATTGCCAATAACATCCTGGTGCTCACCACGGGCTGCGCCGCCACCGGTATGGGCCGGGCCGGACTCCTCAGGCCCGAGGCCGCGGAGATGGCCGGGGACAGTCTGCGGGAGGTGCTTGAGGCCGTGGGGTGCCCGCCGGTGCTCCATATGGGTTCCTGTGTGGACAATAGCCGGATCCTTATCGCCGCAACCGAGATGGTGAATACCGGAGGGCTGGGGGAGGATATAAGCGACCTTCCGGTCATCGGTTCGGCCCCGCAGTGGATGAGTGAGAAGGCCATCACCATCGGACAGTACTTTGTGGCCTCCGGAGCCACGGTGGTCTTCGGGCCGGATTTCCCCACGCTCAAGAGCCAGGTGGCCACGGACTTTCTCTTCCACGAGATGGAAAAGATCTTCGGGGCCGGCTGGCGGGTGGCAAGGACGGCCAGTGAATTCGCTTCCATAATGATCGATCACATTAAAAATAAGAGAAAAGCCCTGGGTATCGATAAGCCCAAGCCCAGAGTCCTTTACGATATGGCCATGCGGCGGGCGCTCGAGAGCCCCAAGGTTACCAGTCCCTTCCATGGGCTGGGCTGTTTCGGGCCGGTATCGCTCAGGGTTTCGCCGGAAGGGGAGGAAAAGAAGGCGGCTTAAAACACTACAAGGAGGACTTTTATGGCCAAAAAATCCGGAAAGGTCCTCGTGGTGGGCGGAGGGATCGCCGGGATCCAGGCAGCCCTGGATCTCGCGGATCTGGGCTATTACGTCTATCTGGTGGAGAAGAAGGCCTCCATCGGGGGCGTAATGGCCAAGCTGGACAAGACCTTCCCCACCAACGATTGCAGTATCTGAATACTGGCGCCCAAGATGGTGGAGGCCGGTCGGTCTCCCAACATTGAAATCCTGACCCTGGCCGAGGTGGAGGCGCTTTCGGGAAGGCCGGGTAACTTCAAGGCCCGGGTAAAGGTCAAGCCCCGTTATATCGATCCGGAAAAGTGCACCGCCTGCGGGCAGTGTATGCAGTATTGTCCGCGGGAGGCGGTGGATGAATATAACGAAAGGCTGGACTTTACCCGGGCGGCGCGGATCGACTTCCCCCAGGCCGTGCCCACCGCCTACTACATCGACGAGGAACGCTGCCTGCACCTAAACCACGAGACCTGCATGATCTGCACCAATGTGTGCGGGCCCAAGGCCATAGACTTCTCCCAGAAGCCCGAGGTGCGGGAGCTTGAGGTGGGGGCGGTGGTGCTGACTCCGGGGTTCGGCGAGGTGCCGGATGCGGCGCTTGAGAAGTACGGCTACGGAATCTATCCGGATGTGATGACCAGCCTGGAGATCGAGCGGCTGATGTGCGTTTCCGGCCCCAGTGGAGGGGAGATCCTAAGGCCCTCGGATCTTTCGCATCCCCGGAAGATCGCCTTCCTTCAGTGCGTGGGCTCGAGGGATGTCTCCTGCGGAAGGCCTTTCTGTTCCTCGGTCTGCTGCATGTACGCCATGAAAGAGGCCTCCATGCTCAAGGAGCATGCGCCTGAGGCCGAAATTACCCTCTTTTTCATGGATGTACGCACCCAGGGCAAGGGCTTTGATGCGGCCTTTGAGCGGGCGGTGGAAAAATACGGGCTGCGCACGGTCTATGCCCGGGTGCCCAAGGTGGAGGAGGTTTCCGGACGGCTGGGGCTCACCTATGTAACCGAGGACGGAGAGGTTCACCGGGAACTTTTCGATCTGGTGGTGCTTTCGGTGGGGCTTTCGGCCCCGGCCGGGGCGGAGGATCTGGCCAGGAGATTCGGGATCGAGCTCAATCCCTTCGGGTTTGCCCGGACCTCGGTGGCGGATCCTCTCACCGCAAAGCCCGGGATCTATGTGGCCGGGGCCTTTCAGGGGCCGAAGGACATTCCGGAAAGCGTGATGCAGGCCAGCGGGGCCGCGGCCAAGGTTTCGGAATTGCTGGCCGAGGCTCGCGGTAAAGACCAGGTGGCCAAGGAGTTTCCCCCGGAGGATCAGGATCTCCTTTCTCTTCCTCCTCGCGTCGGGGTTTTTGTCTGCCACTGCGGGGTGAACATCGCCGGAGTGGTGGATGTGGAAAGGGTCAAGGAATATGCAGCCCAGCTTCCGGGGGTGGTCTATGCCGACACCACGGTCTATTCCTGCGCCCAGGATTCGCTGGAGAGGCTCAAGGAGATCATCCGGGAGCACAAGCTTAACCGGCTAGTGATTGCGGCCTGCAGTCCCCGCACCCATGAGCCTCTCTTCCAGGAAACCCTGCGGGAGGCCGGGCTCAACCTGGCCCTGGTGGAGATGGCCAACATCCGGGACCAGTGCGCCTGGGTGCACGCCGACGATCCCGAGGCTGCCACCCGCAAGGCCATGGATCAGGTGCGTATGGCGGTGGCCAAGGCCAGAAGGCTTCGGCCCCTGGAGTTACAGAAGGTCAAGGTTACTCCGGGTGCCCTGGTGGTGGGAGGCGGAGCGGCGGGGATGGCTGCGGCGCTTTCCATTGCCGAGCAGGGATATGAAGTCTATCTGGTGGAACGGGAGCCGGAGCTGGGAGGAAATCTTCGACGGGTAAGGTTTCTGGCCGAAGGGGAAGACCCGCAGAAGATCCTAAAGGATCTCATACGCAGGGTGGAAAAGCATCCCCGCATTCGGGTTTATACCTCGGCCAGTGTGGAAAATATCTCCGGATATGTGGGGAACTTCACCTCCACGGTGCGTACCCAGGCGGGCTCCGAGGTCATCAATCACGGGGTGGTGGTGGTGGCTACCGGGGGACGGGAACATCGTCCCTCCGGTTATCTCTACGGGGAGAGCCCCAAGGTGGTGACCCAGCTTGAGTTTGAGGAAAAGCTTTCGCGGGGGAAACGCTCACTGGGGAAGGTCAAGCGGGTGGTAATGATCCAGTGTGCCGGCTCGCGTGGGGAGGAACTTCCCCATTGCAGCAAACTCTGCTGTCAGCAGGCGGTGAAAAATGCCCTGCGTTTTAAGGAGCTGCATCCCGACGGAGAGGTAATCGTCCTTTACCGCGATATGCGTACCTATGGATTTTATGAAGAGCTTTACCGGGAGGCTCGGAAGCGCGGGGTGGTCTTTTTACGTTATACTCCGGAGCGCCGCCCCCGGGTGGAGAAGAAGGGCCGGGGGGTGGTGGTTCAGGCCTACGATGCCCTTTTAAAGGAAGAGGTGGAGATCCCCGCGGATCTGGTGGTCCTTTCCGTGGGGATCGAGGCGGACAAGGAAAATCCCGTGGCCCAGATCCTTAAGACCCCGCTTACCTCGGAGGGGTTTATCCTTGAGGCTCATGTAAAGCTCAAGCCGGTGGAGGTGGCGGTGGACGGGGTCTATGTATGCGGGCTGGCTCACGGGCCCAAGCCCCTTTCCGAGGTCCTGGCCCAGGCCCGGGCCGCGGCAGCCAAGGCGGTGGTGCCGCTGGCCAAGGGGTTCGTGGAGGTTCCGCCCATTGTGTCCTCGGTGGATCAAAAGAAATGTATCGGTTGCGGCATCTGTGCGGCGCTCTGTCCCTACAGTGCCATTGAGATGGTGAAGGTGGATAAGCGGCGCAAGGCCCAGGTAATCTCTGCGGCCTGCAAAGGGTGCGGTGTTTGCGGCTCCCACTGCCCCGTGTTTGCCATAAGCCTCGGAGGTTTTACCGATGAGGCCATCCTGGAACAGATCCGGGCCTTCGGCCTGGAGGAAGCTCAGGAAGCCGAGAAGGAAGTAGAAAAAGAAGCGGCTTAAGGAGGGGTTACGATGGGTTTTGAACCCAGAATATTAAGTTTTTTATGTAACTGGTGCTGTTATGCGGCGGCGGATTCGGCAGGGGTGGCCCGATTCAGTTACCCTCCCAATAATCGGGTCATCCGGATCATGTGTACCGGAAGGATGGATCCTCGCTTTGTGGTGGAGGCCTTCTATGTAGGTTCCGACGGAGTCTTTGTGGGTGGGTGACACCTCGGGGAGTGCCATTACCAGTCTGGTAATTTCGAAGCTCTGGTCATGGCTGAAACGGTAAGGCGGATCCTGGACACCGTAGGGGTGAAGAGGGATCGTTTTTATATTGACTGGGCCTCGGCCGCCGAGGGGCCGCGTTTTGTGCAGTTGCTCACCGATTTTACGGAACGGATTCGGAACCTGGGTCCCCTGGGGGAGGCCGAGGGGCTTTCCCGGGAACGGCTGCAATTTCGACTGGAGGCGGCGCGGAAGCTCTGTTCGAACATGCAATTTCGGGCGCAATATGGTAATTTGGCCCGGGAAATAAAGAAGCTGGGCGATTACAGTCCGGAGAACATAGCCCAGTTGGTGGAGAAGAAGCTAGTACCCCAGATACGTAAACGGATCCTGGAAACCGAGGTCCGGGAATTGCTTTCCCGGGGACCTCAGAGTGTGGATGCGCTGGCCGAGGCCACCGGAGCCAGTCCTGAGGAACTGGCGGGGATTCTTGAAGCCATGGAAAAGGGGAAAAAGTCATGAAGCTGGAATTAAGCAGGGAATGGATACCCGAAGTGGAGGGGTTGCCGGAGACTTACAGTCAGTGTTTTCGTTGCGGGGCCTGTTCGGGGATCTGTCCGGTAAAGAAGGTACGCAGGGACTTTGATCCCCGGGTCATCGTGCATGCCACGGTGCTGGGCCTGCGGGAAAAACTTTTCGCAACCCCGATCCTCTGGCATTGTTCCCAGTGCCAGAGTTGTGTCCCGGTATGTCCCATGGAGGTAAAACCGGCGGAGGTAATTCGGGCGCTGCGGGAATATGCCCTGCGATCCGGTCTGGCCGATGAGGATACCCTGTTTGAGGCCGGAAGGCTGGCCCGGGTAAATCCCGGAAAATGTATCGTATGTCTGACCTGTGTGCGGGTGTGCCCCTTCGGGGCTCCGAGTATCCGGGAGGAAGGGTATGCGGTGATCGATCCGGCCAAGTGCCATGCCTGCGGGATATGCGTGCGGGAATGTCCGGCCCGGGCCATTGAGCTCCAGCCCGCGGCGGAATTTGAAATCCTGAGATACGGGGGTGTGAGTTAATGGCTATAACCATCGGGGTGCTCTGTTGCCATTACACCAATCAGGCCGGGGAGGAGGATTTCCAGGGGATTCCGGGTACGGTGATCGTGCGTCGTTATCCCTGTTCCGGACATATCGAGGTTGCGGATATCCTGCGCACCTTCGAGGAAGGGGCGGAGGCGGTGCTGGTGGCCGGCTGCGAGGCGGAAAGCTGTCATAATCTTTCCGGAAGTCAGCGGGCGGAAAAGAAGGTCCAGGGGGCTCGGAAGATCCTTGAGGAGATCGGTCTGGAGCCGGAACGGGTACGTTTTGCCTTTCTGCCTCGACTGGATACCGGGCCTTTTATGCAGGAGGTAAAGAAAACTTTTGAAATAGCTTTAACTATGAAGTCTAAGTCCTGAGGAGAACGGAAAATGATCGTTGCAGAACGCAAACCCATACGCCGGGTACTGGAGGCCATAGAGCCTTATCAGCGGGTTCTGGTTCTGGGGTGTCGGGGGTGTGTGGCCATCTGTTCGGCGGGAGGAGATCGGGAGGTGGAGACCATGGCCGCGGCCCTGAGGCTGGCCCGGAAGAGGGCCGGTCGGCCGCTGGAGACCGGAGAGGCCACCCTTATCCGGCAGTGTGATCCGGAGTATCTGGCTCCGCTGCGAGAGTGGGCGGATAAATACGAGGCGGTGGTTTCTATGGCCTGCGGGGTGGGGGTGAATCTCATTGCCGATCTCTTTCCTGAGATCCGGGTCTATCCGGGGGTGGATACCACCTTTTACGGAGCCAATACAGCCCTGGGGGAATGGCAGGAGAAGTGTCGGGGATGCGGGGATTGCATTCTGGATCTCACCGGGGGTTTGTGTCCCATTGCCCGGTGCGCCAAGAATCTGCTCAATGGTCCCTGCGGGGGGTCCCAGGGAGGGCGCTGTGAGATCCGACCGGAGGTTCCCTGTGTCTGGCACCAGATTTACGAGAGGCTTTCGGCCCGGGGAGAGCTGGATCGTCTCATGAATTTCTTTCCGGCCAAGGACTGGCGTCCGGCCGGACACGGTGGTCCCCGGGACAGGATAAGGGAAGATCTCAAGATGGATAAATAAAAGGAGGGGAACGGTGGAACCGAGAAGCCATTTACATCGGGTCCTTTCCGAGGGACATTTTGCGGTTACCGCGGAAATCGGTCCGCCCAAGAGCGCCGACGGAGAGGTGGTACGGAAGAAGGCCCGGTTGATTAAGGGCTATGTGGATGCGGCCAACATCACCGATTGTCAGACGGCCATTGTACGGATGTCCTCCATCGCCTCGGCGGTGCTGGTGATGGCCGAGGGGGTGGAGCCGGTCATCCAGATGACCTGTCGCGACCGGAACCGGATCGGGATACAGGCCGATCTTCTCGGGGCTGCGGCCCTGGGGGTGAAAAATCTCCTCTGTATTACCGGGGACCACCAAAAATTCGGCAATCATCCCGAGGCCAAGGGGGTCTTTGACCTCGATTCCATCCAGTTGCTGGACATGGTCAGGAGGATGCGGGACGAAGGGAAGTTCATGTGCGGGGAGGATCTCACCGGGGCCCGTCCGGAGTTCTTCCTGGGGGCGGCGGCCAATCCCTTTGCCGATCCCTTTGAATTTCGGGTCAAGCGCCTGGCCAAGAAGATCGCCGCCGGGGCGGAATTCATCCAGACTCAGATCGTCTATAACGTGGAACGTTTCCGGAAATTCATGGAAATGGCCCGCGATATGGGGCTTACGGAGAAGGCTTACATCCTGGCGGGAATCACTCCCCCCAAGTCCTTCGGAATGGCCCGCTATATGAAATATTTCGTGCCGGGACTGGATGTACCGGATGAAATTCTTAAACGCATGAAGGAGGCCAAGGATAAGCGGGAGGAGGGCATCAATCTGGCGGTGGAAATCATCCAGCAGGTGCGGGAGATACCCGGAGTGGCCGGGGTGCATATCATGGCCATCGAATGGGAGGAGGCGGTACCGGAGATCGTGAAACGGGCCGGGCTCCATCCGCGTCCGCTGGAAGCCGAGGTCCGTCCGGCCGTTGTGGTGGAGGTGGAAAAACCCGTGGAGCGGGTGGAGGTGGTGGCTCCTCCGGCGGAGGAGGTGCCGGAAGAGGCCCCGCCGAGGGTGGAGATTCCGGTGGAAGCGGTAAAGGAGGTCTTTTCCACCGTGCGTTCCAGCATAGAGTCTCTGCGCGAGGGGGTGAACCTGCTCCACGATAGTCTGGCCCGGCTTGAGCGGGCCCTCCTGGGCGGAGAGGTGGTGCCGGCGGAGGCGCCGGAGGTTCCGCGGGTGGAGGTGAAGGTGGAAGAGCGGCCTCCGGTGGAAGAAAAACCCGTGGAGGCAAAGGAAGTACCGGAAGAAAAAGAGGTAGCGGAAGAAAAGAAAGTGGAAGAGAAGCGGGTGGAAGAGGAAAAGCCCGCGGAGGAGGTGGAGGCTCGAGTCGAAGAAAAACCCGCGGAAGAGGAGAAACCCGAGGAGAAGCCCGCAGTCGAAGTCAGGGAGGAAAAACCCGTCGAGAAGCCGCCGGTAGAGGAAAAACCGGCTCCTCCGGCGGAAGGGGTGGAGATAGGGAGTTTTTCCGGAGAATATCGGCCGCTTTCGGAGAGGGCTGCCGGTCTTCCCGAGGATCTTTACAAGGAACCGGGCACGGCCTTTATCCGGGAGGTGGAAATCGGGAAAGGGGAAAAGGCCTTCAAGGTGGGAGGCACCAACGTACTTCCCTTCCACCTTTTCGAAGGAGAGATGCGACACGAGCCGCGGGTGGCCATGGAGATCCTGGATGTGAAACCCGAAAACTGGCCCGAGAGTCTGGCCCGCTATTTTGCGGATGTGCTGGATGATCCTGCGGCCTGGGCCAGAAAATGTGTGGAGACTTACGGGGCCGAGGCCCTGTGTATTTACCTGATGGGTACGGACCCCAATTATCTCAATCTGGATGCCAAGCATGCCCGCGAGGTGGTAGAGAAAGTGGCCGGAGCGGTGGATGTGCCTCTTATTGTGTGGGGATCGGGACATGCCGAAAAGGATGTGGAAGTGTTGCGCGAGGTGGCCGAGGTGGTAGGTGATCGGGGAGCGGTAATCGGTCCGGTGGAGGAAGCCAATCATCGCACCCTGGGAGCCACGGCCATGGGCTACGGTCTTCCGGTGGTGGCTTCCAGTCCCATCGATGTGAACCTGGCCAAACAGTTGAACATCCTTCTCGAGAACGTGGGGGTGGCCCTGGATAAGATCCTCATGGATCCCTCCATCGGGGCTCTGGGCTACGGGCTGGAATATACCTATTCGGTTATGGAACGAATCCGTCTGGCGGCGCTTTACGCTCAGGACGATAAACTTCAGGTTCCCTTTATCTGTAATGTGGGTCGGGAGGTATGGAAGGCCAAGGAAGCGGGGCTTCCCAGCGACGAGACCATGGGAGACCAGGAGGTAAGAGGGGTGCTTATGGAGGCCATTACCTCGGTGGCTCTGGCCCTTGCCGGAGGAGACCTCTTTATCATGAGGCACCCCAAGGCCATAGAATTAACCAAATTAATTATTAAGGAACTCATGCAACAAAACTGAGGCAAGGAGGGATAAGTTATGTCTAAGATTATTGCCACCAAAGCCATTCGCGGGGCCCACAAGATCGTGGAGCGGGCCCAGGAAAAATATGAAGAGGCGGTGAAGAAATTCGGGAAGGAAAAAGAGGTCGCCTTCCCCAACACCGCCTACTATTTACCTATTATCTACGCCATGCTCGGGTATCCGGTGAAAAAGCTCGGGGACTGCGGGGAGGTGCTGGAGGAGGCGAAAAAGCTCCTTCCCCCGGTTCCGGACGAAAGACTCTGGACCCCTTATCTCGGGCCGGCTCTGGATGCGGGTATGGCCACCTTCTTTGCCGAGGAAATCATCGAGGCCATCCGGTATCTGGAGGACCCGGATTTTTACACCAAGACCGAGGAGCCGGTGAACGGGAACATCTGGCTCGGGGCGGCCGACGACGTGATTTTCCGGAAGCGCGGGGTGGAGTTTGTGGATGGCACGGCTCCGGGGTTTGCGGCCATCCTGGGGGCCCCGCCGGACAAGGAAACCGCCGCGCGCATCGCTCAGGAACTTCAGGAAAAGAACCTCTATGTGTTCATGCATGCGGATACCAACGGGGTGCGCATGGCCGAACAACTCAAGGAGGCTGGGGTACAGCTGGGCTGGCCCACCCGGCTCATTCCCTTCGGGCCGGATTACACCTCGGTGGTCTTTTCCATCGGGTTTGCCTGCCGGGTAGCCATGGCCTTCGGAGGCATCAAGCCCGGGGACTATATGGGAAATCTCCTTTACAACAAGGATCGAACCTTCGCCTTTGTCATCACCTTCGGTCCCATCTCCGAGGAATGGTACGCCAACGGAGCCGGGGCCATAAACTGGGGCTTTCCGGTGATCTCGGACTGGGACGAGCCGGAGATCAAGCCTTACGGTATCTGCCTCTATGAGCATGTGGTGTCCAAGGTCCCTCACGAGGAGATCGTGGACCGGGCCATTGAGGTGAGAGGGCTCAAGGTTACCACGGTAAAGCTGGACATCCCGGTGGCCTATGCCCCGGCCTTTGAGGGAGAACGGGTACGCAAGGACGATCTTTATCTGGAATGCGGTGGCGGACGCACCCCGGCGGTGGAGCTCCTTCTCTCCAGGCCGCTAGAGGAGGTGGAGGACGGAAAGATCGAGGTCATCGGGCCGGAGATAAACGAGGTGGAAAAGCTCGGGCTTCAGGGGCCTCCTTACCGGCTTCCCTTTGCGGTGGTGGTGGAGGTGGCCGGGGCCAATATGCAGGAGGACTTTGAGGCCATCCTGGAGCGGCAGTTCCATCACCTTATCAACTATGCCCAGGGCGTCATGCATGTGGGGCAGCGAAATATCATGTGGTTACGGATAAGCAAGGCCGCGGCGGAGAAGGGTTTTCTTTTCAAACATATCGGTGAGATCCTTTATGCCAAGATGCGCCAGGAATTCGGGGCCATTGTGGATAAGTGTCAGGTGACCATCTACACCGAGGAGGACAAGGTCAAGAAGGTCCTTGAGACGGCCAAAGAGGTCTATGCCAAGCGGGATGCCCGTATCGCGGGGATGACCGACGAAAGTGTGGATATTTACTACTCCTGTACCCTGTGTCAGAGTTTCGCCCCCAGCCATGTGTGTGTGATCACTCCGGAACGGATCGGGATGTGCGGGGCCTATAACTGGCTGGACGGAAAGGCCTGTTACGAGCTCAACCCCACCGGTCCGAATCAGCCCATCGAAAAAGGAGAGCTTTTGGACGAGCGGCTGGGTCAATTCAGCGGGGTCAATGAATTCGTAAAGAAGGCCAGCCGCGGAAAGGTGGAGCGGGTGAGTCTCTATAGTATCCTGGTGGATCCCATGACCGCCTGCGGATGTTTTGAATGTATTGCCGCGGTGCTTCCCTCGGTAAACGGAATCATGATCGTGAACCGGGATTATCTGGGAATGACTCCCACGGGAATGAAGTTTTCCACCATGGCCGGAATGGTGGGGGGAGGGCAGGTGACGCCCGGATTCATGGGGGTCTCCAAGCATTACATCACCTCCCGGAAGTTCCTGCTGGCGGAAGGGGGGCTCAAGCGGGTGGTCTGGATGCCCAAGATGCTTAAGGAGGAACTCCGGGAGAAGCTTCAGAAGCGGGCTGAGGAACTCGGAGTTCCGGACCTGCTGGACAAGATTGCCGACGAGACCGTGGCCAATACGGAACAGGAAGTCAAGGAGTGGGTGGAAAAGGTAAAACATCCCGTGGTGGAAATGGAACCCCTGATGTAAAGGGAGGAGGACGATGGGACTTACGGGTATTCAGATAATGCAAAAACTGCCCAAGACCAACTGTGGGGATTGTGGATTTCCCACCTGCCTGGCCTTTGCCATGAAGGTGGCCGCAGGGCAGGCGGAAATCGACAAGTGTCCGCATGTAGATCCGGCGGTAAAGGAGGAGATCGCGGAGGCCTCGGCCCCGCCCATTCGCACCGTGGTTCTGGGTAGCGGGGAGCACCAACTGAAGCTGGGCGGGGAGACGGTGCTTTTCCGGCACGAGAAGAGGTTTGAGAATCCGGTCCCCCTGGGGCTTCGACTGGCCACGGATATGGAGGAGGCGGAGATAGCTCGCAGGCTGGAGAGTTTTCGCAGGCTCCGGTGGGAAAGGGTAGGGGTGGACCTTCACGCCGAGGTCCTGGCCCTGGAGGAAGTAAACGGGAACAAGGACGGGTTTCTTTCCCTGGTGCGTCGGGTGCGGGAGGAGTGTCCGGAAGCAGTGCTGGTTCTCATAAGCGAGAATCCGGGAACCCTTTCCGAGGCCTGTGATCTCTGTGGTGAACACCGGCCTCTTCTTTATGCCGCTACCCTGGACAACTTTAAGGAAATGGGCCAGGTGGCCAAGGAGAAAAAGGCCGCTCTGGCGGTCCGCGGCGACAATCTGGCGGAAACGGCCCGCATTTCCGAGGAGCTTCTCAAGATGGGGCTCAAGGACCTGGTGCTGGATACCGGGGCCAGGAGCGTGCGGGAACTTTACGAGGACCAGGTGATCGTGCGCCGGGCGGCTATCAAAAAGCGCTTCAAGCCCTTCGGGTTCCCCACCATTACCTTTCCCTATCGGTGCGCCCGGGGGTATCTGGCCGAGGCCATCCTGGCCGCGGTGCTCATCCCCAAGTATGCGGGCATGATCATCATGTCCGATTTCCGGGCCGATGTGCTCTTCCCGCTGCTGGTGGAGCGGATGAACATCTTTACCGATCCGCAAAAACCGCTGGTGGTGGAGGAGGGGATCTATCCCATCAATGGTCCGGACGAAAATTCTCCGGTGCTTATTACCTGTAACTTTGCTCTGACCTATTTCATCGTTTCCGGGGAGGTAGAGGGGAGTCGGGTCCCCTCCTGGCTCCTGATCAAGGACACCGAAGGGCTCTCGGTGCTTACGGCCTGGGCCGCGGGAAAATTCGGGGCGGATACCATCGCCGAATTCGTGAAAAAGTGCGGGATTGCCGAAAAGGTCAAGCATCGGAAACTCGTCATTCCGGGCTATCTGGCGGGAATTAAGGGAGAGCTTGAGGATGAACTTCCGGACTGGGAGATCATCATCGGGCCCCGGGAGGCCAGCGGTCTTCCGAGCTTTCTCAAGGAGTGGAAGGCGGCTTGAAGGAGGACCCCTGGAAGGAAAAACTGCGCGCTCTGATAGGGGATTTTGTAAAAAAGGAGGAGGGAATAAAAGAGGTCTATCTTTTTGGGTCCCGCCTGTGGGGCGGAGCGGGAGTGGCCTCGGATTTCGATCTGGCGGTGAAAGGAGAGGAAAAAAGCATAAGAAGGCTTGCGGAATTTCTTGAGGAGAGCACTTTCCCCTTCGAGGTGGACGTAGTAGGCTGGGAGGAACTCCCGGAGGGGCTCCGGGAAAGGATTCAAAAAGAAGGGGAAAGGTGGCTCTGAAGGAAAAGAGCCGATTTTGCGAAAGGTGGAATCTGGCCTGGCGGGCCTATGAAAGTCTGCGAGAGATTCTGGAGCGCAGGGTGGATCCTTTAAGCGAGGAATATGTTATTGTACGGGATGCCTCCATTCAACGTTTTGAATATACTTTTGAAATCTTCTGGAAGACCCTTAAGGACTATTTACGGGAGAGGGAAATAGTGGAGTGTTTTTCACCGGCAAACTGCTTTCGGGAGGCCCTTAAGGCCGGGGTCCTTTCTCCGGAGGAAACCGAGGCCTGTCTGGAGATGCTTCGGAGCCGAAACCTTACCTCGCACACTTATCGGGAGGAGACGGCTCAACGCCTGTATCCCCGCCTTAAGGGTTATGCCGAGCTCATGGAAAGGATCCTACAGAGGTTAAATAAAAACTTTTAAGGAGGGAGGCATGAGCCAGCAGGTCCTGTGTATTGCCGAGAGCATCAACATCATGTCCAAGCGTATCGGTCCGGCCATGAAGGAGAGGAATCCCGAGCCCATTAAGCAGATGGCCCGGGAGGAGGCGGAGAGGGGAGCGGATTATCTGGATCTCAACATCGGTCCGGCCAAAAAAGACGGGCCGGATCTTGCGGCCTGGATTGTAAAGGTGGTGGAGGAGACGGTGGATGTACCCATTTCTCTGGATACCACCAATCCCGAGGCCATGACGGCGGGGCTTAAGGCCTCCAAAAACCCGGCCCGGTGTCTCATGAACTCCATCTCCGCTCAGCCCGAGCGCATGGAAAAGCTCATCCCGGTAGCGGCGGAGCTGGGCTGCGAAGTGATAGCTCTCCTCTGGGGGCCGGAGGGAATGCCCAGGGATGCCAATGAGCGGGCGGCGCTGGCGGTGGATCTGATCATGAAGCTCAACGAGGCCGGTATTCCCAACGAAAAGATCTGGGTGGATCCCATCGCCACTCCCATTACCCTGGGCGCGGAACAGATCCTTTCGGGTCTGGAGTTTCTTTCCATGCTTCAGGACATTGCTCCCGGCGCCAAGAGCACGGTGGGACTTTCCAATGTATCTAACGGAGTGGCCACCCATCTGCGTCCCTATCTGAACCGGGTCTATCTCATGATGCTCATGAAATACGGGATCCATTCGGCCATTCTCGATGTCTATGATCAGGAGCTGGTAGAGATAGCCAAGGGCAAACATCCCGACTGGGTAAAACTGGTCCACGACATCATGGACGGGGACGAACCCGATCCCAAGACCCTTTCTCCCAAAGAGCTTGAAATCTACAAGACCACCCGGGTCCTCTTAGGGAAGACCAT
This sequence comes from Thermosulfurimonas dismutans, assembly GCA_011322625.1. Lineage (GTDB taxonomy): Bacteria > Desulfobacterota > Thermodesulfobacteria > Thermodesulfobacteriales > Thermodesulfobacteriaceae > Thermosulfurimonas_A > Thermosulfurimonas_A dismutans_A. Next base: position 6,946 of record DRMH01000083.1, on the reverse strand, counting down.
CTTTTCCGAGTCCTGGCTGGAACTTTAAATTACGCTTCCTCCGGGGGAGCCCCTCCCCCGGACTTCCCCAAAACATTCTCAGGCAGGGGGCAGGGAATGAAGATCTATCTGAACGGAAAGGAGTATGAGGCGAGGGAAGGGGAAACGCTACTGGAAGCCGCGGAAAGAGCGGGAATAGAGATTCCCTCTCTGTGCCATTTGCACGGAGCCGAGGCCTCTCCGGTTCCGTGCGGTCTCTGTACGGTGGAGGTCGAGGGGGAGGGGCTGGTTCGGGCCTGTACCACGCCGGTAAGGGAGGGGTTGCGGGTCTGGACCGATTCGAATCGGGTCAAGGAGGCCCGACGCAGGATTCTCGAAACCCTGGTAGCCAATCATTACGGAGATTGCCGGGCTCCGTGCAGCCAACCCTGCCCGGGAGGATTGAATATTCAGGGGTATGTGGCTCTTATCGCCCGGGGGGAATATGCGGCGGCCCTTTCCCTGATCAAGGAGAGGTTGCCTCTGCCGGCCCTGGTGGGAAGGGTATGTCCTCGGTTCTGTGAACCTCGCTGTCGGCGGGCCCTGGTGGATGCCCCGGTGGCCATAAACGATCTCAAGCGATTCGTGGCCGACTGGGGTCTTGAGCACGGCAGCATCCGGGTGGAGATGGCTCCTCCCACCGGAAAAAGGGTGGCCATCGTGGGGGCCGGACCGGCGGGACTCACCGCAGCCTATTATCTCCGTCTTAAGGGCCACCAGGTAACCATTTTCGAAAAAGAATCCGAGGCCGGAGGGATGCCCCGCTGGGTCCTTCCGGAGTTCAAGATCCCCCGGGAGGTCCTGCGCCGGGAGATCGAGCAGTTGCTTTCCCTGGGCATAGAGCTGCGCACCGGTCAGGCCTGGGGAAGGGATTTCACCCTTAAGGATCTTCTGGATAAGGGATATCAGGCCGTGTTCCTGGCGGTGGGAGCCTTCAAGGAGAGAGAACACCAGATCCCGGGAGAAGAGAACAGTCTTTCCGGTCTGGACCTTCTCTATCGTTTGAAAAAGGGAGAGGAGGTCCCCATCCGCAAGGGCCAGCAGATACTGGTCATGGGAGGAGGATACACGGCGGTGGATGCGGCCCGTTCCCTGGTGCGGCTGGGGGCCGAGGTCACTCTCATCTATCCCCGTTCCCGGGTGGAGATGCCGGCCCCCCAGAGGGAGATTCGCGCCGCTGAGGCCGAGGGGGTAAAGCTCTTCCTCATGGCCATACCCCTGCGTATCGAGCGCAACGGCGAGGCCTTTCGGGTGGAGATCGCCCGGACCGTGCTTTCCGAACCCGATCCCAAGACCAAGGCCCGGCGCATCATGCCCCTTGAGGACACCAGGGAGATAAGGAATTTCGACTGGGTGGTTCGGGCCTGGGGCGAGGAATCCTTTACCGAATTCAGGACCTTCGGTGAACTGGAAGCCCGACTGGCGGTTACCCCCACCGGGCAGCTCAAGGTTCAAAGCGGGACCCAGGCCACCAATATTCCCGGAATCTTCGCCGGGGGTGATTTTGTCTCTGGCCCCAAGACCGTAATCCAGGCGGTGGCTTCCGGGAGGAAGGCCGCCGAAGCCATCCATGCCTACCTTATGGGGATCAAAAAGGAAAAGTCCCTTCCCACGGTCAAGTTCGATTTCAACCGGGGAAGACGCCCCGAAGATATGGATCTGGAGTTTTACGCTCAATTTCCGCAGGTTCCCCGCGAAAAACCGGTGGAACGTCCGGCCCAGGAACGCAAGGAGGATTTCCAAGAGGTGGTGGGGACCCTTTCGGAGGAGGCCGCCCGCAGGGAGGCCGAAAGGTGTCTTAAATGCGGATGTCTGGGATTTCATAAATGCACCTTCAGGGAGATCCTGGTACGCGAAAATGTACCGGCCCGGGGAAGGGTGCGGGCCAAATATACCCTCCAGACCGAGCATCCCTTTATTGAGGTGGACCCCAACAAATGTGTGGGGTGTTTCCGGTGCGTACGAAGCTGTCATCACGAAGGGCTGGAATTAAAGATTTACGCCCAAGGAACTCCGGAGGAAGAAATACATTTCAATTTTACCGAGCACTGTGTTTCCTGTGGAGCCTGCGTGGATGCCTGTCCCACCGGGGCTCTGACCCGCAAGGATTCCACGGTGCCCTTCTCCCGGAATGAGGTGCGGGAGATACGCACGGTGTGTCCCTATTGCGGCACCGGTTGCAATCTCCTGGCCAGGGTCAAGAACGGAACCATCCTGGAGGTGACCGGGGCCCCGGTACCCCCCAATTACGGACGTCTGTGTGTGAAGGGACGTTTCGGTTATACCTGTTACCGTCATCCGGATCGGTTGAAAAAGCCCCTGCTCCGGAGAGACCGGGGGCAACCCTTCCGGGAGGTTTCCTGGGAGGAGGCCTTTGAATTCGTAGCGGAAAGACTTCTGGAGATCCGGGATCGTTACGGCCCGGACAGTATCGGAGTCCTGTGCTCGGCCCGGACCACCAACGAGGAAACCTTTATCGCTCAGAAATTCGCCCGGGCGGTAATCGGGACCCACAACGTGGATAATCCAGCCCGCGTCTGACATGCTCCTTCGGTCGCGGGTCTCGCGGCCACCTTCGGATCCGGCGCGGCGACAGGAACCTTCGACGAGGTATATCGAACCGATCTTCTGATCTTATGGGGAGCCAATCCCTCCGAGGCCCATCCCATAGTGTCCTATAAGATAAAAGACGCCCTTTCCCGGGGGCTCAAGCTGGTGGTGGTGGATCCCCGGAAGACGGAACTGGCCTCCCTTGCGGATCTGTGGCTTCCGCTGCGTCCGGGGTCCAATGTGGCCCTGGCCAACGGTATGGCCCACGTAATCCTCCGGGACGGTCTTTACCGGGAGGAGTTTATTCGGGAACGCACCGAGGATTTCGAGGCTTACGCCCGCTATATCCTCACCGAATGGCCTCTGGAACGGGTGGAGAGGATCACGGGTATTCGCAAGGATTATATCGAACAGGTGGCCCGGCTTTATGCCCGGGCCGAAAGGGCCCTCATCTTCTGGGGGCTGGGGGTGGCTGAACACCGCAGCGGAAGTTACGGGGTGATGGCTCTTGCCAATCTGGCCCTCCTCTGCGGGCACGTGGGGCGTCCGGGGACCGGGGCCATGCCCCTGCGAGGACAGAACAATGTCCAGGGGGCCTGCGACATGGGAGCCCTTCCCTATGTTCTTCCGGGGTATCAGAAGATAGAAGACCCTCTGGTACGCAAGAAGTTTGAGGAAGCCTGGGGACGCCCCCTTCCTCAGAGACCGGGGCTTACCGAACCCCGGATGTATCAGGAAGCCCTTTCCGGAAACCTGCGTGCCCTTTACATCGTGGGCTACGACGTGGCCCAGACCCATGCCAATCTCAAGATGGTACACCAGGCCCTGATCAACCTGGATCTGGTGGTGGTTCACGACATCTTCTTTCCCAAGACCGGAGATTTCGCCCATGTGGTTTTTCCGGTGGCCTGCCTGTTCGAAAAAGAGGGAACCACGGACAACGGTGAGAGACGGGTCCAGAGGATTCGCAAACTGGTGGATCCCCCGGCGGATTTGCCCTCGGATTGGGAAATCCTGGTGGAGATAGCCAGACGCATGGGCTATGACATGAACTACCGTTCGCCGAGGGACATCTTCGAGGAGATGCGTCGTCTTATGCCGGCCTTTGCCGGAATCACTTACGAGCGTCTGGAGGAACAGGGACTCTGCTGGCCGGTGCCTCACGAGGATCATCCCGGAACCGGGATCATGTTCGAGCAGAGTTTTGCCACCCCCACAGGCAAGGCCCGTTTCGCCGTTCCCCGGTACTGGCCTCCGGAGGAGGAACCGGACGAGGTTTATCCCTTTCTTCTCATCACCGGACGCAGATTATTTCACTATAACTGCGGCTCCATGACCCGAAGGGTGGAGGGCCTGATGGAGCTTCTGCCGGAGGAACTGGTGGAGATGAATCCACGGGATGCCCGACGTCTCAGACTCAGGGAGCGGGATCAGGTCAGGGTGGTCAGCCGCAGGGGAGAGATCGTGGCCCGGGTCCATGTAACCTCCCGGGTGCCGGTGGGAACCCTTTTTATGGATTTTCACTTCCTGGATCCCCTGACCAATACGATCACCAGCGCGGGAATGGACGTGAAGGTACACACCCCGGAGTATAAAGTGGCCGCGGTAAGACTGGAGAAGCTCTCCTAAAGGGCTTCGGCCAGGGAGGAGGCCCTTTTCAGGCTCCAGAGGAATTCCCGGGTGATCAGGCCTTCCGGAGACTTGAGGCCCAGGAGGGGATATATCCACCCGGGAACCTCATAAACATAGCCTCCGCCGAAGCGTCCATAGAGATGGGCCAGGTGATCGGCCAGGGTTACCCAGGCGGCTATCTTTCGGCTCTCCGGAGGAAGATCCAGGAGCTCGAGCCTGGATACCGGATGATGATACCCCACCGCAGCCTCTATCTCCGGGGGAAGGTTCCAGGTCTTAACGACCAGTTTTCCGAGAAGGGTATGCCCGAACCCGTAACGGATTTCCTCCTCCTTGAGGGGAGGCAGGTCTTCCTCCCCCAGGCTGAAGGAAAACTCCTGCGAGGACGGAAAGAGAGGGAGGAAGAATTTTCCTATATCGTGAAGGATGCCTGCGGTGGTATAGAGCCCCACATCGTAGCGGCGAGCCAGGGCGATGCTCCCCAGGATGGCGGATACCTCGATGGAATGTTTCCAGATTTTTGAGAATTCCTCCGACGGAAGGGAGGTGCATTTTTCCAGGGTCCTGCGGAAGAAGTACTCCAGCAACAGCACGCGCAGATAATTGTATCCCAGGAGGATGATGGCCCGATGGATGGAATTGACCCGGGGGGCTCCGGAGGGGCGGAAATAAGCGGAGTTGGCCACCTTGAGGATTTGCGCGGTAAGGAGAGGGTCCAGCGAGACCATGCGGGCGATCTCCCGGACATTGGATTCGGGCTTGCTGAGGAGCTCTTCCAGCTTGGGGGATATGGTTCGGGGAGGCGGAACGTCTTTGAGGAAATCCCGGAGGATCTTTTCCGCCTCCGCCTGAACCGGGGCTGCGCTCCAGGAATAGCGACCGAGGTCGTAAGAGACGATCTCCGGAGGGGATGCGAGGCCTGTCCCGGACTCCTGGCCCGGGAGGGAGGAGTAGTTAAGGGTCTCGGATCGATTTTCGGTGGATTTCGTGGAAACGGTAACTCCGGTCGCAAAGCGCCGGTAGAAGAAATAAAGCACGATACCCACCAGGAGAAGGATAACCAGAAATTTTAAGGGCATTAATTTTTTATTAGAATATTTTTAAGCCCAAGTCAATCCTTAGGAAGGAAACCTTTGTTACTTTTTGCTTTCGACTCTTCATTTATGTCCGATAATGGATATTATGTAAAATAAAATCCCTCGGCTTGTCTCCCCGCCACCGGACCTTTAGACTTAGAAAATGGGCATGACCGGGTTTCTGAAGCGCATCTATGGCCCCGGAGCAGTCCTGGTCTTTGCGGGAGCCTGGTGGGGGCTCCTTCAGGGCTGCCCCTTCCTGAAGACCTGGTTCTATCTCTTCGCCTGGTGGAGCTATATCCTCTTTGCCGACTGGCTCAACCTCAAACTTCGGGGAGAATCCCGCCTTACCTCCTCCCCCCGGGGGTTTGCCGCCCTATGTGCCACCTCGGTCTTCTTCTGGCTCATCTTTGAATGGTTTAACCTTTTTCTCAAGAATTGGTCCTATGTTAACGTTCCATCGTCCATATTTTTACGTTGGCTAGGATATGCCCTGGCCTTTGCCACCGTTCTTCCCGGTATCTTTGAGACCTATGATCTGCTGGAGAGGGTGCTTCCGGGCCGATATGCCCTCAGGCCCTTAGGTGATCCCGTCCGGACCTTTCCCCTGCTCACCCTCCTGGGTATTCTGACCCTGATCCTGCCGGTGGCCTATCCTTATTATTTCTTTTCCCTGGTCTGGGTCTGGGCCTTTTTGCTCCTGGAGCCGATTAATTATCTCCTGGCTCGAGAGGATTCCCTGCTTTATGATCTGGAGCAGGGGTCTTTTCGGCGTCCGTTTCTGTTGCTTCTTGCCGGTATGCTCTGCGGCCTTTTCTGGGAATCGTGGAATTACTGGGCCGGTACCAAGTGGGTCTATACCCTCCCCTGGGCCTGGCTCATGCGGGTAAAACTCTTCGAGATGCCCCTTCCCGGCTATCTGGGTTTCCCTCCCTTCGCTCTGGAATGCTGGTCCATGTGGACCTTTGCCCGGATTTTTCCTCGTTACTCCAGATCTATTCTGGTAATAATTTTTCCAGTTTTATTTTCTCTTTGGATCTTTCACCAGATAGATAAACATACCGTTTTATCCTTTATTCCGTGAAAAGAGGCCGTCTATTTCTTTTTATTTTGTTCATCAAAGTTTGCCTGCTTTACCTTTTATTTTTGTTTGTTTTTTCGATTTTTGTATTACCAATCATATTTATTGGTCGTCGATATATTTCCCTTAAACTGGAATTTTGAATTTCCATATTTAAAGGAAGTCTTGGTTTGGTATTGACAAGTCCCTTCGGGCTTGTTATTAAAGGAGTAAATAAAGGTTTAAGGAGGTTGTCATGAAGGGGTTAAAAGAGTTGATCCTGGTTGTCCTTGGGTTAGTAGCTTTTATGGTGCTGGGCCCGTTTGCCATTATCCCGGCGATCGCGGGTCTGGCCTTTATTTCCCGTATGGGAACGGCCCTGCATACTTCTACGAAGGAAGAGAAAGAGGTGGGAGTGGCTGCTGCCACTGCTTAGTTAAATTTTAACTTTTCCACCTCTTCACCACCTTTTAAAGGGGGGCGCAAGCCCCCCTTTAAAATGCTCTTTATTTAGTTTCATTTGACCCTTACAATATAAAAATTTTTCGCAAAATTTGAATAAGGAGGGAGGATAATGCTACGAGAGGGGTGGATTTTTTTTAAGAATTTT
>DRMH01000082.1 GCA_011322625.1 Thermosulfurimonas dismutans | reverse complement strand
TCAGCCCGCCGATGATCTTTCCGATCCGTCCGCCTTCGCTTTGGAGATGGTGGTGGCGGATGTTCCCTTTGCTTCCCGCAGGAGCGATGTTCTGGGCGGGCGGTGTATGGAGGCCGCTTCGGAGTCCCGGTGATCTCCTCGGGAGCGTGTTTTCCCCCTGGGGTGTTTGGTTCCGCTTTCCCGGTTTAGACCGGCCCATCCGGGCGGATCTACACGAGATCATGCGTGCCCGGGTGGAGTTTGACCGGGTGAGAGAGCAGGCCCGGGAGGAGCCCCGCCCCGAGCCCGAGGAGGCCCGGGAGGAGAGGGAGAGCGTTCTTGCCGAGCTTGTGCGACGAGAAGCCGAGTTTACCCGCCGAGCCGAGGAGGCCCGGCGCAGGGCGGAGCAGGAAACAGAGAGGGTATCGCGCGAGCCGAGACCGGGAAGGGGCTACTTTCCTTCCCCGGGAGGGTAAAAAAACACGAGGAGGTGTGCCATGGAGAAGCGCAAGATTTTTGCTCTTTCGCTTGCGGGTCTCATCCTGGGTGCTTCCGTGCCCGCGGGGGCGGCGGGGATAGACTGGGGCGCGATCCTTCGTGCCGCAGAAAAAAGAGCCCAGGAGCAGGAGGCGGCAAAGCGCAAGCTGGACTGCGAGATGAGGCGGAGGATGTATCGCGAGGACCCGAACTTTTTTGTTCCCCCCGATTGCCCTCCGCCCCCTCAGTTGGGGCAGAGAGAATCCCGCTAACGCTAAGACGGCCGACAGGAGGAAGGGCGGGCCCTGAGCTCCACCCCGCGCCGTGCCGAGAGCCCAGCCCTACCATTATCGGTAACCCCTATCCGATTGATAGGCGGCCTATCGATAAATTTTTTTTCAAAAACTTATCGATAAAAAAAATTCCAAAAATTTATCGATAGGAACACCCCGTCCTTACCTGCTCTGGCCGTCCCCCAGGAGCTCACCCCGCCCCGGAGGGTAAGTCTCAGCCCTGCTCCTTGCCTGTCCGCCGAAAAGGTCCGAAACGGCCTCCGTCCGCGCGGTCCTCTTCCCGGAAAAAAACGAGGAGGCGGAGCCGTGCGGCTTGACAGGCGGACCCTGGATCTGCTATTCAGCCTCCAGGAGGAGCTCGAGGAAAAGCGAGGGTGCAAGGTGCCCATCCGTCCCGTCCCATACAAGTGTCCTCGGTGCAAAAAGACCTTCCGGGAGACCCCTTACGGCTTCAAATGCCCCTCGTGCGGACGCGGCCCCCAGAGCCACCTCATCGACATCGCCTGGAAGGGAAAACGCTACCGCTTCTCCCGCGATCCAAACGGCGTCCCCCTGAACAATTACCGCCTGGCGAAGGGGCTCTCTGTCCAAATTGAGGCCGAAATCTTAGCCGGGACCTTCGATCCTACCAAATACGCGCCGAAGGACCGAGCGCGTTTCCTCTTCCAAACTTTGGTCGAGCAATACCTCGCCGAACGCCGGAAAGCCATGCGTCCCGCAGGCTACCAGGCAAAGGAGAGCTGGTTTAAGCACCGCCTCATCCCCCACTTCGGTGAGATGGACGTCCGGGAAATCAAAGCCTACCACCTCCAGGAGTTCTACCGCGCCCTCCTCGAAGAAGGAGAACTTTCCCCGAGCTCCATCCGTAAGTGCTTCGTCGAGCTCAGGGCTTTCCTTAACTGGGCGAAGCGCCTCGAATACATCGAGCGGGTGCCTGAGCTACCCCAGGCCATCCCCCAGGAGGAAAAGCCGATCAAATGGCTCTCCATGGAACAACAGGCCCTTATCCTTTCGCACGTACCGCCTGAACATAGACCTATTTTCGAATTCGGGTTCCTGACCGGACTTCGCATAGGGGAACTTCGCGCCCTTATGTGGGACGCCCTGGACCTGCGGGAAGGGTATGCGATTATCCACCGGTCTTTTTCTCTGGACCGGCTTGTGGAAACACCGAAAGAGAAAGCCCCCAAGGTGATTCCGTTAGTGGGCCGTATCCGAGAGATAATCGAAGAGCAGGCCCGAAACAAGCGTTCGATGTTTGTCTTTTCCTACCAAGACCGGAACCGGTGGATAGCTTACCCCTACAAGCGCCTACTCGCTATCTGGAAGGAGGCGTGCAGGAAAGCCGGGATTAACATCTCTCTTTACGCCGCGATCAGACATAGCTTTGCTATGCAACGCTTACGGGGTGGCTACTCCTACGAAGAGGTCGGAGCCGCCCTGGGACACAAGTCCCCGCAGACCACCAGGAGATACGCCCGCCTCAGGGCCGAGATGGTGGAATCCATCTTCTCTTCACCCACCAAGGTGGTCTCCCTTACCGACTACCGCCGGAAGAAAAATTCCGAATAATCGCCCAAAATCCGAATCCAACCCCTTAAGTTTTACAGCTTGTCCACTTAAAAGGCGTCCGCTATCCCTTGAGCTTCAAGCATTCGGAGAATCTGTCAAAAAAGTGTCAAAAAACCTCTTATTGCAATCTGGTCTCAGTAATCGTGATCTCTAGGTGGGCTTTAAATCGCGAATTTTGGTGGGCCGCCCAGGACTCGAACCTGGAACCTATGGATTAAGAGTCCATTGCTCTACCAATTGAGCTAGCGGCCCACCCAGGATTTCTAACATAACACCACCATCCGGGGTGTCAAGAAAAGTATTCCAGAATGGCTTCAATCAACCCCGGAATGGTGTATTCCCGGGCCTCTATCCCCGGAGGGTGCCCCAGCCGACGAAGGGTCTCACTGGTAATGGGGCCTATGGAAGCCAGGGTCACCTTCCGAAGGAGTTCCTCCCGTCCGCCCAGAAGGTGAAAGAAATTGCGAGCCGTGGAGGAACTGGTAAAAGTGACCACATCCACTCCCTCCTCCAGGGCCGCGATCAGAGCCTCGCGGGAGTCCTCGGGAAGAACGGTCCGATAAGCTGTGACCACCCGCACCTCGGCCCCCATTTCCCGAAGTTTTTCCGGAAGGATCTCCCGGGCCTCCGCCGCACGGGGAAGAAGTATCCTTCGCCCCTTAAGGTCCTCGTGTGAGAAGGCCTCAATAAGCCCCTCGGCCCGAAATTCCCCGGGCACCAGATCGGCTCTAAGCCCAACTTCCTTCAGGGCTTCGGCGGTAGCCGTACCGATGACCGCGATCCGTGTACGTGCCAGGGCCCGAACATCCCTCCCCGCCCTCCAGAGTCTTTCCCGGAAATAACGGACTGCGTTCTGCGAGGTAAAAATCAACCAGTCAAAACCTTCTATTTCCTGAATGGCTTGATCTAGTTCCTCAAAACTTTCCGGAGGAACGATCTTGATAGTGGGGATCTCCACCACCTCGGCCCCCAGCTCCTCCAGACGCTCGCTGAGTTTGCTGGCCTGTTCCCGGGTGCGGGTCACCAGGATGCGTTTACCAAAAAGCGGGCGGTCCTCAAACCACCGGAATCTTTCGCGCAGCTTGACCACTTCGCCCACCAGGATAATGGCCGGAGCCGAAAGCCCCGCAGCCTTAACCCGTTCGGAGATATCCGAAAGGGTACCCTGGGCCACCTTCTGACGAGGCGTGGTCCCCCATTGAATGACCGCCACCGGGGTCTCCGGAGAACGTCCCTGGCGCTTTAAGTTCTCACATATCCGCGGGAGATTCTTCATGCCCATAAGGAAAATCAGGGTCCCGATGCGGGAAAGGGCCTCCCAATCGATGGCTGAATCCTTTTTACCTTCGGCCTCGTGCCCGGTGACCAGGGCTAAAGTGGAGGTATAATGGCGATGCGTAACCGGGATCCCGGCATAGGCCGGAACCGCGAGAGCCGAGGTCACTCCCGGAATCACCTCAAAAGGAATATCGTGTTCCAACAGGGCCTCGATCTCCTCACCCCCGCGTCCGAAGACAAAAGGATCCCCGCCTTTAAGCCGTACCACCACCTGTCCGGCCAGGGCCTTTTCCACCAGAAGCCGGTTAATGCCCTCCTGGGAAAGGGTGTGGTGTCCTCCCTTTTTTCCCACATAGATCTTTTCCGCCTGCGGTGGCGCGAAGGAAAGGAGGCGAGGATTGGCCAGATAATCGTAAATGACCACCTCGGCCCTTTGAAGGGCCTGAACCCCTTTAAGGGTGATAAGTCCTGGATCACCAGGCCCGGCCCCTACCAGATAAACCTTTCCCTTCTTCATGACAGGAGTTCCTCGAGAATCTCTCGCCCTCCCCGAGAAAGGAGAATCTCGGCCAGACGAAACCCGAGATCCTCGGCTTCTTGGGGGCTGCCCGTAAGGCCCTCCCGATAAAATCTCCGCCCTTCCGGATCGGCGATGAATCCCTCCAGATGGAGCTGTCCGTCCGAAAGACGGGCATGAGCCGCCAGAGGTACCTGGCAGCCTCCCTCCATGCGGCGCAGAAAGGCCCTTTCCGCCTGAGCACAGAAGGCTGTTTCGGGATGGTGCAGAAAGGAGACGATCTCCCGGGTTTCGACATCGTCACTTCTTATCTCCAGGGCCAGTATCCCCTGTCCCACCGCAGGGAGCATCTCTTCGGTGGAAAGGGATACCCTTTTCACGGATATTCCCAGACGACGCAGTCCGGCCTCGGCCAGGAGAATAGCCTCGTATTGTCCCTCCTGAAGTTTGCGTAAACGGGTGTCCACATTTCCGCGTAAAGGGAGGATTTGAAGATCCGGGCGCAGACGCCTCAACTGGGCCTGACGTCGCAAACTGCTGGTGCCCACCCGGGCTCCCCGGGGAAGATCGAGAATGGACTTCACCCCGGAGCCTATTAGGGCATCTCTCGGGTCCTCCCGTTCCGGGAAAGCGACCAGCTCAAGCCCCCGGGGAAGTTCGGAGGGGACATCCTTGAGACTGTGGATCGCCAGATCTATCTCTTCCCGGAGAAGGGCTTCTTCGATTTCCTTTACAAAAAGACCCTTGCCCCCGATCCGGGCCAGGGGTACATCGGTGATCTTGTCTCCCTTGGTCTTGATGATGACCGTATCAACCGCAAGATCCGGAAAGCGCTTCCGAATCTGGGTGATGACCCAGCCCGTCTGGGCCAGAGCCAGTTTGCTTCCGCGGGTACCAACGCGCAGGATCTTCTTCATCAGTGACAGGTGCTACAGGTTCCTCCGGCACAACCGCTACAGGCCCCTCCACCCGGGCCCGAACTCACGAATTTGCTCCCGCTCTTGAATCCGAAGGCGGACATGACCCGCCGCACCCTTTCGCTGCCACACTTTCGGCATTTTACCCCCTCCGCGGAACCGAAGATCAGTTCCTCGAAGGTTTCTCCGCAGGCCTCACATTCAAACTCATAGATCGGCATCTTCTTCCTCCCACCCTTCCAGGATGGCCCCGTACAGGAGCGGAATCAAAAGTTCGTGGTGTCCGGTAATACTATAACCCTTTCCGCCGGAAAGGGTAGGGCGGTGAACCACATTGGTTAGGGGACGGTAATGCCGGATAAAATCCAGATTGGCGGTAACGAAATGCTCCACCCGATATCCCAGGTTCCGAACCGCGGAAAGGGCCTTGAGAAAGACCTCCGGAAGGATTACCGCTGAACCGGCCAGCAGAAAAACCCCGCCCTCCAGATCGGAGATCAACCGGGCCAGGATCCGGAAGTCCAGAAAGGTGGCCTGTCCGATGGCCGCTCCATCGGCGGAGGGATGAATATGGACGATGTCCGTCCCTAAAGCCACATGGACCGTAATCGGTACTCCCAGGAGGTAGGCCCGGGCAAAAAGGCTTCGATCCTTGTAAGGGAAATCACCTTCGGCCAGGAGCTTTCCCAGGGCCCTACCCAGTCCCATCCCCTCGGCTCCCAGACGGGCGGCCTGGTTTAAGATCTCTCCGGTCTCGCGGGCTGCTCCGAAGCTCCCGTCACTTAAGGCCCTGGCTACATCTTCCGAGGTGTTCCCCACCATGGCCAGTTCGGCATCGTGGACCATGGCCGCCCCGTTGGTGGCCAGGGCGGTAATGATGCCCTTCTCCATCAAGGCCACCAGAAAAGGAGAAACCCCCACTTTGATCACGTGAGCACCGAAGGCAAAAATAAAAGGCCGTCCCTTCCTCCTTGCCCGAACAATGTCTTCGGCCAGATCCAGAAGATCTCTGGCTGCAAGTTCGCGGGGGAGAGAGGCCAGAAATTCCCGAAAGGAAGCCCCGGCGGAAAAGGGTTTTCCCAGTTTTTCCAGGGATACCTTGCTGGGACGATCCTGCAGACTGTAGGTGCGAAGCCCTCCGAAATCCAGGGGTTCGATCCTACGGGGCACTAAAGGTCTCCTCCACCAGTTCCGCAAAGATATGGATAAAAAGAAGATGACCTTCCTGGATCCGGGGCGTCTCGGTAGAGGGCACCGCCAGAAGAAGGTCGCATACCTCGGGGAGATCGCCGCCCCGGCCCCCGGTGAGCCCCACGGTGTAGAGCCCCATCTCCCGGGCCCGCTTTAAGGCCTTTACCACGTTGGGAGAGCGGCCGCTGGTGCTTATTCCTAGGGCTATATCTCCCGGCCTTCCCAGGGCCTCGATTTGTTTGACAAACACCAGGTCAAAAGAATAATCGTTGGCTACCGCGGTGAGAATGGAGGTGTCGGTGGTGAGGGCCAGGGCCGGAAGAGGCTCCCTCTCGCGCCGGAACCGATTTACCAGTTCCGCGGCCAGATGCTGGGCATCCGCCGCACTACCGCCGTTTCCGAAGATAAGAAGCTTCCCTCCCCGGCGAAAGGTTTCCCGGGTCTTTCCCACCAGCTGAAGGATCTTGGGACCTTCTTTAGCTATGAATTGACGTGTGGCTTCGTGCGAGGCCTGGAGGATCCTTTCAAGTCTTTCCATGGATTCTCCCCTTCAGGAAATCTCGAAGATAATAGAAAGAAAGCCCCAGATACTCATGCACAGCCTCATTAGTTATTTCCATATACACCGGATCCGGTAAAAAGTTGAGGAACCAGGGGCTAACGGGTTCGGTCTGATGGGAGAGATAAAGGGCAGGATAGGGGATGGGGCGCAGGCCCTCGCGCTTGAAGAGATAAAGAGCGCGGCGGAGGTGATGGGCGCTGGTAACCAGGAGAAAGGGTTTGCCTGCCAGACGCTCACGGAGTATCCGCGCGCTGGTGATGGTATCCGGCGCCTGGTCCAGGGCCTCCACCTTTACCCCCAGGATGCTTCCCAGCCGGGCCAAATAACGTGCTCCCGGTCCGGCCCAGGAACCCCCTACCACGATGAGGTGTAACCCCGGATGTTCGCGCACCAGTCTTACTCCGGCCATGAACCGGGCCCAGGTTTCCCGGCTGAATCGCTCCTCCAGAGCCAGTCCGCTTTTCCCGTAAATGCGGGCCGGAAGCACCACCACCGCATAAGCCCTGGAGATGACCCCTGCGTCCGGGCGCTTAAAGCCCTTCTCCAGGGGTTTCAGCAATAAGTGAGGCAAAAAAGGGGTGCAGCTCAGGTAATAAAGAAAAAGGGCCAGGAAAAGGAAGGCCCTTCTTTTTCCACGTCGTTTGCCCCAGAGGGCATAAATAGCCGTGCCCACCAGGAGTAAAAGGACCAAACCGGAAGGATAGAGAAGATAGAGGAGGACCTTTTTGAGATAAAACCCCGTTGACCAAGTCATGGGAATAGAAAATGGCGGGGCTGACGGGACTTGAACCCGCGACCTCCGGCGTGACAGGCCGGCGTTCTAACCGTGCTGAACTACAGCCCCGCGTTCCTTTCTAATTATAACCCCTCTTTTTGGTGGGCGGAAGAGGATTCGAACCTCTGACCCCCGGCTTGTAAGGCCGATGCTCTCCCACTGAGCTATCCGCCCTCCGGGGCCAAAATTACCATAACCCCCGGTTCTGTCAATGCGCCCGGATCTCCTGTTCCTCCCTCTGTTTGACCAGGGTCCAGATGTCCAGCGGCGGTACATCCCGAAAGAGCTTTTCCGGATCCTCGAGCACCAGCGCTTCCTTGAGTACCTCGTCCATATGTTCCACCATCACCAGACGCAGGTTCTTGAGCACCTTGGGCGGAATCTCTTTGAGATCTTTTTCGTTTTCCTTGGGAAGGATAACCGTTTCGATGTTTCCCCGCCGGGCGGCCAGGAGCTTCTCCTTAAGCCCGCCCACCGGTAATACCCGTCCTCGCAGGGTGATCTCCCCGGTCATGGCCACGGTGTTCTTTACCGGGATCTTGAGCAGGGCCGAAACGATGGCCGTAGCAATGGTGATCCCGGCGCTCGGACCGTCTTTGGGAATGGCGCCCTCCGGGACATGAACGTGAATATCCACCTTCTGGTAGAAGTCCGGAGGAAGACCGAGCTGATGGGCCCGGGAACGGACGTAGCTCATGGCTGCCTGTACGGATTCCTGCATCACCTCGCCCAGCTTTCCGGTGATGTGCAGCTGCCCTTTTCCGGGCATGATTACCGCCTCGATCTGAAGGAGCGAGCCTCCGGTTTCCGTCCAGGCCATACCCGTGGCCATTCCCACCTCGGGTTTGCCTTCAGCCACACCGTAACGGTACCGCGGAACCCCCAGGAACTTGTTTAGGCGTCTTACCGTAATGGTAAAAGGCCGGAAGGCCCGGGGATCCTTGGCCACCTCCCGGGCAATCTTGCGACAGATGGTGGCAAGCTCCCGTTCCAGATTCCTCACCCCGGCCTCGCGCGTGTAGCGCCGGATAATCTCCAGGATGGTCTTATCCGGAATGGGCACCTGTTCGGGCTTGAGTCCGTGGGCCTCAAGTTGCCGGGGAAGAAGATAATTTTTGGCGATCTCGAGTTTTTCCTCCTCGGTATAACCCGGGATCTCGATGATCTCCATCCGATCGAGCAGAGGAGCGGGAATGGTGTGGAGAGCATTGGCTGTGGTAATAAAAAAGACCTGGGAAAGATCGTAGCCCAGCTCCAGATAGTGATCCTGAAAGGCGTGATTCTGTTCCGGGTCGAGCACCTCGAGCAGGGCCGCAGCGGGATCTCCACGGAAATCGGTGCCGATCTTATCCACCTCGTCCAGACAAAAGACCGGATTTATGGTCCCGGCCTTGCGCATGCCCTGGATAATCTTTCCGGGAAGGGCGCCGATGTAGGTGCGCCGGTGTCCGCGGATCTCGGCCTCGTCCCGTACTCCCCCCAGGGACATGCGCACGAAGTTTCGCCCCAGGGCTCGAGCCACCGATCGAGCCAGCGAGGTTTTACCCACCCCCGGAGGCCCCACCAGACAGAGGATGGGACCCTTTATCTTCCTGGCCAGTTTCTGGACCGCCAGGTGTTCCAGGATACGCTGTTTGGGTTTTTCCAGGCCGTAATGGTCCTCGTTAAGTATGCGTTCGGCTTCCTCGAGATCCAGCTTGTCCTTGGTCTTTTCATACCAGGGCAGGGCCAGGATCCAGTCGATATAGTTGCGCACCACCGTGGCCTCGGCACTCATGGGGGACATCAGGGAGAGTTTCTTGAATTCTCGCCGAACCACCGCCGCCGCTTCCCTGGGAAGACGCTTCTTTTTGATCCTGCGCTCAAGCTCCGCCAGATCGCTGCGCCCGTCTTCACGTTCTCCGAGTTCCTTCTGGATGGCCTTCATCTGCTCGTTCAGATAATAGTCGCGCTGGCTCTTTTCCATCTGCTTCTTGACCCGCTCCTTGATCCGCTGTTCCACCCGGGCCACTTCGATCTCGCCGCGCAAATATCCATAGACCAGCTCCAGACGTTTGCGTACGCTGGTGAGTTCGAGCAGACGCTGCTTTTGCGGAAGCTTGAGATTCAGAATGGTGGCTACCTGATCGGCCAGTTTGGCGGGTTCGTTGATCTGCAGGATATTGTTCAGGATCTCCGCCGAGATCTTTTTATTAATCTGGCTGTACTCCTGAAAGGCCTCGTGGGTGAGCTTCACCAGGGCCTCAAGCTCCGGACCGGCTTCAATGACCTCGGTTTTGGGCTCCACCTCCACCACGAAAAAGTCGTAATCAGGCACAAAACGCACGATTCGACCGCGCTGTTTGCCCTCCACCAGGGCCTTGATGGTGCCATCCGGAAGGCGCAGGACCTGAATGATCTGCCCGATGGTCCCCACCCGGTAAATGTCCTCCTCCGCAGGCTCGTCCACCTGGGCGTCTTTTTGAGCCGCCAGAAAGATCTCCTTTCCGGTGGAAAGCGCATGTTCTACCGCCAGAATGCTCTTTTCCCGCCCCACAAAAAGCGGGACCAGAGAATTAGGATAGAGGACGATATCCCGTAAGGGTAAAAGGGGTAAACGCAGGAGTTGATCTCTTTCGGTACCCATGGTCCTCCTTCGGCCAAATGGCCTTGTCCATGCTTTATTTAGGCCTCCTGGGCCTTCTTTTCAAAAGTTAAAATGGGCTTTTCCCGGTGCAAGATCACCTCTTCGGTGATCACACATTCCTTTACCCCCTCATAGGAGGGGAGTTCATACATGATATCCAGCATGGCCTCCTCCAGAATGGCCCGCAAACCCCGGGCCCCGGTCTTGCGTCTGAGGGCCTCCCGGGCCACCGCCCGCAGGGCTCCCTGGGTAAATCGGAGTTCCACCCCCTCCAGCTCGAAAAGTTTCTGGTACTGTTTAACCAGAGCGTTCTTGGGTTCGGTAAGGATCTTGATAAGCTCTTCCTCGGTAAGTTCGTCCAGGGTAGCGATAACCGGTATCCGTCCCACGAACTCCGGAATCATTCCGTACTTGATGAGGTCCTCGGGTTGAACCTGAGCCAGGATTTCGCCGATGGACATGTCCCTCAGATTCTTGATCTCCGCCCCGAAGCCCAACCCGCTCTTTCCCAGCCGCTGCCGGATGATGTCCTCCAGCCCCACGAAGGCCCCACCGCAGATGAAAAGGATGTTGGTGGTGTCCATACGGATGTATTCCTGCTGGGGATGCTTCCGTCCGCCTTTGGGCGGGATGTTGGCAATGGTCCCTTCCAGGATCTTGAGCAGCGCCTGCTGGACCCCTTCCCCGGAAACATCCCGGGTGATGGAGGGGCTTTCGGTTTTGCGGGCAATTTTGTCGATCTCGTCGATATAGACGATGCCCCTCTGGGCCAATTCCAGATCGAAATCGGCGGCATGAAGAAGGTTAAGCAGGATGTTCTCCACATCCTCTCCCACATATCCGGCTTCGGTGAGGGTGGTGGCATCGGCAATGGTAAAGGGAACGTTTAGAAACTTGGCCAGGGTCTGGGCCAGCAGGGTCTTTCCGCAACCCGTGGGACCGATGAGGAGGATGTTGCTCTTCTGGAGTTCCACCTCCTTAAGGTTAACCCCGCTTTCGATACGCTTGTAATGGTTGTGAACCGCCACGGCCAGGATCTTTTTGGCCTGTTCCTGCCCCACCACATACTGATCCAGAAAGGCCTTGATTTCCGAGGGTTTCGGAATGGTCCTTAACCGTTCCTCGGCCAGCTCCTTTTCATAGTCCTCGGCAATGATCTCGTTACACAGCTCCACGCATTCGTCGCAGATATAAACCGAAGGACCGGCGATGAGTTTGCGCACCTCCTGTTGACTCTTACCGCAAAAGGAACAGTGCAGCTCCCCGGTAAACTTGGATTTATTCATGCGTCTTCTTTTCCTCCGACGAAGATTGACGGCGAGGTTTTATGATTTCGTCGATGATACCGTAGCGCAGGGCCTCTTCGCTGGACATATAGAAATCTCTTTCGGTATCGGCCTTGATACGCTCATGGGGCTGACCGGTGTGATGGGCCAGGATATCGCTGAGGATCTCGCGCAAGCGAAGGATCTCCCGGGCCTGAATATCCACATCGGTGGCCTGCCCCTGAAAGGCTCCCATGGGCTGATGGAGCATGATCCGCGAATGCGGCAGGGCGTAACGTTTTCCTTTAGCCCCGGCAGCCAGCAACACCGCCCCCATGCTGGCTGCCTGCCCTATACAAATGGTACAGACATCGGGCTTTACGTACTGCATGGTATCGTAAATGGCCAGCCCCGCGGTAACCAGACCACCGGGAGAATTAATGTAAAGCATGATGTCTCGATCCGGGTCCTCCGCCTCCAGAAAGAGGAGTTGCGCTATCACCAGATTGGCCAGGTAGTCGTCGATGGGGCCGCCGATAAAGACAATCCGGTCCTTAAGCAGCCGGGAATAGATATCGTACGCCCTCTCGCCGCGTCCGGTCTGTTCGATGACTATGGGGATGAGAGCCATGACTTATTCTTCCTTTTTTGCTGTCCCGGTTTCCTCTTTCTGATCCGTCTCCTTTAAGGTAGCGTTGGAAACCAGGAACTGCAAGGTCTTTTCCGCCAGAAGCTTGGGTACCATATAGGTCATGATTACCCGGAAGGCTTCTTCCTTCCTTCCGCCCGAGGCCCGGGCCATCTCTTCAGCCTTTTCCTCCAGCTCTTCCTGAGAAAGGGTTATGTTCTCCTGCTCGGCAATCTTTTCCAGGACGAACTCCTCCCGCGCCTGCCTTTCGGCGGTGGGACGCAGTTTTTGTTTGAGACGCTCCACGGAGATACCGGCGCTCTCAAAGGTATGACCGCGTGACTCCAGATCCTGGGCTATTCCCTCGATCATCTGGGCGAGCTTGAACTCCACATAGCGCTCGGGCACGGGAAAGTCCACCTTTTCCAGGATCTTTTCCAGAATGGATTCCCGCAGCTTTTCCTCGGCCTTCTTCTTGCGCTCTTCTTCCAGCCGGGCCCTCACCCTCTGGCGAAGTTCCTCCACGGACTTGAAACCCAGGTTCATCTTCTGGATAAACTGGTCGTCCAGGGGGGATAGCTCCCGCAGATAGATCTCCCGGATAATTACCTCGTAACGGATCCGCCGCCCGGCCAGCCTCTCGTTGAGGGCATCCTCGGGATATTCCACCTCCACCTCCACCCGATCCCCTACCCGATGCCCGATGAGGGCCTCCTCTACCCGCTGATCAAATTCACCGGTCCCCACATCCACATAAAGGGCCTCGGCCTCATGCCCAGGAACCGGCTGGTCGCCCTCATAGGCTTTGAAGGCGATGATGGCCACGTCCCGTTCCTCGATTGCGTGTTCCTCCGGGGCCTTCTTGAGCTCGGCAAAGGTGTAGCGCAGGGCCTCCAGATGTTGCTCTACCTCTTCCTCCGAGACCTCCGCAGAGGGTTTTTCCACCTCCAGCCCCACGTAAAACTCCCGGGGAAGATCGAACTCCGGACGAAGATCCAGCAGGGCGGAATAGCTGAAGGATTTCGTCTCTTCCACCCTTCCGTAACTTTCTATCTGGGGGCGCAGAATGGGAACCAGCCCGCTCTCCTGTACCGCCCGGGAAAGGCTCTCGGAAATGAGGATTTCGGCGGCCTTTTCCTCGATGTGTTCCCGAAAAAGCCGTTTGAGTACACTCTTGGGGACCCTTCCTTTGCGGAAACCCTTGAGGTTGACCTCGCGGGCCAGCCGCTGACAGGTGCGATCGATGGCCTTACTGACCTCCTCCGGAGGAAGCTCCACCTGGAGACGTTTTTCTACCGCGCTTATATCCTCGACATTTACCTTCATCCTCGGTACCCCTTTCTCAGGATTTGGGCTAAAGCTACCGGGAAAAGACTGAAGCGACAAGTCCTAACGGAAATAGGCATCGGGCGTGCTGGAAAGGGCTATCTGAGAGATGAGAGACTGAAGATGCTGGCGATACTTGAAATCCATATTCGTAAAATGGATCCCGGCCTCTATGCCCCGGGGGGTCTTGCGACACCATCGAACCTCCCCCTCCACCTTGATGGGGGGTTTGGTGTGGATGGAGAGTTTGACCTTGTCTCCCACCTTGAGCCGGTCGGTATCGGTTCGAATACGGGCGCCCTCTATACTCAAATCCAGCAACTCCACCTTGATCATGAAATGACTTTTGGCCAGACCACCGGAAAGGGAAACCGGATAACGACTATACCACCGTTTTTCGGCCATTAAGATTATACTCCAGAAATTGCTCCTTTTTTCTTAATACCAGCACCACTAATTTGGCAATCTTTTGTAAACTTTGGCGCAATAGTTTCTCCTCCTGAATCAGATTTTTCTCCAAATTTTCGAGGAGGTCAAGCATTTCTTGTGCAGAAAAACCCTCCGGACTCCTCTGAAATCGGGTGGCCAGGGCCAGGGTGAGCAGGGCGGCGGGGAGGGTTTGAGTGTAAGGCACCATGATTACGCGATTTTCCAGACCAGCCCGGGCGATCACCTTATGGGAAAGATGATAGGCCTCGTCCGGGACCGCCACCAGGGCAAAACCCGCCGCCCGGGGGTCGTCCAGATATTTGGCCAGCTCCCTGGTGCGGGCCAGCAGACGGGAGGGGATGACCTCCGGAGGGGTCCCGGGTTCCACGAACTTGCTATCCAGAGGAACCAGGCTTCCGTCGCGCAGTCGTAAAGCGAACTCCACCCGTCCGTTCCCCATTTCTACGTCCTGGAGAAGGATATCCGGAGGCAGGGCCGAAAGGGCCTCGGAGAGGATGTTTTCCCCTCCCTTGCCCGAAGAGCGCCCGCTAAGGAGGCGGGTGAGGGCGGAGATTTCCTGACATAGATCCTGGATGCGGTTTTCCACCCCTTCCATTTCCTTCTCCCATCCCTCCATCCGTCCGGAAAGACGCCCCAGCTCCCGGAAGATAAAAAGCGTTACCGCGGCCAGAAAGACCAGCGCCACCAGGGCCAGGATCAGAAGGATGGTGGTCATCAGGATTTAAGGGCCTCAAAACGGTGGATGTTTTCCTGAATGCGCTGCAATTTCTCCTGTAATTCCCGGGCCCGGGCCTTTTCTTTCTCCACCACCTCGGCGGGGGCCTTGGCCAGGAACTGGGGATTGTTCAGACGGGTTTCGACCCGGGAAAGCTCCCTTTCGGTTTTTTCCTTTTCCTTGTATAGACGCGAGAGTTCCTGAGCGATGTCCACCAGCCCGGAAAGGGGTACGAAGACCTCGGCTTCGGAGAGCACCACCGAGGCCGCTGCCTCCGGCCGGCCGGCTTCCCGTACTTCCAGCTCCGAAAGACGGGCCAGGAGTTTTACCAGCGGAGCCTCGGCCTCAAGAAGATCTCGCCAGGCCTTCTTTTCCGAAAGCACCACCGCCGGGATCTCCCGGGTGGGATGAAGATTGTAATCCGCCCGGATGTTTCGCAGGGCCACGATGATCTCCATCAGGAAGGACATTTTCTCTTCCGCCTCCGGATCCCGGGGAAATTCCTCCGCCCGGGGATAGGGGGCCAGCATAATGCTTTCCCCCTCATGGGGAAGGGCCTGCCAGAGTTCCTCGGTAACGAAGGGCATGAAGGGATGGAGGAGCCGCAGGGAGGCCTCGGCCACTCTGAGGAGTACCTCCTGGGTGGCCTTCCGGGCCTCCTCGCCGCGCAGATAGAGTTTAGCCGCTTCGATATACCAGTCGCAGAACTCGTGCCAGAAGAAATGATAGATGGCCAGGGCCGCCTGATCGAACTCGTAGGCCTCAAGCCTATCCCTCACCCGTTCCACGGTGTAAGAGAGTCTGGAAAGGATCCACCGGGAGACCAGGGGAAGCTCTTCAAGGGGGAGTTCCCGGGGCCTGAAATCCTGGAGATTCAAAAGCACAAAGCGTATCGCATTCCAGATCTTATTTACAAAGTGTTTGTAGCCCTCGATCCGGGACTCCGAGAGTTTGATGTCCCGTCCCTGGGCGGCCAGAGCCGCGAGCGTAAAGCGCAGGGCGTCGGCCCCGTACTTTTCGATCATCACCACCGGATCAATAACATTTCCCCGGCTCTTGCTCATCTTCTGGCCCTTTTCGTCCCGCACCAGGGCGTGGATATAAACCGTGCGGAAGGGGATGTTCCCCATGAAATGGAGCCCCATCATAATCATCCGGGCCACCCAGAAGAAGAGGATGTCAAAGCTCGTGACCAGCACCGAGGTGGGATAGAAGGTGCGGAGGTCCTCGGTCTTCTCCGGCCAGCCCAGGGTGGAGAAGGGCCAGAGGGCCGAGGAGAACCAGGTGTCGAGCACGTCCTCCTCCTGGCGGATGCGCTTGGAGCCGCACTCCGGACAGACCTCCAGGTCTTCCCGGGCTACCGAGGTCTTCCCGCAGTCCTCGCAGGTCCAGGCCGGGATCCGGTGTCCCCACCAGATCTGCCGGGAGATACACCAGTCCCGAATCCGGTGCATCCAGTCGAAGTAAAGATTGTTCCAGTTCTCCGGGACCAGACGAATGAACCCGTATTCCACCGCCGCGGTGGCCGGCTGGGCGAGGGGCTTCATGCGCACGAACCACTGCTTGGAAAGAAGGGGTTCCACCACGCAATCGCAACGGTAACAGTGCCCGAGCATCACCTCGTAGTCCTCGGTCTTGACCAGAAACCCCTGGGCCTCAAGGTCGGCCACCACGCGGCTTCGGGCCTCAAAGCGGTCGAGTCCTGCGTAAGGGCCGGCCTCGGGGGTCATTTTCCCGTCCTCGTCCATGATCTTTACCCGGGGGAGGCCGTGCCGTTCGGCCATTTCAAAGTCGGCAAAGTCGTGGGCCGGGGTGACCTTCACCGCTCCGGTTCCGAACTCCGGATCCACCGCCGGATCGGCGATTACGGGGATCTCGCGCCCGATGAGGGGGAGCCTCACCTTGCGGCCTATCAAGTCCCGGTAGCGTTCGTCCTCCGGGTGCACGGCCACCGCGGTGTCTCCCAGCATGGTCTCCGGCCGGGTGGTGGCCACCACCACCTCGCCCTGGCCCTCTACCAGGGGATAGCGGATGTACCAGAGCTTCCCCGGGGTGGGCCGATGCTCCACCTCGATGTCCGCAAGGGCGGTGTGGCACCGGGGACACCAGTTGATGATGTAGTCCCCGCGGTAGATGAGTCCCTCCTCCCAGAGACGCACAAAGACCTCGCGCACGGCTCGCGAAAGCCCCTCGTCCATGGTAAAGCGTAGCCGGGACCAGTCGCACGAGGCCCCCAGACGTTTGAGTTGTTGGATAATGCGGTTTCCGAAACGCTCCTTCCACTCCCATACCCTCTCGAGGAAGGCCTCCCGGCCCAGGTCGTGCCGGGTCTTTCCCTCCTTGGCGAGCTCCCTTTCCACCACGTTCTGGGTAGCGATTCCGGCATGATCCGTTCCGGGAACCCACAGGGTGTCGTAACCGTCCATGCGCTTGTAGCGCACCAGGATGTCCTGAATGGTGTTATTCAGGGCGTGTCCGATATGAAGACTTCCGGTGACATTGGGTGGGGGGATGACCACCGAAAATTTGGGTCTCCGGGGATCGAGCCGGGGCCGAAAATATCCCTTTTCCTCCCAGAAGCGATACCACTTCTCCTCCACCTCCTGGAAATCGTAACTCTTGGGAAGTTCCTTCACCTTCCTCCTCCGCCGCGGGTATTTGAGTGTTTTCTTTAAGCTAAAACCGGGGTAAAAGCAAGCTTATGCGCACCCTGATCCTGGGAGGTGTGGCCTCGGGAAAGAGCCGATTGGCCCTGGATCTGGCCCTGAAGGCCCCTCCGCCCCGCATCTTTGTGGCCACCGCCGAGCCCCTGGATCAGGAAATGGCCGAAAAGATCGCCCGTCACCGCCGGGAAAGGGGCTCGGCCTTTCGCACCGTGGAGGAACCTTTGAATCTGGCCCGGGTTCTGAGGGGTCTTTCCGGAGCCACCGTGGTGGTGGATTGTCTTACCGTGTGGCTGGGTAATCTCTTCCACTATCAACGCCAGGTAGAAAGGGAAATCCAGGAACTGGTGGATACCGTAAGGGACTTTCGGGGAAGGTTGATCCTGGTCAGTAACGAGGTGGGATTTTCTACCCTTCCCCCGGATCCCCTCACCCGTCGTTATGTAAATCTCCTGGGAAGGCTCAATCGGAGGCTGGCCCGATCCTGCCAAGAAGTGCTTTTGGTGGTGGCGGGGCATGTGCTCCCTTTAAAACCTTTACCAGAAAGACCTTGAGGTGCCCGAGGGGAATCTTTCCCTCTCCTGCTAGAGGCCAGCCCTGCGGGGAAAGCCAGAGCACCGCCTTTCGGGAGTGCCGAATGAGTTCGCTGGCGGTGGGAAGACGGGCCTGTATCTTTAAGGCCGTGCGCCAGCCCTGAAAGGTCTTGATCCTTTCGTAGCCCAGGGCCCTTACCGTAACCATATGGGCCTTTTCTCCGGCAAAGATCCTCAGGATCAGGCTTTCCTTCGGTTTACGCCAGCGATGGGTTACGGCCCTCCAGAAACCCGAGAGTTCATCATAAAGAGGATAAGGGACCGCATAGGTTTCCCTGAGGTGTTTCCTGGGAGTGATCTTTTCGCGAATGAGCTTTCCTTCCCGTGGATAGAAATAAAGGATCTTTTTCTTGGGGTGTTTTCTTTCCAGCACTTCTATTCGGGTGATTCGGGGATAACCCTCGCGATCGATCCGGGTTTGCCACAGCGATCGGAAGGGAAATATAAGGGCCCCGAGGCCGGTGGTATGCGCATAGGCAATATATTGATGCGGTGTCTTCCAGAGCTCTATTTGCCCCACGGGAATCAATTCCCATACCACATGGAAGCGCAGGTAAATGGTTTCCGCACGCCCCG
>DRMH01000081.1 GCA_011322625.1 Thermosulfurimonas dismutans | reverse complement strand
GGGATACGCCAGGGTTTTTCCTTGAGCCAGTTCACCAGGAAGGTGGGGGTTCCGGTCCTGAACCAGAAGTTTTCAAACCTTCCCTTGGTCAGGGCGTACATGACCGAGATGGGGTTATAGACCCGTAGGTCCCTCCAGGGGCTGAAGCGGTAGCCGTTATACCAGAGGCGGATTTCGGAGAGACACTCCTCTAAAGAGGAAAGGCGGTTTTTCTGGCAGAAGGCCTCCAGGTGTTCGGGAAAGAAACGCTGGATTTCCTCCTCGGTGTAGCCCAGGAAGTCGGCGTAGTTTTCATCCAGGGTGATATCGACGAGGTTGTTCCATTCGGAGAAGATGGAGACCTTGGTGAAGTAGGAGACGCCGGTGACGAAGACGAAGGCCAGTTCATCCACCACGCCTGCGCCTTTGAGGACCCCGAAGAAATTCTTTAAGACCTCCCGGTTTTGGCGGGCGATATGCATCCTTTCTTCGCCCAGGCCCAGGTGGTCCAGGATGGGTTTGTCGTATTCGTCCACCAGGACCACCACCGGACGGCCCGTCTTGCGATAGAGGGCCTTAATCAGGAGATCGAAATCCTTACCCAGCCCGCCTCTTTTTCTGAACTTTATTTCGTAGTTTTCAGCATACTCTTCGAGGCTGGTGTAAAGTGCCTGTTCGAAGGCTTCCGGGGTTTGATGAGGGATGGTATTAAAGTCAAAGATGAGGACCGGGTGTTCGGTAAAGTCCCACTTATCGTAGATATAAAGCCCCTCAAAGAGCTTCTCGTTTCCGCGGAAGAGTTCCTTCAGGGTGTTTACGGTGAGCGATTTTCCGAATCTTCGGGGGCGGGAGAGGAAGTAGCAGATGCCCTCGGTTACCAGGCGGTGGATCCAGGGGGTTTTATCCACATAGACCCAGCCCCGCTCCCGGATCTGTTTGAAGGAGGAGGTATCCAGCGGAAGCCTTCGCATAAGCCTAGGATATCCGAAAACTGAGACCCTGAGAAGCGGTGTCATTCGGAGGTTGTTTGGGGGAACGGAGGTTTGTGGTAGTATATGTTTGAGATGCGCCGTGTTCTGGTGGTTCCCATCGGCAGGGTGTTCGGTCCGTGGCTGGAGCGTTTTCTGCGCGAGCTTTCCGATTTCTGGCGGGTCCAGGTAGAGCTCTCCCGGCCCATTACCCCTCCGGCCGCGGCCTTTCATCCCCGTTTGCGCAAGTTTTTTGCCCCCTATGTGACGGAATTTCTGCGTAGCGTTTCCGGGGAGGTCGATTTTGTGCTGGGTGTTTGCGGGGAGGAGCTTTATTCCCCCAGGAGTCCTCTGGTCTTTGTGGAGGTGAGTTTTTCCTCCCGTTCGGCCCTGGTTTCGGCCCGCAACCTCCAGGAATTTCTTTTCGGGACCGAGCCGGAGAGGCTTCTGGTGGAACGTCTGCGCAAGGAATCCATTCGGGCCCTGGGGCATCTCCTGGGGCTGGGTTCCTGTCCCGATCCCCTGTGCGTAATGCATCCTCCCTCCTCCCTGATGGAACTCGACCTCAAGGGCACCGATTTCTGTCCGCAGTGCCGGATGCGTCTGCAGATGCTTCACCTGGTCCGCGGGGAGGTCCGAGCAGCCCCTTGATCGGAGTCTTCGATTCGGGCATAGGAGGGCTCACCGTTTTGAGGGAGCTGGTGCGCCGGCTTCCGGGGTATCGTTTTGTCTATTTCGGGGATACGGCTCGCACACCTTACGGAACCAAAAGTCCGGAAACCATTATCCGTTATGCCATCGAGGACACCGAATTTCTCCTGCGGAGGGGGGCACGTCTCATCGTGGTGGCCTGCCATTCGGCTTCCTCGGTGGCCACCGAAGCCCTGAAGAAGCGCTTTCCCGGAGTACCCATCTTCGAGGTGGTCACTCCTTCGGTGAAGAAGGCCCTCCAGGTAACCCGACGGAAGGTAATCGGGGTGATCGGTACCCGGGCCACCATCCAGAGCGGGATTTACGAAAGACTTCTGCGGGAAAGGGATCCGGAGGTGCGGGTTTACGGTAACGCCTGCCCGCTCCTGGTTCCGCTG
Organism: Thermosulfurimonas dismutans; assembly: GCA_011322625.1. Lineage (GTDB taxonomy): Bacteria > Desulfobacterota > Thermodesulfobacteria > Thermodesulfobacteriales > Thermodesulfobacteriaceae > Thermosulfurimonas_A > Thermosulfurimonas_A dismutans_A. The sequence goes on along the minus strand of DRMH01000081.1, from coordinate 14,148 downwards.
GTGGAGGAGGGCTGGCTCAAGAAACCCGAAACTCGAAGGATAGTAAAAAAGTGTCTCCTGCCCCTTCGGATGAAAGGGATCGATACCCTCATCCTGGGGTGCACCCATTATCCGGTACTCCGGAAGATCATTCAGGAGAAGGCCGGCCGGCGTATCACTCTGGTGGATCCGGCCGAGGAGGTGGCCGAGGAGGTAAGGGCCTTTCTTTCCGGGAAGGAGGGATCCCCGGCGGTGGATCTTGAAAAAGACGGAGAACCCCTTATTTTCGTTTCGGACCTTACCCCGGCCTTCGAGGACATCGCCCGTATCTTCCTGGGCCGGAGGGTGAAACTTCTTAAGGCCGAGGATGCACCGCTATGAAACGGGTGGTTCTGGGTACCGCCGGGCATGTGGATCACGGAAAGACCACCCTGGTCAAGGCGCTCACCGGGGTGGATACCGATCGGCTTAAGGAAGAGAAGGAACGGGGAATCACCATTGAACTGGGTTTTGCCCGGCTGGATCTTCCTTCCGGGGTGCGGGTGGGGATCGTGGATGTCCCGGGGCATGAACGTTTCGTGCGCACCATGGTGGCCGGGGCCGCGGGGATCGACCTGGTGGCCCTGGTGGTGGCTGCCGACGAAGGGGTGCGCCCCCAGACACGCGAACATCTGGAGATCTGTGAACTCCTGGGGGTAAAAAGCGGGCTGGTGATCCTCACTAAAAAAGACCTGGTGGATGAGGAATGGCTCGCGCTGGTGACCGAGGAGGTTCGGGAGTTCCTGAGGGGCACCTTCCTGGAGGGGGCACCCCTGGTAGCGGTCTCCGCGGTTACCGGGGAGGGGCTTCCGGAGCTTATCCGCGTCCTGGATCAACTGGTACAGAAGGTTCCGGACCGTTCTCTTACCGGGCCTTTTCGGCTTCCGGTGGATCGGGTCTTTACGGTCAAGGGTTTCGGCACCGTGGTTACCGGCACCACCATTTCCGGCCGCCTCCGGGTAGGGGAGGAGGTGGAGATTTATCCCCGGGGGATAAGGGCCCGGGTGCGCCGTATTCAGAGTCACGGGGAGGAAAGGGAGGAAGCCCTGGCGGGGATGCGCACCGCTCTTAACCTCCAGGGAGTGGAAAGGGAGGAGGTGTCCCGCGGCGACGTGGTGGCTACGCCCGGGCTGCTGCGCCCCTCCACCATCCTGGACCTGGAGCTCCAGTATCTTTCCAGTGCTCCCAGACCCCTCAAGAACCTGGAGAAGGTCCATTTCCATCTGGGGACTGCGGAACTCCTGGGAGAGGTGGTCCTTTTCGGAAGGGATCGTCTGGAACCCGGGGAGAGAGACGTGGTTCAGGTCCGCCTGTCCCAGCCGGTGGTCTGTCTGCGCGGAGATCGGGCGGTCATCCGGGGTGGCTCTCCCCTGGTCACCCTGGGAGGAGGAAGGGTGCTCAACCCCCTGGCCCGGCGCCGTAAACGCACCAAACCCTGGGAACGGGAGGAGCTGGAGCTCCTCGCCCGGGGCGGGGACAGGGAGGTCCTTTTCTATCACCTGGAAAAGGCCCGGGAGGGTGGGATGAAGGCCTCCCTTCTTCAGCTCAAGGTTTCGGTCTTCGGAAGGGCCTGGGAGGATCTGCTGAAATCCCTTTCCTCCGAGGTGGTACGTATCCCCGGAGAGGAGGAAGAGATTCTCCTTTCCCGTAGGGCTTTTGAAGCCTTTAAGAAGGAGATCCTCCGGGCGCTGGAGGGGTTTCATCAGAAATTTCCCCTCAAACCCGGACTTACCAAGGAGGAATTGCGAGCCCGGGTTTCCGACCGGGCTCCGCTGCGGGTCTTCGAGGCCGCGGTATCGGAACTTCTTTCCGGGGGGCAGCTGGTGGCGGAGAGGGAGTTTTTGCGTCTCTCCTCCCACCGGGTGGTCCTTCCCGAGGAGGCCGAGGCCCTGAAACGGGAGATAGAGAAGATCTTTCTTTCCGCCGGTTTTTCCCCTCCGGACCCGGACGAGGCCCTTTCCCGTTTCCGGGATCGGCCTCAGCTGGCCCTGGATATGTTCAGGGTGCTGGTGCAGGAAGGGGTCCTGGTGCGACTTTCCGAAAAACTCTATTTTCATCGCCATATCCTGGAAAAGGCCCGAAGCCTGGCGGAAGATTATCTTCGTCGTCACGGGGAGATGGGGGTGGGAGATTTTCGCAAGCTTACCGGCGGGGCCTCGCGCAAGTATCTGATTCCTCTCCTCGAGTATCTGGATCGGACCAAAGTCACCCTGCGGGTGGGGGACAAACGCATTCTGCGTCGGGGCCTCCGGGGTCAGAGTCCGTAGTCACGGCGTACCTCCAGGGCCTCCTTCTTAAAGGTCTCGAAGTCCTCAAGCTGGATCAGGGTCTCCAGCCGCCAGAGGGCCAGGGTGATCTGAAGGCGTTTTTCCGGAGAAAGGCCCCGGCTTTTTTTGCGGTAGCTCTGGCGCAGGAGGTTTAAGGTTTTATAGGCCCGGGCCTTCAGGGCCTCGCGGCGCTTGCGGGCCTCCTCCAGGGCTTTTTTCCCCAGGTCCTGGATCTGGGCAAAATAGATCCGGGCCCAGTCGTAATGCCCGGTGCGATAATAGGTCCGGGCCCGTTCCCATTTCTTTTCCACCCGGGCGTAAAGTTCAGGGGCATATCGATCAGCCTCCTGATCGCGAAGCTTCTCCATGAGGGATTGGGCGGCACGGTATTCCTTTTCGGGCGGGACCGGGGGTTTGATCAGGCGTCCGATAAGCGGAAGGCGTGAGAGACGATAGCGGGCGTAGGGGGAGAGTTGAAGATGGGGAAGGGAAAAGGAAAAGCCCGTGCCCAGCAGGGCCACCAGAAGCAGAAGGATCAGCTTCGGCTTGGGGCGAGGCATCAGTTCTGTTATAGTTAAAAATCCGCACCGTGCAAAGCGGAGGGGAAACATGAAAACCTTTCTCAAGACCCTGGTTCTGCTCTTTTTTCTGGCCCTGTGCGGGGTGGCGGGGTATCTCTTCTTTATCCGGATGGAAGGGGCGGCGCCGCAGATCTCCGTGGAGGGTCTGCCCAGGCTGGCCGGCCGCAGGTTCTCCTTCACCGTGCGCTTGCGGGATTCCGGGTCCGGTCTTCACCGGGTAAGGGTCCTTCTGCTGCAGGGGCGAAAACATCTCCTCCTCCGAGAGGAAACCTATCCTCTTTCCTTCTGGAGGGGTTCCTCGATTAAGAATGTATCTTATCGTTTTACGATCTCTCCGTTGGAGAAGGGGCTGGGCGAGGGGCCGGCCCGGTTAGTGGTGGAGGCCTGGGATGCCTCCTGGCGCAATACTCTCAAGGGCAACCAGGCCCGGAAGGTCTTCCCTTTTGCCCTGGATCTTACCCCGCCGCGGATAACGGTCCTTTCCTCCACGGTCTATATAGCCCGGGGTGGTTCGGCCCTGGTCCTTTATCGGGTGGGAGAGAAGGCCCGTAGCGGGGTGCGTCTTAACGGGCGTGTCTTTCGGGGATATCCCCTGAAGAAGGGGATTTATGCGGCCCTGGTGGCCCTTCCGGTGAGCGATACTACCGTGCGCGAGTTTCTGGTGTTCGCCGAGGACGAAGCGGGTAATCGTCTGGAGATTCCGGTGAATTACTATGTCCAGCGGCGAAGGTATCCCCGGGTCCGGATGCGCATCAGCGACGGGTTCCTGCAGCGCAAGATGCCGGAGTTTCTTTCCCGTTATCCCGAGGCCCAGAAGGAAGACCTCCTTAAGACCTTCCTCTGGGTGAATCAGACCTTACGTCAACGCAATAACCAGAAGATTGCGGAGATCACCTCCCGTCCTTCGGAAATCTCCTTCACCCTGCAGGGGCCCCTTAAGGCCCTGCCGCATTCGGCCAAGCGTTCCGATTTCGGGGAACACCGTTTCTATTATTACCGGGGACGCAGGGTTTCCCAGGCCTGGCACCTTGGGCTGGATCTGGCCTCGGTGGCCCACAGTCCGGTCCCGGCCGCCGCGGCCGGAAGGGTGGTGTTTGCGGATTATCTGGGCATTTACGGTAATACGGTTATCCTGGATCACGGTCTCGGGCTCTACACCCTTTACGCCCATCTGGCCGGAATCGAGGTCCAGCCGGGGCAGAGGGTTTCGGCCGGGCAAATTATCGGCCATACCGATACCACCGGGCTGGCCGGAGGAGATCATCTCCACTTTTCGGTTCTGGTGCAGGGGGTTTTCGTAAATCCCATGGAATGGCTGGATCCCCGCTGGGTGGCCCATCGCATCCTGGATCCCCTTTCCCTGTATCGCTGATCCGGTCGGAATTTCGCGGGTTTCTTCTTCCCCTATTCCCTCCGGGGAGATCCCCCTACCTGAAAACAAAAACTTCCAGAAAACAGGAAATTTTAATTTCCACAAAGATCGAAAGCTCAAGAAGCGAGGAAATTGCCTGTAAGAAGACTATAGTTAGCTGAAATTTACCATATTCATCTGGAATCATTCCAAAAAAGCGCGAAATCGATCTTGTAAATTTTATAGGTGGAGAGTAAAAGATAAGGGATGTTTGAGGGCCGGGATTTTCGTGCTGCGGCTGAAGCCTTCCTCTATCCCGAGGATGCTTCTTTTTTGGGCCTGATCTCTTATCTTCAGGCCCTCTCGCGCAGGTTATCTCTGGCTCTGGAGGAGGATCTGCGGGTTAACAACCTGGAGGAGTTGCAGGTGGAGTACACCCGGCTTTTTATTACCTCCCCCTATCGGACTCCGGCCCCGCCTTACGCCTCGGTTTATCTCTCCTCCGATCGGCGACTCAAGGGTGAGGGGTACGACGAGGCCCTGGATTTCTATCGTCGGGCCGGGTATCAGCCGGTGGAGGAGGGAGAGCTGGCGGATCATGTCTCCTATGAACTGGCCTTCGTGGCCCTTCTTCTCGAGGAGGGGAACCTCGACCTTCTTAGGGAGTTTCTGGAGCGCCATTTTTTGCGGTGGTATCCGCGTTTTCTGACCGTGCTCAAGCAGGCCCGCCCCGGGCCCTTTTATCGGGCCCTGGGTGATCTGGTGCTGGGTCTTACCAATAGATTACGGGAGGAGGTTACCTATGAAAAGGAGGGACTTTCTTAAACTGTCGGCAGGGGCCTCTCTGGCTCTGGCGGGTCTCCGGTTGCGCTCCGAGGGACTGTTCCGGAAGGCCTATGCCTCCCCGGTGGCCGGGGAGGAACTTCCGGGGAGCCTCGGGGCCAAGGACATCCCCTCGGTGTGTGAGATGTGTTTCTGGCGGTGTCCCATCGTGGCCAAGGTGAAGGGCGGAAAGGTGGTAAAGATCGAGGGCAACCCCAAGAGCCCCACCAATGGCCGCGGGGATAAGGCCCGGGTCTGTGCCCGGGGCAACTCCGGGATCAAGCTCCTTTACGATCCCGATCGGGTTAAACATCCCCTCAAACGGGTGGGAGCCCGCGGCGAGGGCAAATTCGTGAAGATTTCCTGGGACGAGGCCCTGGACGAGGTGGCCCATAATCTGAAGAAGGTCAAGGAAAAATACGGTCCGCATGCACTGGCCTTCTTCGACCACGGGTCCTCGGCCGAGCCCCTGCGGGAGATCTTTAAAGCCCTGGGCACGGAGAACTATTCCAATGAACCGGCCTTTTTCCAGTGTGTGGGCCCGGTGATGGTGGCCTTTCTTTCTACCGTGGGTTACCTGGCCTCCTGCACCATGCAGTACACGGATATGGCCAACGCCAAGGCCATCCTGCTGGTGGGTTCCCATATCGGCGAAAACGTACATGTCTCTCACGTGATGGATTTTATCGAGGGTCTTTCCAAGGGGGCCAGGCTGGTGGTGGTGGATCCGCGTTTCTCCGTGGCTGCGGGCAAGGCCGATATCTGGCTCCCCATCCGTCCGGGCACCGACACCGCCCTGCTTCTGGCCTGGATCAACTACGTGATTCAGCACGACCTCTACGATAAGAAGTTCGTGTCCGAATACTGCGAGGGCTTTGAGACCCTGAAGAAATCGGTTCAGGGATGGACTTTGGATCGGGCGGCCCGGATCTGCGACCTTCCCAGGGACAAGATCGAGGAGGCCATAAAGATCCTGGCCCAGGCCCGTCCGCAGGTGGTGATCCATCCCGGGCGGCATTCGGCCTGGTATGGCAGGGATGATGTCTATCGTCATCAGGCCCTGGCCGCTCTGGCCGCCCTTTTCGGAGCCATCGGAACCCCGGGCGGTCTTTACTTCCCCACCCCCATTTCCCTGGGCAAGGTGCATTCCATCAAAGAGGTGGAACCCGGCGAGTCGGATACCCCGCTCAAGGACAAGTATCCCTTTTCCGATCCCTTTCCGGGGAGTCCCACCCATGAGATCATTCGGGCCACCCTTACCGGCAAACCCTATCCCATCCGGGCCTGGGGTATATGCGGGGTCAACATCCTTCAGACCATTCCCGATCCTTATCAGACCATGGAGGCCATCAAAAAGCTCGACTTCATCTTCTCCTTTGAGATGTATCCCACGGAAACGGCCCTGTGGTCGGATATCGTCCTTCCGGATACGGTCTATCTGGAGCGTTATGACGATGTCTATGTCTATGATGGTCTGCCGGAGTGTTATGTGACCGTGCGGCAGCCGGCGGTAAAGCCCCTGGGCGAGGCCCGTCCTCCTTACTGGGTGGCCAGGGAGCTGGCCAAACGTCTGGGGCTGGATATCTTCCTTGCGGAAAGCGAGGTGGAGATTATTAACGAGAAGCTCAAGGGGCTGGGGACCTCGCTGGCCGAACTCAATCGCCAGGGAGGTTTGATGGTCCTTCCGGCCAAGGGGGCCTACGATCGTAAGAACTTTTCCGGAGGCCAGGGTCTCAAGGTCAAGCTTGCGGTGGAGGATTTTGCCGACGAGGACTTCTCCCCGGTTCCGGTGTATGAACCCACCCCGGCTCCGCCCAAGGGGTTTGCCCGTCTCATCTACGGTCGGGTACCGGTCCATACCTTCAGCCGAACCATGAACAACGAGTGGCTCCATCATGAATGGCCGGAAAACCACGCCTGGATCAACGACGAGGTAGCCAAGAGGCTGGGGCTCAAGGACGGCGAGGAGATCATCCTGGAGAACCAGGACGGCAAACGGTCCTTCCCCATCAAGGTCAAGGTCACTCCGGGGATTCGTCCGGATTGTATCTACGTGCCCCATGGATTCGGGAGCCGCTCCCCCAAGCTCTCCCGGGCTTACAAGAAAGGAGCCAGCGATCAGTTCATGATCTCCCACTATGTGCAGGATCCCTTCATGGGGGCCTCGAGCCACCGGACCAGTTTCGTGCGGGTGGTTAAGAACGGAAAGGTTCTGGATATTCCGGAGCTGCGTCCGTTGCCGCCGGAGATCCCGCGGTTCAAGCTTGCCTCCGCAGCCGCGGCCGGGGAAGGACGAAAGAGGAAGCATCGCAAATCCCATCACCATAAGGTGACCATTGAGGGGTGTTAATTTTAAAGTCGAGTTTAAAGGAGGTCGAAAATGAAAGCACAATGGGCCATGGTCATAGATCTGGACAGATGTGTGGGGTGTCATGCGTGTGCGGTGGCCTGCCGGGCCGAATGGCGGGTCCCGGTGAATTCCCAATACGACGGTTATTCGTTTATAGACGATTACGATAAATGGCTGGAGGTGGTTTCGGCTGAAGGGGGAGATTATCGCCGCAACTGGGTCCTTCGTCTGGGGCCGGAACGCACCAGCAAGGGAGAGATCGCCTTCACCTTTTATCCCGGTCTCTGCAATCACTGCGATCATCCGGTGTGCGTGGATGTGTGCCCGGTGGAGGTGGAGAAACGAACCTTTAAGTGCTATAAGACCGGTAAAACCGTGACCATGGAGATCCGGGCCACCTATAAGGAGCCCTTTACCGGGGCGGTGCTCATCGACAAGGAACGCTGCATCGGATGCGGGAACTGTGTGGAGGCCTGCCCCTACCGGGCCCGGTATCTCAACGACACCCTGGAGGAACCCAAGGCCGATAAATGCACCTTTTGCTACGAGAGGGTGATCCGGGGCGAGCTTCCGGCCTGTGTGAAGACCTGCATCGCCGATGCCCGGATCTTCGGGGATCTTTCCGATCCCAACTCCGAGGTCTCCAAACTGGTACGAAGCGGAAAGGCCCGGCGGCTGGAGTCCAGTAAGGTGAAGATCGGCCCCAACGTGTACTTTATGGGTAAAGAAAAGAATCTGGAGCTGCTCTTCAAGCACTTCGCCCCGCGTAAGCGGACCTGGGAGGAAGTGGAGATAGGGGCCCGCAGCCGGCGCGGCCTTCTGAAACTGGCCCTGCGGAATCTGCCGCGCTTGGGCTAATCCACCCATCGGTTCCCTGTTTCTGGCTCGGGGGAGGGGCTACCCTCCCCCTTTCTTTTGGGTAGAAGGCCCTCCCGGGAGCGTTCCTCAACATCTCAATATATTGTTATATCTTTCCACTTGACACCCCATATAGTGTAGATATATCCTAGAGGCAGTTTCCGGACAGGAGGTAGGGGATGGAGCCTTTGGTACGTAAGCGGGATGGAAAGTTTCAGCCTTTCAATCGGCATCGGATTGTGCGGGCGGTTTTCAAGGCCCTGCGGGCGGTAGGGAGTAAGGACCGGGCCGCGGCGGAAAAAGTAGCCGATGCGGTGGCGGTGAAGCTCTACCGGCAGTTTTTCAAGCACGGGGGGGTGCCCCATGTGGAGCAGATCCAGGATCTGGTGGAAAAGACCCTCATGGAGCAGGGTTTCCCCGAGGCGGCCAAGGCTTACATCCTCTACCGGGAGAAGCGTCGCCAGGCCCGGGAACTGGGGAAGGCCATCCTCGACGGGGTAAATCTTATCGAGGAGTACCTTACCCGGGAGGACTGGCGGGTCCAGGAAAACTCTAACATGAATTATAGCCTTCAGGGCCTCAATTTTCATATCTCCTCTTCGGTGGTGGCCCGTTACTGGTTGAACAAACTCTATCCAGCCCGGGTGGGCGAGGCCCACTTCGAGGGGGACTTTCATGTCCACGACCTCGGAGTGCTTGCGCCGTACTGTGTGGGGTGGGATCTTTACGATCTCCTGAAGCGCGGTTTCGGCGGGGTGCCGGGAAAGGTGGAATCCGCCCCGCCCAAACACTTCCGCAGCGCCCTGGGCCAGGTGGTGAACTTCTTCTATACCCTTCAGGGCGAGGCCGCGGGGGCCCAGGCCTTCTCCAACTTCGACACCCTGCTCGCCCCCTTCGTGCGCTACGACCGGCTCTCCTACCCGGAGGTCAAACAATGCCTTCAGGAGTTCATTTTCAATGTGAATGTTCCCACGCGGGTAGGTTTTCAGTCTCTGGCCTGGCAGGAACCGGTGGTGGTGCGGCGTGCGGGTCGGGTGGAGATCCTTCCCATCGGGGAGCTGGTGGATGAGGCCTTCCGCACCGAGGGACATCGAGCCCTACCCAATGTGGATGGCTACGGAAGACCTTCCAGGGATTCCTTTGCCCTTCCGGTAAGCGATCTTGAGGTTCTTGGCTGGCGAAAAGGGCGCGCGGAATGGCTCAGGGTGAAAGCCCTGGTGCGGCATCGCGTGCCTCATAAACGCTTTGTGCGTATCCGCACTGGCCGGGGAGAAACCTTCATTTCTCCGGCTCATTCGCTTTTTGCCTTTGATGAAAAGGAAGGTATCCGGCCGGTAAAGCCCTCGGAGCTTGAGACCGCCCGTCCCAACGCCCGCATCACGGAAAAGAACCATGTGGTGGCCCTCTCGCGGGTTCCTTCCGAATGTTTTCGGAATCTCAGGGAGCTTGATCTGGCGGAGGTCATAAGGAGGCTTCCCTGTGAGGCCAGGTCCCGCATTTATGTACATCTCACTCCTTCGGGCTGGGAAAAAATAGAGGAAAATCTTTCCCGGCGCAAAAAGACCCTTAAGCAGGCTCTTTATGAGCTGGGGTATTTTGACCGCACCCTTTATTACGAGTGGCGAAAAAAGGGCCTGGTGCCTTTTTCCTTCTGGGAGCGCTACGGAGATCCGGAGGAGGAGGTCTCTTTTAGCCTTAGGAACTATCCCGGGGAGCGGGTTTCCCGCAGGCTTTCCGGAGAGAAGCTTGAGGCCTTCCTGACCCTTCTAGCTTTCTATATCACCGAAGGCAAGGCTTCGGGAAGCAACCTTACCATTTCGCAGGCCGAAGAGAATGCGGAGGTAATCCGCAAAGCGGTGGAGACTCTGGGGGCCGGGGGATTTGAAACCCATCATACCGGGTGGTCCTCGGTCACCCGTAAACCCACCCAAAGACGTGTGGCCGTAATCTCCGTAAAAGGGGTTCTCTCCTACCTTATCAAACAGACCGCGGGTTTTTCGGCCCGGGAAAAGCGCATTCCCTGGTATGTGTTTGAGCTTGATCCCTCCCTCCTTGAGAGATTCCTCTGGGCTCTGGTGGAGGGAGACGGCTATTATGACGCCGAGCACCGGCGTTTTGGTTTCTTTACCACCTCCGAAAGACTCATGGCCGGGGTGAGTCTTATTCTCTGCCGTCTGGGTTATCACTTTGTGCTCTCAAGAAAGGATCGTCGCACTGGGGTTTATAATCTTTTCTGGTATCCGGAGCCCAAACGTCTGCCCCCTGCCGAAGGGGATTTCGTGGCCGTTCCCGTCTATGAGATTCAGGAGGGAGAATATCCCTACGAGTGGGAATACGACATTTCCGTGGACTGTGAGACCGAAAACTTCGTGGGAGGGGTGGGGGCCCTCCTCTTTCACAATACACCTTTTACCAACCTCACCTTCGACCTCAAGTGCCCGGAGACGCTTCGGAATCAGCGGATCATCCTGGGCGGAAAGGAGCGGGAGGAGACCTACGCCGAGTTCCAGGAGGAGATGGACATGATCAACCGGGCCTTCTGCGAGCTGATGCTGGCCGGGGATGCCAAGGGCCGCATCTTTACCTTCCCCATCCCCACCTACAATATCACCCGGGACTTCGACTACGATAACCCCAATCTGGAGCCCCTCTGGGAGATGACCCGGCGCTACGGCATTCCCTATTTTGCCAACTTCGTGAACTCGGACATGCGCCCGGAGGATGCCCGCAGCATGTGCTGTCGCTTAAGGCTTGACAACCGCGAGCTTGAGCGTCGCGGAGGGGGGCTCTTCGGGGCCTCTCCCCTTACCGGCTCCATCGGGGTGGTGACCATCAATCTCCCGCGCCTGGCCTATCTTTCCACCTGCGAGGAGGAGTTCTTTGAAAGGCTCTCGGATCTCATGGAACTGGCCAAGACCTCGCTGGAGATCAAGCGCAAGGTCATCGAGGACTTTACCGAGCAGGGTCTTTATCCCTACTCCCGGGTCTATCTTCAGCAGGTGAAGGAGTGCTCCGGCCAGTACTGGCGCAACCACTTTTCCACCATCGGGATCATCGGGATGAACGAGGCCTGTCTCAACTTCCTGGGGGTGCCTATCTATCATCCCGAGGGCAAAGAATGGGCTATTAAGGTGCTCAAGTTCATGCGGGAGAAGCTTTCCGAGTTTCAGGAGGAGACCGGAAACCTTTATAATCTTGAAGCCACGCCGGCGGAGGGGGCAAGCTACCGTCTGGCGCGGCTGGATAAAAAGAAGTTCCCGCGCATCAAGACCGCGGGCACGGAAAAGGTCCCCTATTACACCAATTCCGTGCATCTTCCGGTGGGCTATACCGACGACATCTTTGAGATCCTCACCCATCAGGACGATCTCCAGGTGCTCTTTACCGGGGGCACGGTGGTTCATCTTTTTGTGGGGGAGGAGATCCCGGACACTCAGATAGTGAAAGAGCTGGTGCGGGCCATAGTCAATCGTTTCCGACTTCCCTATTTTTCCATCACCCCCACCTTCTCGGTGTGCCCGGTGCACGGTTATCTTCCCGGAAAGCACGAGTTCTGTCCCTATCCTCACAGCGAGGAGGATCTTGCCCGCTACGGACGCGAGGTGGAAATGACCCTGGAGGGTCTGAGAAACCTTCCCGGGGAGGCCTATCAGATTCTGGAATCCTCTCCGGAGGGAAATATGTCTTGGGAGGTGCGGCATGGAAAAGGTAAAGGTTAAGGTGGTGCCCTGTGAGATCTACAGCCGGGTGGTGGGTTACTTTCGTCCGGTCCAGAACTGGAACGCCGGGAAACAGCAGGAGTTCTCCGAACGGAAGACGGTAAGGCTTGAGTCCTTCCGGGAGATCGCCCGCCGGGCCTGCTGCGGTTCGTAAATGATCAAGGGTTTTCGCGGGACCAGTGTGGTGGACTACCCGGGGAAGATCGCCTCGGTGATCTTCCTCGGGGGATGCAACTGGCGTTGTCCCTACTGTTACAATGTGGATCTGGTGCTTCCGGAAAGGCTCCGGGAGCTTCCGGACCTCTCTGAGGAGGAGGTCCTTTCTGAGCTTCGCCGGCGCGAGGGCTTCATCAAAGGGGTGGTGGTCACCGGGGGCGAGCCCACCATCTGGGGAAGGAGGCTTCGGGGGCTCCTTGAGCGCATCAGGTACGAGACCGGCCTTGAGATCAAGCTGGATACCAACGGCTCTAATCCGGAACTTTTGGAGAGACTTCTTGAGGCCGGGCTGGTGGATTACCTGGCCCTGGATTTCAAGACCGCCCCCTCCAGATACGAGGAACTCGGCGGGCGTTTTGAGCCGGTGAAACGGAGCCTTGAGCTGTTAAAGGGGCTTGACGGCCGGGCGGAGGTGCGCATTACCGTGGTCCCGGCCCTGGTTTCCGAAAAGGAGATCTCCGAGATGATGCCCTATCTTGAGGGCATAAAGAGGGTTGCCCTCCAGAAATTCCTGCCCGATGTTCCCCGGCTGAGTCCGGATCTTCCCGGAGGATATCTGGCGAAAGAAGAAATCCTCACCCTGGCCGAGAAGATAAGATCCACCCTTTCCACCGAAGTTTTACTCCGGGTGTAATTTAAGTCTTATTTTAATCCAAACATTTCCAAAAATATATCAATTTTATTTCGACTTAGAGGTAATGTATGGCTATTCTGGAGTAAAATGCGATATTTACCATTTGTTTTAGTAAGTTTTTTTACTTTGGTAATATTCACAATAAAACTCCTATGTATTCTCATGAATTGTTTAGGGTCTAATTTCTTTTCTATCTTTGCCATGGAAAGAGGACTCAAATATACTTTATTATCACAAAAGATCTCGGTATAATTACCCGCAGCTTTTAAAAAGTAAATATTTTCTGCATCTAAGAGCAGAAGATCATTGCCTTCATATACCGGCAATTTTATGATAGTTTGGTGTCCCTCCATCACTAAATCCGTAACGTCGTAAAGTAAAGCTATAAATTTATCCTGGCATTGGCCATCAAGAAGAAAAACTTTTCCCAGTAAAATTATGTCTTTTTCTCCTTTTTTAGGAAATATTTTCAGAACATAACTATCGCTTCTGCGATCGTTTATAGCTTCATTTACCATCTGTCTTATTTTTTGAAAAGCTTTCTCTGAATGAAGATCGCTAAGATTGATTAAATCGTCATGCCTGAAATAAAATCCCAGGATTTTTTCAATAGTTTCATTAGTACAGATAATATTAAATTTCTGATCAAAAATAACTATTCCTACATTAAAACTATGGCGTAAATAATTTAGAGTAAAGGAAAACATCTCTAAAAAAGGCGGAACAAGTATTTCTCAAATTATAACATCTGTTTTTTTAAAATTCCACCCTTAGAGCGGGTGTTTTTATAGGGCCTTTCTTTTTTCCTGAATTATTGCTTCCATAATGTCTATAGTTTTATCCGGATTTTCTTCAATAAAAAAGTATCCGCCTAAGAGATCTTTTAATCCTTGGGTTAAAATATCTACTACTTTAGGGCTACCCGTGATGGGAGGTACGGGCCAAAGATGAACAGGTACACCGGAAGCCACAAAATAGGTTCCAATAGAAACCGCTTTTTCAGTGGTCCATTCCGGAGCTGACCCGATTAAGGGAAGATCAGAGATATCGGCCTTGAGATAATCCGCAATAGCGCCTGCTAAGGTAAGCATCCGGGAACAATCCACGCACGATCCCATGTGAAGGACCGGCGGAATATTCAAAGCTTTACAGACCTTTCTTAGTCTTTCGCCAGCGAGTTCTTGAGTCTCGATACGCATTAAACCGGCCTTTGCAGCCGCAATAGCCCAGCAACCTGTTCCAATAACAAGAATATTTCGTTTGATTAATTCTTTGGTTAAACTAATATGATAATAATCCTGTTTTACTTTAGGATTATTACATCCTACAATT
>DRMH01000080.1 GCA_011322625.1 Thermosulfurimonas dismutans | reverse complement strand
GGGCGTGCGGGCGGAAATCGCCATTAAGATCTTCGGCGAGGACCTGGACACCCTGAAACGTCTGGGAGATCAAGTGGCGGAGATTATAAGACAGGTGCCGGGGGCCGTGGATGTGCAGGTGGATCAGATTTCCGGCACCCCCCAGCTTCTCATCCGTCCGGACCGGGAAAAACTGGCCCGCTACGGGCTATCCGTGGCCGATGTGCAGGAAGTGATCAAGGTGGGGGTGGGAGGAACCGCGGTGGGAGAGATCTTCGAGGGACTCAAACGTTTCGATATCTTCGTGCGTCTGAAACCGGAGTATCGCAGAGACCCGGAAGCCATAGGGAATCTTCTTCTCTGTACTCCGGGCGGAGAATCCATTCCCCTACGGGAGGTAGCTGAGATCCGGGAAATCGTAGGGCCGCGACAGATCACCCGGGAGGATATTCAGCGTTTCATCACCGTACAGTGCAATGTGTCGGGAAGAGACATCGGTTCTTTTGTGACCGAAGCCAAGAAGAGACTCTCCCGGGAACTCAAACTGCCTCCGGGTTACCTGGTGACCTGGGGTGGAGAATTCGAACTCAAGGAGAAAGCCAATCGCCGGCTCCGAATAGTGGTACCGGTGACTCTAGGGCTGGTCTTTCTCCTTCTTTTCATGAGTCTGGGGTCGGTCAGACTCTCGGCCCTGATCATGGCCAACCTGCCTCTGGCCCTGGTGGGAGGTGTGGTGGCCCTATGGCTCACCGGTCAATATTTATCGGTTCCTGCCTCGGTGGGGTTCATTGCCCTTTTCGGGATCGCTCTTGAAAACGGCATGGTGCTGGTTACCTGCGTGCGTCAGCTCCAGAATCAGGGACTATCACAGGAAGAAGCAGCCCTTCGGGGAGCGGCCATGAGACTCAGACCGGTTCTGATGACCGCCCTAACCAGTGCCCTGGGGCTCCTTCCACTTCTTTTTGCCAGCGGAACGGGAAGTGAAATCCAGCGCCCCCTGGCCGCGGTGGTTATCGGGGGACTTTTCACCGCCACCCTGAATACGCTTTTCCTTCTTCCGGCCCTTTACCGCTGGCTCGCCCCCACCGAAGCCTGCGAAATTTAGGCCTCTTCGGGAGGCCGGTCTCCCGGCCTCCCCTCATTCTCACCGCAAAAAGTCCTGCCGAAGCCGCAGGTAGCCACTCCGGAATTTAGTATTCCCATACCCCCCGGAGGCTCAGGACCCAGAAACCATCGTCCTCGAGTCCGGCCGGATTCCAGGTGTACTGAAAATCCGGCGTTAGGGCCAGGTGCTCTCCAGCCTGGAAACGATAATAGACCTCCATATGCAGCTCATCCGCGGTATCGTGACGGATCTCCCCGGGAAGGGTTAATCTCTCGGCGAAAACCCCCTTTCCTTCCCAGTAATCCCGGTAATCATCGTCCAGGACAAACCAGGCCCATCCCAGCCCCAATTCGTCCTGCGCCCGACCCCACAGGGCGCCGGAAAGGGAGACTCCCACACTTACGGCCTGCTCGAAGCCGTAAGAGAAATCGAGATCATCCAGGGTGGTATTCCAGTAACCCACCAGATCGTCCCCTCGCCAGCCGTAACGGAAGAAGACTCCTACCCCCTCGGCCAGCTCCTGATCGAAGGAAACACCGAACCCCCAGGCCGAATCCTCGTTTTCGGGCTCGGTACCCCGGGCAAAGTAGTCCTTGAGATCGTCCCATTTCAGATGTTTCTCCCCCTGATACCACACGTAAAACCGATAATGACCCGGATGCCCCCGGAATTTCGTATTCATAGCCAGCTGAGCCACCAGAAAGGGATAGTCAAAGAGGTTATCCCAGCTGGAATCCGCATCTTCATATCCCAGGGTGAGAGACCAATGGGAGGCCTCGTAAGCCGCCACCATTCCGAAACTATAGGAAGCCCATTCCACGGCCGGATTATTCACAAAAGCCGAGCTCATAAACTGGGCGTTTTCATCGTTGGCATATTCGTTCTGATCCACCTCGGTGGTAATGTCTATCTTTCCGGCCCGAAAACGGAACTTCCCTCCGTAAAGGGGCCATTCCCTCTCGTACCAGGCCTCACTTATGCGTACATCACCGTCTTCGGTTTCCACCGGGACCATGGAAAGGGCCTCATCCACGATACCGGAAAAGCTGGGGATCTCGGAGTCGGGATTCTTTCCGGATCCCATTTCCAGCAGGAGATAGGCCCGATCCCGGTCCGAAAAATCGGCGGTAAAATCCAGATCCACCGAAGCTGCACCGTAGGCCTTGTTTTCGTCGGTAAGGACCAGATCCGTGGCTCCGGCGGGCTCTCTTCCGGCGTGAGCATGCACATTGGCCAGGTCCTTATCCACCCCCAGGGCTCCCTGCACCAGTCCGGCCACCTGGAGGCCCACCTCAAGGCGCTGATACCAGGGTTTTTCGCCGGAGGGGGCCGCCTCCACCCGGAGCTGTTTTTCCATCCGCTCCTCCCTTCTTTCGTAAGCGTTAAGGCGCCTCTCCAGCTCCTGCACCTTACGGGCCAGACGCTGGTTCTCCTCCAGGACCTGCCGCAACATCCTCTTCAGTTCCTCCACCTCCGGGTCGGCGGCCAGGGCCGCACCCGTGCCCAGACTACCGAGTATTACCAAACAGACCACCACCCATAACCATACCCTCTTCATACCTCCCTCCTACTTATTGTTATTGCGTTGCATTTTAAGAAATGCACTTTACTCAGTCAAGAGGTTTCCCTCCCACGATAAGGAGGGTGAAATAAGGGGGGGTCGAACCGGAGAGTTCGCGAGGATTCGAATAGATCTTCTCTTCGGGAAACCCGCAGAAGGAGATGGCTCTGGTCTCCGGAAGACGTCCGGTTTTCTCCAGGAGGCGCAGGATAGCGCCGGCGCGGCGATAAACTTTATAAAGGACCAGGCTGGAGGCTTCCCGCGATAGTTTTTGTAATACCTCGTCCGCGGCCAGGCCGCTGGCGATAACAAAGGCCTCCTCCCCTTCGGCCAGGAGGAGTCCCAGGCGGGCCGCAGCGGCCTGGGCCGCGGTGATTCCGGGTATCAGCCGAACCTCGGCCCGGGGAAGATGTTTTTTTAATCTCCGGGCCAGATGACCGAAGG
This sequence comes from Thermosulfurimonas dismutans, assembly GCA_011322625.1. Lineage (GTDB taxonomy): Bacteria > Desulfobacterota > Thermodesulfobacteria > Thermodesulfobacteriales > Thermodesulfobacteriaceae > Thermosulfurimonas_A > Thermosulfurimonas_A dismutans_A. The sequence continues at coordinate 11,567 of DRMH01000080.1, read as the reverse complement.
TGGAAAAGAGAGCCGGGTCCCCCAGGGTGAGAAAGGCCGCCCGGTTCTTCTCGCAAAGAACCCGCGCCACCCGGCAAGCGTTTTCCTCCCAGGCCTCCTCAAGCACCCGGCGCTCCCGCGTCATGGGAAAGGGAAGTCTTTCCACCGGTGTTCCCGGGGGCAGATGTTCCCTTACGGTCTGCAGCGCCAGGGAGTAATCGTTTTTGCTGGAGGAGGCCACAAAGATATGCTCCATCTCCCGGAGGACCCTCACCGCTTTCAGGGTCAGAAGCTCCGGATCCCCCGGTCCAACCCCCACCCCGTAAAGTACAGGCCCGGACAAAAGGCCCTCCTTAATAGCGTTCCAGGATTTCCAGCGCTCGCCGGATCTGGCGCACAAAGAATTGACCTGTTTCCGGATAAAGCCCCAGCCCGCGATAATAGGTCTTCCCCTCCACGGTCGTGGTCACGCAGTCCACTTCCTTGCCGGCCTCCTCCAGGATCTCGCGCCAGCTTTTCTCCCCCTCTCCCGAATTTTTGCCCATAATGTCATGCATAACATGGTCTCCGGCCACCAGCATAAAGGGAATGAAACGCACCCTGCGAGCCGGATATTTCCGGGCCTCCTCCAGCACCGCTTCCCCGGCCGGCACCCCTTCCACTGTTCCCAGAAGAACGTTGGAGTAACTATGCCGAACCAGCCAGTCCAGCCCCAGGTAGGTAATGTTGGCCCCCTGAGAGGTGACATCGGTTCCATGCGCCACCAGGATATTTATCCCCTCTTCCGGGGGAAGAAACTCGCGGGAAACCATCTTCAGGACCTCTTTTACATATTCCCAGCGGAAAAGCAGGGGTTCTCCCACCACGATGCGTAAGTCCGGAAACTTCTGACAGATCTGCACCACCGTTTCGTACTCCAGACCGGGAAATACATGAAGCGGTTGCACCACCACTTTCCGGTATCCCTGGGCATAAAGGGAGGCCAGCACTTCGTGCAGACTGGCCAGATGCTTCGAAATTCCCTTGCGGGCATAAATACGGTTCATCTTTTCCCGGATGATGTTCGAGGTAAAGGCCCAGCGGATCTCATAATCCGGGAAGGCCTTCCGCACTTCCCGATCGATATAATCAAAGGTGACCCGGGCCTTGGTGGAGGTGCCGAAGGCACAGAGCACGATAGCCGGTTTTGCGTGAAGCTTGGGATGCTTCAGGGGAAGATAGGCTATGGCTCCGGCCTGCACCCAGCCCACCATCAAAAACAAAATCCCTCCTACCAGAGCACCGAAACCGAGTCCTTTCATACTTTACCCCCTTATTTGGATTTTGGGGGCTTAGCGAGGATAGACCGTGACCACGGTCGGGTCGGAGTCCTCGCCGCACCCCACCGTTTTACGGCCCCGGGCCGGTCTCCCGGCTTCCGGATCGACCTACTCGCCGCGCCTTCCCGGCCGACCGGAAACACCCCCGGCCGGACCAGTGGCCTGTCGTCTCGAAGACCGTGCGTCTCCGAGACCCACCCGGGAACCCTTCAGGCTCGAGCGCCCGGGCGAGGGGCCGGAAACCTGATTTCCCGACCCCCAGCGGCTTTCGTCCCCGGTCACGGTTGCGGGCCAGCGCCGGATTCTCACCGGCTTCCCGTTTCACCCCGCGGCCTTCCGCAGGGCACCCGGGGCCATATTTCAGAAAGCTACCCCTGGAACCCCCTCCCTGTCAAGAGAATGCTTGGAATATGCAATCTAACCAACCACTTCAGCGGACAGCGGACCCGGCTTTTCGCCGGGTCCGCTGAGTTTGGGCGTTAGGAAGAAAACTCAGATTGCCTGGAAGTTTCGGACCCGGGTGAAACCTTAGCTTGATCCTCGCTTGAGACTTCCCCGGAGGATGTGTCCTCGACCTGAGGACTCGAGGTCTCCTCTTCCGCAGGAGCCGCCTCGGTTTTCGGCTCCTCAGAAACTTTCGCCTCTTCTTTCTTCAGGGCCTCGCGAATCTCCTTTTCGACCTTCCTTTCCGCCTCGATCTTCTTTTTGGAACGCTTATGCTGAAGCTTCTCCTCCACCAATTCCACGATGGCCATCATGGCCGCATCCCCGCGCCGCGGGCCGATCTTAACGATCCGGGTATAACCCCCGGGCCGATCCATGTATTTCTCCCGCAGTTCCCCGAAAAGTTTCCTTACCACCGCCTTGTCCCGGATGAAGGCCAGCGCCCGGCGCCGGGAGGCCAGATCTCCCCGTTTGGCCAGGGTAATCATCCGATCCGCCACCCGGCGCAACTCCTTGGCCTTGGCCAGGGTGGTGGTGATACGCCCGTGGCGCAGAAGATCCGTAACCTGATTGCGCATCAGGGAAATCCGATGTTCCCATTTGGTAACCAGCCGGCGACTTCTCTTTCGGTGTCTCATAGCCCGCTCCTTTGGCTCATTTTTCCTCCGGAGGTTGCCATTCTATAGGCATCCCGTAGTCCAGCCCCAGTTGCTTGAGACGATCCCGGATCTCCTCAAGGGATTTCTTCCCAAAATTCTTGATCCGAAGCATCTCGGCTTCGGTTCGGGTAACCAGATCACCGATATATTTGATTCCGGCGTTGAGCAAACAGTTGAGGGAACGGGAGGAAATCTCCAGGGTCTCCACCGGTTGGTTGAGATATTCCTCCAGGACCTTCTTCTCCTGCTCCTCTTCTTTCGGGACCTCAAGGTCCGCTTTTTCCTCTCCGAAAATGATCAGCTGCTCCCTCAGGATATGGGCCGCCCGGCGAACCGCCTCCTCAGGCTCTATGGTCCCGTCGGTCCAGACCTCCAGCACCAGCCGATCGAATTCACTGCTTTTTCCCACCCGGGTCTGGGTAACGGAAAAGTTGGCCCGAACGATGGGAGAGAATACCGCATCCACCGGAATGATCCCGATCTTCTGTTTCTGACGGTCGTAATCCGCCGGAATGTACCCCCGCCCCATCTCCACCTGAAGCTCCATGGAAAGCACCCCGTCTTTGTTCAGGGTGGCGATATGATGCTCGGGATTCACCACCTCGGCCAGGCCTTCGGTATCGATGTCCCCGGCCCTGACCTCTCCCTCGCCCCGTTTTTCCAGGCGAAATACATAGGGCCCCTCTCCCTTCAACCGGAACCGCACTCCCTTGAGATTGAGGATAATATCGGTAACATCCTCGATTATTCCGGGCAGATTGGTAAACTCGTGGGCCGCTCCCTCGATCCGAACCGCGGTAATAGCCGCGCCCGGAATGGAGGAAAGCAATATCCGCCGCAGAGCATTACCTATGGTGGTACCGAACCCCCGCTCAAAAGGCTCAATGATAAATTTTCCGTAGTAAGGCGGACGCGAGTCCCGATGGACCTTTATCTCCTGGGGTCGAATCAAAACCACGTTCCCTACTTTTTCTATCAAAGTGCTCATATCTCCACCCCGGTCTCTTTTTAACGGGAGTAGAACTCCACGATCAGGCTTTCCTGGATGGGCATGGTGATGTCTTCCCTGGTCGGCAAGGCCTTGACCACGCCCCGGAAGTTTTCCGCATCCAGTTCCAGCCACTGCGGGATCCCGCGCCGGGCCACGGCCTCCAGATTTTCCTGAACCTGGGGATTATTCCGATACTTCTCCTTGAGCTCGATCACCTCTCCCGGATCCACCAGATAGGAGGGAATATCCACGGTCTTTCCATCCACCTTAAACCAGCCGTGAGCCACCATCTGACGGGCCTGAGCCCGCGAGGCCGCAAAACCCAGCCGGTAAACCACGTTGTCCAGCCGCCGCTCCAGAAGCTGGAGCAGATTGTGTCCGGCCTGCCCCTTCATGCGTACGGCCTTCTCGAAGTAACGACGAAATTGTTTCTCCGAAACCCCGTACATGCGTTTCACCTTCTGCTTTTCCCGCAAACGGATCCCGTAGTCCGAAAGCTTTACCCGCAGCTGGGCCTGCCCGTGCTGACCCGGAGGATAGCTCCGCCGCTCAAAAGCACATTTGTCGGTATAACAACGTTCCCCTTTCAGGAAGAGCTTCATGCCCTCCCGACGACACAAACGACATCTCGGTCCCGTATATCTGGCCAAGGCTAATACCTCCTCCCTCTAAAGTTTTTATACCCGTCGTCTCTTGGGTGGACGACAGCCGTCGTGAGGAATGGGGGTTACATCCCGAATAAAGGTAATCTTGAGACCCGTGGCCTGCAGGGCCCGCAGAGCCGCCTCTCGCCCCGGACCAGGCCCCTTGATATAGACCCAGACCTTCTTCATCCCCTGCTCCATGGCCTTCTTGGCCGCCGCCTGGGCCGCAAGCTGCGCCGCATACGGAGTCCCCTTCCGGGTACCCTTGAACCCTTCCGTCCCACCGCTGGCCCAGGCAATGGTGTTACCCTGCCGGTCGGTAATGGTCACGATGGTATTATTGAAGGTGGCATGAATATGGGCTATACCCTCCGGAACGTTCTTCTTGACCTTTTTCTTCCTGCGCCCCTTGCGTGCCATATCTCTTCACTCCTTTACTTTTTCTTGCGCCCCCTGAGGGAGGAAGGCCGCGGACCCTTTCGGGTACGAGCGTTGGAACGGGTACGCTGCCCCCGCACCGGAAGCCCCATCTTGTGTCTCAATCCGCGATAGCAACCGATATCCATGAGCCGCCGGATGTTCTGAGCCACTTCCCGCCGCAGATCCCCTTCTACCTTGTACTCCCTTTCGATAATCTGCCGAATGCGCGTGAGCTCCTCCTCGGTGAGCTCCCGCGTCTTCTTGAACCAGTCCACCCCGGCCTTGGTCAGGATCTTCTGGGCCGAGGTCCGACCGATCCCATAGATGTAGGTAAGGGCAATCTCCACCGGCTTGTTATCCGGTATCTCTACTCCTGCAACCCGGGCCACCGTTTCACCTCCTAACCCTGACGCTGTTTGTGTCGGGGATTTTCACAGATCACCCGCACCACACCCTTCCGCCGGATGATCCGACACTTCCGACAACGCTTCTTCACCGACGCCGAAACCTTCATCTTACCTGCCTCCTCGATCCTTTTTGGAGCCGCGATAAACGATCCTTCCCCGGGTAAGATCGTAAGGAGAAAGCTCCACCACTACCTTATCTCCGGGAAGGATCCGAATATAGTGCATCCTCATCTTTCCGGAGATATGGGCCAGCACCTTGTGCCCGGTCTCCAGCTCCACCCGAAACATGGCGTTGGGAAGCGCCTCCACCACCGTACCCTCTACCTGAATGTGATCTTCTTTAGGCATATCCCTCCCCTAAATCCTGGAAAGGATTTCCGGCCCCCGGGCGGTAATGACCACGGAATGCTCAAAATGGGCCGCCAGGCCCCCGTCCCGGGTCACCGCCGTCCAGCCGTCCTCCAGGATCCTCACCCCGGGATCTCCGGTAACCACCATGGGCTCAATGGCCAGTACCATCCCGGCCTGAAGCCGGGGCCCCTTTCCCGGTTTGCCGAAGTTGGGCACCTCCGGAGGCTCGTGCAGACTCTGCCCCACCCCGTGACCCACAAAATCCCGTATCACCGCAAAACCGTTCCCTTCCACATGACGCTGAATAGCCGCGGAAATATCCCCGACCCGGTTCCCTACCCGGGCCTTCTCGATCCCCCGATAAAGCGCCTCCTCGGTTACCCTCATCAACCTCTCGGCCAGCTCGGAAACCTTCCCCACCGCCACGGTAAGCGCCGCATCCCCGATATACCCCTGGTACTCCACCCCGAAGTCGTAACTTACTATATCGCCCTCCCGGAGGACCTTGTCCTCCCGGGGCATACCGTGAATCACCTCCTGATTGATGGATACACAGAGGGCATAGGGATACCCCCGATACCCCTTGAAGGCCGGACGCCCGCCCCGCCGGCGACACAGGGTATCGGCCAGGATCTCCAGATCCCAGGTGGAAACCCCGGGCTTGGACTCCTCCGCCAGCCGCAAAAGCACCTCCATAACAATAACATTGGCCCGCCTGAGAAGTTCTATTTCCCAGGGGGCCTTGAGTTTTATCTTTCTTGAGGCCGAAACCGCCGCTACCCTACGCACTTAACCCAGGATCTTTACTATACGCTCAAAAATTTCGTCTATGCTCCCCGTGCCGTCTATCCGATGAAGCACACCCTTCTTTTCATAATACTCAATAAGGGGAGCCGTGGACTCATGATATACCTTGAGACGGTTTCTTACCGTTTCTTCATTATCGTCGGCCCGCTGATAAAGCTCGCCCCCACAGGCATCACACTTGCCCTCCACCTTCGGGGGCTTGAAGATGATATGATACATCATCCCGCAATTCTTGCAAGTCCGCCGCCCGGTGAGACGTTTGACCAGTTCCTCATCCGGCACCTCGATGGCAATGGCGAAATCGATCTTCTTTCCCCACTTGGCCAGCATCTCGTCCAGGGCCTCGGCCTGAGGAACCGTGCGCGGAAAACCGTCCAGAATAAACCCTTTCTCGCAGTCCGGCTGTTTGAGCCTCTCCTCCACCATCCCCAGCACGATCTCATCCGGCACCAGCTGCCCCTTGTCCATATATTCCTTGGCCTTCTTACCCAGCTCCGTCCCCTTGGAGAGATGCTCCCGGAACATATCCCCGGTGGAAATCTGAGGAATACCGTACTTTTCCGAAATACGTTTGGCCTGCGTCCCCTTCCCCGCCCCAGGCGGTCCTAAAAATACGATGTTCATGACCCCCTCCTTGCTCTTAAATTTAGCGCCGGCGTCTGAGCCGGCCCTCCTTCACCAGGCTATCATAACGCCTGGTAAGAAGATGTGCCTCCAGCTGAGCCATGGTGTCCATGGCCACTCCCACCACGATCAAAAGGGCCGTACCCCCAAAATAAAAGGGTACATTAAATCTTACAATGAGTACGGTAGGAAGCACACAGATCGCCGCCACATAGATGGCCCCGATCAGAGTGACCCGGTTCAGGACCCGATCCAGAAACTCCTCCGTGGCCCTTCCCGGACGAATACCCGGGATAAAACCGCCCCACTTTTTAAGGTTATCCGCCACATCCTGGGGATTGAAGATGATGGCGGTATAGAAATAGCAGAAGAAGATGATCAGGATGACATAAAGGATCTCGTAAAGCCATTGCCCGGGACGAAGATAATGCGAAAGACTCTGAAAGAAGGCCAGGGGCATAAAGGTGGAAATCGTCGCCGGGAACATGAGCACCGAGGAGGCGAAGATGGGAGGAATCACCCCGGCGGTGTTCACCTTGATAGGTAGATAGGTACTCTGCCCCCCCACCACCTGCCGGCCCACCATACGCCGGGCATAGTGAATGGGGATCCGCCGTTGCGCCATCTCCATGAAACAGGTAAAGGCCAGCACCCCGAACACCAGGGCCAGGATAAAAAGCAGAACCGCCCCGGAAAGTTCGCCGGTCTTCACGAACCGGAAGGTGTGAATGATGGCCGAGGGCAACCGGGCCACAATCCCGGCAAAAATCAGAAGGGAAATGCCGTTACCGATCCCGTGCTCGGTAATCTGTTCCCCCAGCCACACCAGAAACATGGAACCCGTGGTAAGAGTAATCATAGTGAGGAGTCGAAACCCCCAGCCCGGAAACATCACCACCGGATTTCCGTTGGGGGCGGTCATCTTTTCCAGACCGATGGCAATGCCGAACCCCTGCACCAGGCATATAGCCACGGTAAGGTAGCGGGTATAATAGGCTATCTTGCGACGCCCCTCCGGCCCCTCGCGCTGCATCTCCTTGAGGGAGGGATAAACCACCGTGAGGAGCTCCAGGATAATGGAGGCACTGATATAGGGCATAATCCCCAGAGCGCACACCGAAAGCCGCCGCAGGGCCCCTCCGGAAAACATATCTATAAACCCAAAGATGGTTCCCCCGGCCCGGTTAAAAAGCGCCAGAAGGGCCTCGGCATTTATACCCGGAGTGGGAATGTGGACCGCAATTCGATAAACCGCCAGCGCCGCCAGCAGAAAGAAGATCCGGCGCCGAAGCTCCGGTATATTGGCTAAACTCTCTACCCCGGAGGTCCTGAGCATCCTAGTCCTCGATGACCTCCACCCTTCCGCCGGCCTTCTCTATCTTCTCCTTAGCGCTTCTCGAGACCGCGTGCACCCGTACGGTAAGGGCGAAATCGATCTCTCCGTCCCCGAGGAGTTTCACCCTGACTCCACGCCCCTTCACCAGACCGACCCGCTTGAGGGCCTCCACATCCACCACCTCCCCGGAGGAAAACCTGCGGGCCAGATCCCGAACATTTACTACCGCGTACTCCACCCGAAAGGGATTCTTGAACCCCCGCTTGGGTAAACGCCGGATAAGCGGCATCTGACCGCCCTCGAACCAGGGAGGCACCCCGCCGCCGCTCCGGGCCCGCTGCCCCTTCTGCCCCCGGCAGGAGGTCTTCCCGTGTCCGGAACCCGGACCGCGTCCCACCCGTTTCTCTCTATGTTTGGACCCGGCAAAGGGTCTGAGATTGGCCAGCGTAATCAGTTCCTCACTCATCAATCTCCTCCACCCGAACCAGATGTTTTACTTTCTCTATCATACCCCGGATACAGGGATTATCCGGACGCTCCACCGTATGCCCGATCCTGCGCAAACCCAGACCGGCTATGGTCGCCCGCTGCTTCCTGGACCACCCGTATTTGCTTCGTACCAGTGTAATTCTAAGCTTTCTGCCCATGGCCGATCCTCTCCAGGAGTTGTTCCAGAGTAAAGCCGCGCTTCCTGGCCACATATTCCGGACTCTGAAGACTGGCCAGCGCCTTAAAAGTGGCCTTCACCACATTGTGAGGATTGGTGCTCCCGATACACTTGGTCACCACATCCCGGATCCCGGCCGCATCCATGATGGCCCGGATGGTGGACCCGGCGATCACCCCGGTTCCCGGACGGCCCGGTTTGAGCAACACCCTGGCCGCCCCGAAATCCACGACGATCTCGTGCGGAATGGTCCCGTTAATCACCGGAACCTGAATCATGTTTTTCTTGGCCTTGTCCAGGGCCTTGCGAATAGCGTCCGGCACCTCCGGCGCCTTCCCCAGGCCATAACCTACCCGGCCCTTGCCATCTCCTACCACCACAATGGCCGAGAAACGAAAACGCCTCCCGCCCTTGTGTACCTTGGCCACCCGATTGATGAAAATAATCTTCTCGATCAATTCCTCGGTTCCCTTTGCCGTGGCCACCTATCTCCCTCCTGAAAGATTAAAATTCCAGCCCGGCACTGCGGGCTCCCTCCGCCAGCGCCTTGACCCGACCGTGATACTTGAAACCACCCCGATCGAAAACCACCTTCCGAATCCCGGCCTCCAGCGCCCTGCGCCCGATGAGTTCACCCACCGCACGCGCCACCGCGGTCTTGCCTCCCTCCTTCTTCAACTCCTCCCAACGCTCCCGGATCTCCGGAGACAGAGACGAAGCCGCCACCAGGGTGTGCCCCCTGGTGTCATCAATAATCTGGGCGTAAATATGCTTGACACTCCGATAGACCGAAAGACGCGGACGCTCCGGGGTTCCGAAAACCTTCTTGCGCACCCGCTTCTTGCGCCGAAGCCTCCGCTCGAGCTTTTTTAACCTTTCCCTCCGCAGCATCCCTCTTCCTCCTTCGGGGAGGTCTATTCCCCCCGATTATTTCCCGGCCTTACCGGCCTTACCGGCCTTACGAATGATCTGCTCCCCGGTATAACGTATGCCCTTACCCTTGTAAGGTTCCGGCGGACGCAACCGGCGGATACGCGCCGCCGTCTCCCCCACCAGCTCTTTATCGATACCCTCCAGGGTCACCCGAGCCTGAACATCCCCGGACCCCTTTTCCACCCTGGCCTGAATCCCCGGAGGAAGCTTGAAAAGAATGGGATGCGAATACCCCAGATGGAATTCGATGGCCTCTCCCTTGAGCTCGGCCCGGTACCCCAGACCTATGATATCCAGGGATTTGGTAAAACCCTGCGTCACCCCGATGACCATGTTATTGATCAGGGCCCGGGTAAGCCCCTGAAAGGCCTTGGCCTTGCGCTGAAGCTTCTTGCGCACCTCCTGCGGTTTTACCCGTACCGCCTCCTCCTGGATCTCTATCTCCACCATGGGAGGAAGGGGCTTCTCCAGCCTGCCCTTGGGGCCCTCCACCACAATGCGACCCTCTTTTATCTCTACCTTAACCCCTTTGGGGATGGGAACCGGTCTTCTTCCGATGCGAGATTCTACCGCCATAACCTCTCACCCCTTTACCACACCTCACAGAGGATCTCTCCGCCCACGCCCCGCCTGCGGGCCTCGTGGTCGGTCATGATCCCCTGCGAGGTGGAGATAATGGCTATACCCAGCCCCCCCATTACCCGGGGAAGCTTCTTCACTCCGGCATAAACCCGGCGACCGGGTTTGCTCACCCTCTTGAGCCCGGCAATCACCGGACGCCGTTCCTCGTCGTATTTGAGGGTGATCACTATCTTCCCCTGCGGCCCCTCAGCCACAAACTCATAATCCTCGATGTAGCCCTCCTCCTTGAGGATACGAGCAATCTCCCGTTTAAGCCTGGAAGCCGGAATCTCCACCGTCTTGTGCCGCGCCATAAGCGCGTTCCTTATTCTGGCTAGCATGTCCGCAATGGGATCGGTCATCATGGTCACTCACCCCTTACCAACTGGCTTTTCTCACCCCGGGAATCTTCCCCTCCGAGGCCAGGCGACGGAAACAGATCCGGCACAACCCGAACCGGCGAATATACGCCCGCGGTCGCCCGCAAATGGAACACCGGTTCCGATGCCGGACCTTGAATTTGGGTTTCTTGAAAAGCTGAGCTTTGCGCGGCATCTCTACCTCCTAAAGGGTACCCCGAGAAGTTTGAGCAATTCATAGGCCTCCTCGTCGGTGTCCGCCGAGGTTACAATGGTAATATTCATCCCCTTCACCCTTCCTACCTCGTTGGGGTCGAGTTCCGGAAAGATAGTATGATCATCCAGGCCCAGGGTATAGTTCCCCCGGCCATCAAACCCCCGGCGAGGGAGACCCCGAAAGTCCCTCACCCGCGGAAGGGCCACGTGAATAAGCCGGGCCAGAAAATCGTACATGCGATTCTTGCGCAGGGTTACCATCACCCCGATAGGCATCCCGGCCCGAAGCTTGAAAGCGGCTATGGACTTCCGCGCCCGGCATACCTTCGGTTTCTGACCGGTAATAAGGGCCAGCTCCTTGAGGGCCTCGTCAATCAGCTTCGGCTCCTGCACCGCCGCCCCCAGCCCCATATTCACGCAGATCTTCTCCAGGCGCGGCACCTCAAAAGGATTCTTATACCCGAACTTCTCCTTTAACCGGGGCACCACCGTCTCCTGATAATATTCCTTAAGCCAGGACATGGTCCTACTCCTCAGCCTCTATAATCTCGCCGCATTTTCGACATACCCGCACCTTGCTCCCATCCTCCAGAAACTTTCGGCCGATCTTGACCCCGCGGTTACACTTGGGGCAAAAGACCATAAGATTGGATACATGGATGGGTGCGGGTTTCTCCACGATCCCGCCCTCGCTGTAGGGAGTGGGCTTCATGTGCCGCTTGACGATATTCACCCCCTCCACGATGGCCCTCTGCTTTCGCGGAAACACCTGCAGCACCTTGCCCACCTT
>DRMH01000079.1 GCA_011322625.1 Thermosulfurimonas dismutans | reverse complement strand
TTTTCTACCCTCCTACCGGCATCTCCAGTCCATGGACCGGCAGATCGTTCAGTTGCAAAAAGAGATCCAGAAATATCGGGTCCTGGCCTCTCAGAAGTCCTATCTCGAGGCCAAGATCCGGCAGAGAAAGATCTTCTTTAAGCGTCTGGTGTACATTCTGCCCAACGAAAGGGAGATCCCGGATCTTCTCAGCCGGGTTTCGGAGCGGGCCAAGCAGTCCGGTTTGCAGGTACTTTCCTTTACCCCCAGGTCCGAAATACGGCAGAATTACTATAACGTCATCCCTGTGACCCTGGAGCTATCCGGGGATTTTCCCGAACTGGTGTATTTCTGGGAGGACGTGGAACACCTCCCCCGCATCATCACCCTGGCCTCCATGAACATCCAGCTCAAGTCGGGCCGGAACCAGCAGTACTATCTGTTCGTGCACTCCACCTTTAACACCTACCGATACACCGGGATTCCCCTTCAGAAAACCAGAAAGAGAGCGAGAAGATGAGGGCCTGGCTGATCCTATCCATGATCATACTTCTGGTCTTTACCGCCTGTCAGAAGGAGGGGGCCCGGAAGGGTTCCGGAACGGTTCCCGCGGCTCGGAAGGTCAAGGTCGAGGATCGGGAGCTTAAGGCCTGGGAGAAAATGCTCGATGAGGAGACCTATCACACCCGTCTTAAGGCTTATAATAATCCCTTTAAACCCTTTTTCGTGAAGAAGAAACCGGTGCGCACCGTCTCTCATATTTCTTCTCCCTTACAGAAGTGGAGCCTCAAGGAGTTGCGGTTCACCGGGGTGATCTGCAAGAGGGGGCGTTGCTGGGCCCTCATCGAGGATCCTACCGGGAAGGGATATATGGTAGCCCAGGGGGCCCGAATCGGGAGCGAGGGCGGAGTAATAATAAAGATCTCGCGCAAGGGTTATCTCCTGGTACAGGAAAAGGTGTATGATTTTCTGGGTCAGGAACATCTGAAGAAATATAAAATATACCTGAGACCCACGGAGGAGTCCTCATGAGAGCCTTTAAAACCGGTTTGGTCTTCCTCTTGGTAATATGTACGCTGGCCTGGGCCGATTCCCTTCAGGCCGCAGGACACCTGCTTCAGAATGTGGAAATAACGCCCTTTTCCCACGGGGCCAGTATCATCTTCACCTTCAATCGCGTGCCCCGAATAAAGGCCGAGGCCAGGGAAGCGGGACGGGGGGTGATTCTCCATTTTGCGGATACCCGCATCGGGAGCACCGAATGGGTAAAATCCATGCGCAAGAGCCTGATCAAGAGCATGGATATCGCCGCGGAAGATACCGGAATAAAGATCGAACTGATTACGGAAAAGCCGGTGCTTTATCGGGTCAAGTCCAAGGGGCCGGCGGTTATCGTCACCCTGCTAGAAAAGAAGGTCATGGCCGCCCCGGGAGGAGAGGGCGGTTCCCGAAAGTTCGGAAAGGTTACCCAGGAATGGTACGAGAGGATCTGGCTTCCCTCCCTCAAGGAGAAGGCCATTCAGGTGCCGCTTACGCGCCCCAAATACACCGGAACCCCTATCTCCGTAGATTTTCAGAATGCGGATATCCATGCGGTGTTACGGCTGCTGGCTAAGGTGGGAGGGTTCAACGTGGTGGTGAGCGACACCGTGCAGGGCAAGGTAACCCTGCGCCTGGAAAACGTCCCCTGGGATCAGGTGCTGGATACGGTCCTTTCCGCCAAGGGTCTGGGGATGGTCCGGGTGGGGAATATCATCCGGGTGGCTCCCCTGGAGGAGTTGCGCCGGCAGGCGCAGGAGATCCGCCAGATCAAAGAGGAACAGGCCCGGGAGGAGGATGTCGCCCCTCTGGAGACCGTGTATCTCCAGGTTAACTACGCCAAGGCCAAGGATGTGGCCGAGCAGATCCAGAAGATCCTTTCGGATCGGGGCGAGGTCACCTACGAGGAGAGGACCAATCAGATCATCCTGAAGGACGTCCCCAAGGTCATCCGGGAAGCCCGAAAGCTCATCGAAAGGATCGATCAGCCCACCAAGCAGGTACTCATTGAGGCCCGGATTGTGGAGATCCAGGACAGTTACGAGCACCGCCTGGGGATCAGGTGGTCCGGGGCCGGCTGGCGTCTGAGTCAGCATACCTTCACCGGGGTTTCCCCGCAGACCAATCTTTCGCTGGACAGTGATATTTCAGCGGCCCAGGCCGGCGGGATGGGTTCCGGCACCGTCAATGTGGGGATCGATCCCGGGGCCATTGTGGATCTGGGAGTGGCCGGGACCTCCCGCCTGGGGTTTACCTTCGGGCATGTCAGCTCCAGTTCGGCTCTTTTTCTTGATGTACAACTTTCCGCCCTGGAGAACCAGGGGGTGGCCCGCATCATCTCTGCTCCGCGGGTGATTACCGAGGACAACGAAGAGGCCGAGATCAAGCAGGGCTTCCGTATCCCTTATCTTCGTCAGACCCAGGATGGGATCTCCACCGAATTCGTGGATGCGGCCCTGCGCCTCAAGGTGGTGCCCCACGTCACCCCGGATAACCGGATCACCCTGGATCTGGAGATAGAGAAAAATGCCCCGGATTTCGGCCGTCAGGTCAACGGGGTGCCCTCCATCGTGACCCGCTACGCCAAGACCCGGGTGATCGTGCAAAACGGGGATACCGTGGTCATCGGAGGCATAATCGAACGGAACCTGGCCCATTCCACCGGAGAGGTGCCCGGCCTCTCCAAGGTGCCCGGGGTGGGAGAGCTTTTCAAGAACCGCCGGAATTCTTTCTCTAAAAACGAGCTTATCGTCTTCATTACTCCCCGCATTGTCTCCGCGGACGTAGCCGGAGTATATTAAGATCCATGGAAGGAAGCGGGGAGGCGTTTTTCCGGTGGCTGGTATCCATCCGGAGGCATCTGCACCGTTTCCCGGAGCTGGCCTTTAAGGAGGAGCGCACCGCCTCCTTCATTCAGACCAAGCTCTCCGAACTGGGATGGTCTTCCCGTCGGGTGGCCCGGACCGGGGTGGTGTGTGATCTGGGGGCCGGTCCTCCGTGGGTGGCCCTGCGGGCGGACATGGATGCCCTTCCCCTGCAGGAGGAAACCGGGCTTCCCTTTGCCTCTCTGGTCCCCGGGGTCATGCACGCCTGTGGACACGATGGGCATGTGGCCATGTTGCTCGGGGCCGCCGCCCTGTTTAGGAAGGATCCCCCGGCGCGGGGCGGGGTGCGGCTTCTCTTTCAGCCGGCCGAGGAAAGCGGGGGAGGGGCCAGGCTGCTCATCCAGGAGGGGGTGCTGGAAGGGGTGAAGTGTATCTTCGGAGGGCATATCGATCGTCACTTTCGGGTGGGAGAGATAGCCGTAAACGAAGGGCTTATATGCGCCTATACCGACCGCTTCGTGGTGGAACTCTCCGGAAGGGGAGGGCATGCTGCCTGGCCGCACGAAGCGGTGGATGCGGTGGTGGCTGGAGCCTACCTGGTGACCGCCATCCAGTCGCTGATTTCAAGGGAGATCAATCCGGCCTATCCGGCGGTAATCACCGTGGGACGTTTTCGGGCGGGTTCGGCCTATAACGTCATCGCCGAAAGGGCCGTTCTGGAGGGAACCATAAGGACCACCCATGCCGAAAGCCGCCGGAGGATCCATCTGGGATTGCAGCGTATGGTTCGGGGAATGGAGGAGCTGCACCGGGTGAAGGCCAGGATAGAGATCCTGGAGGGTTACCCTCCGGTGATCAACACTCCCCGGGAGACGGAAATAGCCCGGGTGGCAGCCCGGAGGGTGGTGGGGGAGGAGGGGCTGGCCCGGATGCCTCATCCCAGTCTGGGGGGAGAGGATTTTTCCTTTTATCTCCAGGAGGTACCCGGGTGTTTCGTTCGTTTCGGGGCCAGAAAAGCCGGGCTGGAAAATGTCCCGGCCCACAGTCCCCGTTTCGATTTCGACGAGAGAGTGCTTCCCATCGGGGCCCGTTTCTTTTTTGAGGTGGCGCATATCGCCCTGAAGGAGGCCGGAGATGCTGAGATTTAGGGAGAGCGAACCCCTCACCGTGGGGATAGAGATCGAATTTCAGCTCCTGGAGCCGGAGGACTTTTCCCTGGCCCCGGCCGGACCCAGGATCCTGAGCCGGGCCCGGCGGGATCCGGAGCTCCGGGAATACGTCAAGCCGGAGTTCATTCGTTCCATGATCGAGATCGTTACCCCGGTGTGCGCCTCGGTTTCCGAGGCCGAGGACTGGCTGAAAAAGGCCCTTCGCCGCCTGGAGGACCTGGCCCGGGAGGAGGGGTGTCTCCTTTATGCCGCCAGTCTCCATCCCTTTTCCCGGGCCTCGGAGCAGAAGGTCTGGGATGATCCCCGATATGAATCCCTGCGGGAGGAGCTCCAGATCGTGGGGCGCCGTTTTATCTCCCAGGGGCTGCATATTCATCTGGGGATGCCCTCGGCCGAGGACTGCCTCCGGGTTTATCGCTGGTTTCGTCTGTATCTTCCCCTTTTCCTGGCCTTTACCACCTCCTCACCCTTTTATGAGGGGGAGTTTACCGGGTTCTATTCCTATCGGAGCAAACTCTTTGAGGCCCTTCCCCTGGCCGGATATCCGCGCGATTTCAGGACCTACGGGGAATTCGAGGACCTGGTGAACCTCCTTCTTCGTCACGACATCATCCTCCAGCCCCGGGATCTCTGGTGGGACGTGCGTCCCCACCCCCTGTTCGGGACGCTTGAGCTTCGGGTTTGTGATCTTCCCGGAAGATTCAGCGAGATCCTGGCCGTGGCGGCTCTGGCCCGGGCCTTTGCCGCGACCATCCTGGAGGGCGACCAGGAGGCCCCGGAGGTGCCCATGGAGATCCTGCGTTACAACAAGTGGCAGGCGGCCCGGCACGGTCTGGATGGCTTTTTCCTGGATCCGGTTACCGAACGTCGCAACACCTTCCGGGAGATCTTTCGGGAGTTTCTCTTTCGCTGGGCCGGTGGTCTGGAGAAGACCGGGGAACGGGAGAAGATTGCTCCGCTGGAGGAGGTGGCGGAACGGGGCACCAGCGCACACCGGCAGGTAAATCTCTACCTTGAGACCCGGGACTTCCGGAGGATGATCGAGGTCCTGCGGGAGGAATTCTGGGGATGAAAGGGGTGGTGGCCTGCGGAAATGTTAGCACCGCCCGGGCCGGGGTGGAGATCCTCCGGGCCGGAGGGAACGCCTTTGACGCGGCCGTGGGAGCGGCCCTGGCGGCCGGGATAGCCGAAGCCGGGTTGACCGGGCTGGCCGGAGGTGGATACGCCATCGTTTATCGGGCCCGGGATTCCCTGCTGCGAGTCTATGATTTTTTTGTCTCCGCGCCGGGGCTAGGTCTTTCCGGATTCCCGGAAAAGCCGGATTTTCGACGTATTACCCTGCGCTTCACCTCCTCCACCCAGGATTTCTTTACCGGAGCGGCCTCGGTGGCGGTACCCGGCACCCCCCTGGGGCTCAGGAGACTCAAGGAGGATCTGGGCCGGCTTCCCTGGCCCCGGGTGGTGGGGCCGGCGGTGTTCCTGGCCCGGGAGGGGGTGGAGGTGGACCCTCTCCAGGCCTCCTGTTTCCGGATCCTGGAACCCATCTTTCGGCAGGACCCCGGGGCCGAAGCCCTCTATTATCCCCGGGGGTGCCCTCCTCAACCCGGGGAGAGGATACGTAATCCCGCCCTGGCCGATTTCCTGGAGGATTTTCCCCGCGCGGTGGAGGACCTTTACACCGGCACCCTGGGACGGAACCTGAGTTCCTGGCTCAGGCAGCGGGGAGGGCTCCTTACCCCCGAGGATCTGGGGTACTATCGGGTCTATATCCGGAGGCCCCTCAGATATGTCTCCCGCCGGGGTATCCTTTTTACCAATCCTCCCCCTTCCTTCGGAGGGAGTCTGGTGACCCTGGGATGGAAGTATTTTGAGGAACATTTTTCCGGCGGAGAATACCTGAGTCGGGAACACCTGGAGACCCTGGCCCGGGCCCTGGTCCGGCAGGATAACCTTCGGGAGCAGATCCTGCTTCATCCCGAGGAGGTATATCTCCGGCTGGGGGCCTCGGCCGGAACCACGCATCTCAGCGTGGCGGACGAGGAGGGGAACCTCTGCGGGATAACCCTTACCTTCGGTGAGGGGGCCGGGTTGTTTTTTCCCGAGGCCGGTCTGGTCCTGAACAACATCCTGGGCGAGGAGGACCTCCATCCCCGGGGGTTCTTCTCCTATCCCCCGGGCCGACGTATTCCCTCCATGATGGCCCCCAGCATCCTTCAGGTGGGAGGTTCACGCTGGGTTCTGGGCTCCGGGGGAAGTAAGAGGATTCGTTCGGCCCTTCTTCAGGTGCTTCTTCACCTCTCCTTTTTCGGACTTTCCTCCCAGGCGGCGGTGGAGGCCCCGCGTCTCCATTTTGAGGAGGGAGTCTTTCAGGCTGAGCCCGGGTTTCCGGAGGGGCTGAAGGAATGGGTGAGGCCGGTAAATCTCTGGCCCGGGAAGGATCTTTATTTCGGCGGGGTGCACCTGGTGCGGGACGATCTTACCGGGGCCGGGGATCCCCGGCGGGCGGGGGTGGTGCTTTATGCCTGAAAGGGTGACCGTCATCGGCGGAGGATTGGCCGGGTCCGAGGCCACCTGGCAGCTGGTGCGGCGGGGGGTGAGGGTTCGTCTCTACGAGATGCGGCCCCGCAAACTTACCCCGGCCCACCGCACCGGTAAACTGGCCGAGCTGGTCTGCTCCAATTCCCTGCGTTCCAGGGAGATTACCAGCGCGGTGGGGCTCCTCAAGGAGGAGATGCGGCGCCTGGGTTCCCTGATCATGGAGGCGGCCCTGGCCAGCGAGGTCCCGGCCGGAAAGGCCCTGGCCGTGGATCGGGAATTGTTCGCCGCCTATGTCACCCGGCGTCTGGAGGAACACCCCCTGGTGGAAATCGTACGGGAGGAGGTCAGCCGGATACCCCCGGAGGGCCTGGTGATTGTGGCCACCGGGCCGCTCACCTCCGAGGCCCTCGCGCAGGATCTGAAACGCCTGACCGGAGAGGATTATTTCCATTTTTACGACGCCATCGCCCCCATCGTCTATGCCGATTCCATCGACTGGGATCGGGTCTTTCGGGCCGACCGCTACGGAAAAGGCGAGGGGGCCTACGTCAACTGTCCCCTTACCCGGGAGGAATACGAGCGGTTTGTGGAGGAACTTCTGCGGGCCGAAAAGGTGCCGCTTAAGGACTTCGAGGAACCCCGGTATTTTGAGGGGTGTCTGCCCATTGAGGTGATGGCCGAACGGGGACGCGATACCCTGCGTTTCGGCCCCATGAAACCGAAGGGGCTGATCGATCCGCGCACCGGGCGCGAACCCTATGCCGTGGTCCAGCTGAGGCCGGAGAACCGGGAGGGCACCCTCTACAATATGGTGGGGTTTCAGACCAAGCTCAAGTATCGGGAACAGGAACGGGTCTTTCGGTTAATCCCCGGGCTGGAACACGCGGAATTCGCCCGCTACGGTTCCATCCACCGGAATTCCTTTGTCTGCGCTCCCCGGGTCCTGAAACCCACCCTTCAGCTTCGTTCCTGCGAGCGGGTCTTTCTGGCCGGCCAGATCACCGGGGTGGAGGGTTACGTGGAATCCACGGCCATGGGGCTTATCGCCGGTATCAACGCCGCGCGATTGATTCGGGGGCTGGCCTCGGTGGTTCCCCCGCCGGAGACCGCCCACGGGGCCCTCATCCGCTATCTCATGGAGGCGGACCCCCGCCATTTCCAGCCCATGAATAACAACTGGGGGCTTTTTCCCCCTCCGGCCTCCGATTCCGGCCGCAGAAGAAAACTCCCCAAGAGAGAACGATACCGTCTCCTGGCGGAAAGGGCCCTTCAGGCCCTGGAAAAATGGCTTCGGGAGATAGACGAGGCCTAGGCCGGCCCGGAGATGTACTGCTTGTGGACCCGGACCCGGATGTCTTTGCCCACCTCCAGAAGGACCTCGTCCCCTTCCACTTTTACCACGTGACCGATAAGCCCGCCGGCGGTGATGACCTTCTGCCCGCTGTGCAGGCTATCCACAAAACGCTGGTGTTCACGGGCACGTTTCTGCTGGGGGCGGATGAGGAGAAAATAGAACACCAGGAAGATGAGGATGAGGGGTACAAAGGTGGCGATGAGACTGGCCGGTCCTCCCTGGGCCCCTTGGGACGGGGGGCCTCCCATGGCGTAAACTACCTCCCACATGTGTCCTCCTTTTGTTGGTAAAAGTTTTTTCTGAACTCTTCCAGACGCCTTTCGCGTATGGCCTGGCGAATTTCCTCCATAAAACGCAGATAAAAATGGAGATTGTGTACGGTGAGCAGAAAGTATATCAGAAGTTCTCCGGAATGGAAGAGATGACGCAGATAGGCCCGGCTGAAATGGCGGCAGGTATAGCAGGTGCATTCCGGGTCCAGAGGACGGAAGTCCTCTTTGAAGGCGGCGTTGCGGATGTGAAAGGTGCCCCGGGAGGTAAAGACCGTACCCCGGCGGGCGTTGCGGGTGGGAAGCACGCAATCGAACATATCCACCCCCCGGGCCACGGCCTCCAGAATATCTTCGGGTTTACCCACCCCCATGAGATAACGGGGCCGGTCCTCGGGAAGGACCTCCACCGAGGCCTCGAGCATCTCCAGCATCAACTCCTTGGGTTCCCCGACCGAAAGCCCCCCTATGGCGTAACCATCGAAGTCCATGGAGACCAGGGTGCGGGCGCTTTCCTGTCGCAGGTCCGCAAACATCCCTCCCTGGACGATCCCGAAAAGAAGGACCTCCGGTTGGGAGTGCCTGCGCCAGTAAGCCCGCGATCTCTCGGCCCAGAGATGGGTTAAGCGGGTCAACTCCCGGGTCTCCTCCCGGGATGAGGGGTAGGGGATACATACATCCAGGACCATCCGGAGATCGGAGTTCAGATCCGCCTGGATGGCCAGGGATTTCTCCGGGGTAAGGAAATGTTCCGATCCGTCCAGATGGGAGCGAAAGCGGACCCCGTCTTCTTCTATCTTCCGGAAACGAGAGAGGCTATACACCTGGAAACCGCCGCTATCGGTGAGGATAGCCCGGGGCCAGTTCATGAACCGATGCAACCCCCCGGAGCGCCGAATAACCTCCGGCCCCGGACGCAGGTAGAGATGATAGGTATTGGCCAGGAGGATCCGGGCGGATAGTCCGGCCACCACCTCCGGAGGCACGGCCTTCACGCTGGCCGCGGTGGCCACAGGCATGAAGACCGGGGTTTCCACCACCCCTCGCCGGGTAAGAAGACGACCCACCCGGGCCCGGGTGCGTTCGTCCCGGACCAGGATCCGAAAGCGGGTATCCATGGGCACCTAATATAACAGATGCAGGCGATTGCTTAAGCCGAACCCGCGTAACCTGACCGGGGGAAGATTGCGCCCCTGAAGGAGGACCCAGTGAGTGGACCCCAGCCCTTCCGGAAGAAGGAGGAGTTTCAGCGCCTCCCGATCCCGAACCGTGTTTTCGGAGACCTCGTTTAGCACCCTCTCCACCCCCAGCGAAACCAGGAAGGGGGCCTGCTGGGTGAACCCCAGATTGAGGAATCCGTACCTTTCCGCCAGTTCCCGCAGGGCGGTGAAATCCACGTGGGCGGTGAGATCCTGATGCCCCGGTCGGAGATAGGGATTGTCCACCACCCGGTGTTTCCAGTAGGCGAGAAGGGTCCCCCGGGTGCGGGAGGGATGATAGTAATCCCCCCGGGGATAACCGTAATCGAAGATGATCATCCCCCCGGAGATCATCTTCTTGGAAAGCTCCTTGTAAAAGAATTCCAGCTCCAGACACACCTCGGTCCGGTATCCCTCGGGCCAGGTGAGGGCGTAGGGGAGGATACGCTCCAGGAGCCGGGGATCGCTCAGGGCCGAAAGTTCCTCCTGGATGTGGCCTTCCCTTACCCGGACATAAACCTCTTTTATATCCTCGGAGGTCTTCTCTAGGAGATGCACCGGCAGACTATCGAAAAGTTCGTTGGCCAGCACCACCCCGTTAAAGGGGGAAAGCTCGGAAAGAGAGGTCAACCAGCGTACCTGTCCGGCGAAGGGCTGGAGGGTCTCCTCCTGAAGGGCCCGAAGGTTGGGCAGGGGTTCCACCAGGAGATAGGGAAAGGAGAAACCCTTAAGGGAAAGATAGGAGAGCACGTCCAGGGCCAGGTAGCCTTCCCCGGCACCTATCTCCACCAGGGTGAAGTCCGGGGGTTCCCCCAGGAGATGATATATCTCCAGGATCTGCACCGCTACCGTGGCCCCGAAGACCCGGTGAACCGTGGGAGAGGTGAAGTAGTCTCCGGAGCGCCCTAGCCGCGGCCCGCGGGCATAGTATCCGTAGCGCGGGTGATAGAGACAGAGCTCCATATATCGGGCGAAGGTAAGGGGAGATTCCGCCTCCAGAAGTTCCAGGAGCATGGGTTCATTATAACCCCGTTGGAGAAGATTTCCGGTTTTCCGAAGGGCAAAAGGGTGTTATGTTCAGGGCGTGCGTTTTATAGATCTGAGCAGGGGATACCGGCGTTACGGAAGGGAGATCGAGGAGGCGGTATTGCGCGTCCTCCGCAGCACCCGCTATGTTCTGGGGCCGGAGGTGGAAGCCCTGGAGGAGGAGCTGGCTCGTTTCGTCGGGGTTCCCCGGGCCGTAGGGGTCTCCTCCGGCACCGATGCCCTCTACCTCATCCTCAGGGCCCTGGAACTTCCCTCGGGCTCCCTGGTCCTGGTCCCCTCCTTCACCTTTGTGGCCACGGCGGAGGTGGTCTTCCGGGCCGGTCTGAAGCCTTACTTTGTGGATATCGATCCCCTCACCTACAACCTTTCCCCGCCGGCGGTAAAGGAGGCCCTGGAGAGACTCAAGGGGCGGGTCTCGGCGGTGATAGCGGTGAGTCTTTTCGGCCTTCCGGCGGACTTCCGGGCCCTTGAACCCCTGTGTGAGGAACACGGGGTGGTCCTTATCGAGGATGCCTGTCAGTCTCTGGGGGCGGAGCTTGAGGGAAGGGCCTCGGGGAGTTTCGGTAAGGCCGCAGCCACCTCCTTTTTTCCCTCCAAACCCCTGGGAGGGGCCGGGGACGGAGGAATGGTCTTCACCCGGGAGGTGAGCCTTGCCGAACGCATCCGGGCCCTGCGGGTCCACGGTCAGACCCGTCCCTATTACTATGAATGGGCCGGGATAAACGGTCGCCTGGACGAGATCCAGGCGGCCGTCCTCCGGGTCAAACTTCGCTATCTCCGGGAGGAAATTCGCCTCCGACAGAGGGTGGCGGATCTTTATCGCGGGCTTCTCTCCGGGGTGCCGGAGGTTGTTCCCCCCCATATCCCCGAGGGTTTTACCTCCTCCTGGGCCCAGTTCACGGTGCGGGTTAAGGCCCGGGACGAGCTGCGCAGGTGGCTGGCGGAAAGGGGCATTCCCACCGCGGTCTATTACCCTCTTCCCCTGCACCTTCAACCGGTCTTCCGGGACCTGGGCTTTCCTCCGGGCTCCCTTCCCGAAACCGAAAGGGCCGCCCGGGAGGTCCTGAGTCTTCCCATGCATCCCTATCTTAAGGAGGAGGAGATTCGATACATCGTGGACAATCTAAAGGAGTTCTATCGGCGATGAGGGAGCCGCAGATCTTTGTCTCCATCCCCTTTGATCTTCTGGTGCAAAAGTATCTTCCGCTGGTGCGGGAGAAGGGTCTCTGGGTGGAGGTCTCTCTGGACCGGGAGGCCCTGGATACCTATCGTTTCGAGGATTTTCGCCGGGTAGCTGAAGAGTTGCACCAGGCCGGAGTGCGGTGTAACGTCCATGCCCCTTTCTGTGATCTTTCGCCCGGGGCCCTGGATTCTCTGGTGCGGGAGGCCAGTGTGCGGCGTTTACGCGAGGCCCTGCGGATAGCCCTCCTTTTTGATCCCCGCACGGTGGTGTTTCACAGCGGGTACCATCCGGGTTATCATCGCGAACAGGTCCCCCGATGGCAGGAGCGCCTGCACCGATCCCTGGAGATCCTTCTGGCCGAGGCCGGAGAGCTGGGGCTTACCCTGGCCCTGGAAAACGTATTTGAACCTTCGGCCGAGGTGCTGCTCCCCCTGTTTGAGGCCCATCCCGGACTTACCTGGTGTTTCGACCCCGGACACGCCCAGGCCTTTGCCCGCACCCACTGGAAGGATTGGTTACCCCGGCTCTATCCCTATCTTTCCGAGATCCATCTTCACGACAATCGCGGGGACTGGGACGAGCACCTGGCCCTGGGGGAGGGGACCATTCCCTTCCCGGAGATCCTGGGGTTCGTGTATGACCGGGGGCTGGCCCCGGTGCTTACCCTGGAGGCTCACGCCGAGGAGGCGGTGGCCCCGAGTCTCCGCTACCTGCGGGAGCTTCTGGGCAGGCTCCAGCCTGCCTCCTAGGTGGTCAGCCTCCGGTGGAGTGGATGAAGAGGATCTTTTCCTCGATTTTCCGGCGTCGAGAATCCACCGGGGCCGGAGAGGAGCGGGAAAGAAGGGCCTCATAGGAGGGGATTACCTCCGGACCGCCGTAGGCGATTTCCCGTCCCTTTTCCGTTTCCACCAGCACGAAATCCCGGCCGTTGGTCTGAAGGACCAGAGGCGGGGGCCCCTCCGGAAAGGCCAGACGGGCATAGGCCACCAGCCCCCGCGTACGGGATCTGACCGCTCCGGGCGCATAGTCCGCGATCAGAAGGGGCTTTTTCCCGTCGGTGATCAGAAGATCGGCCTGCACCCTTTCCGGGGCCAAACCCAGGTTCAGCACCACCGCCGGCGGGTCTTTAAGGGTGGTGGGAGGATAACCCGCCCGCAGGAAGATCTCCTTAAGTTGCATGGAGGAAACGCTCCCGGGCCCGGCGGTAGATTTCCCGGACCTCCTCGTCGGAAAGCCCGGCGCCTCTCCCTACCAGGAAGGCCTGTTCGGCGCTCATGAAATCTCCGGGGGCGTGGGCATCGGAGTTGATGATCAGGGGGGCTCCGAATCTGCGGGCCAAACGGGCCACATGACCGTTGGTCAGCGAGTGTCCCTTGCGTCCGGAAAGTTCAAGGAAGATCCCCTTTTCCGCGGCCAGTTTCACCTCCTCCTCGCTGATAAGGCCGGGATGGGCCAGGATGTCCGCCCCGGCCTCGATGGCCATCCGGTTGGTGCCCGGGGCCACCGGTTCCACCGGGGTCTCGCCGTGTACCACCACGATCTGGGCCCCCAGCTCCCGGGCCCGTTTCACCAGCTCCGGAATCAGGGGAGGGGGGACGTGGGTGATCTCGATCCCCGGGATCAGGCGACAGGAGGAATGAACATTGAGATCCCCGGCCACCCGGATGAGACGGGGAAGAACGAAGTCCAGATTGGAACTGTCGGCATGGTCGGTAATGGCCACGGCTTCATACCCCATTACCCCTACCCGCCGCAGGAGTTCGGCCGGAAGAAGCTCCCCGTCGCTGAAAAGGGAATGACAGTGAAGGTCGAACATTACATCTTGTACTTGAAGGCCTGGGGATCCAGACGCTCCAGGAGGTCTTTGAGTTTTTCCCGGTTGGTTTCCGAGGTGGCAGCGGTAGCCTCCTCGGCCTTTTTCTGGGCCTCCTCAGCCAGGGCCTGGCTCTTGGCCAGTACCTCTTCGTACACGTAGATCTCCGCCCCGGTGCGCAGGGCCAGGGCCACCGCATCGCTGGGACGGGCGTCGATCTGGATCTCCTTTCCCCCGAGATCCAGGGTGATCAGGGCGTAGTAGGTATTATCGCGCAGGTCGCAAATCTCCACCCGGGGTACCCGTACCTGCAGGCGATCCAGGATGTTCTTCATCAGATCGTGGGTCATGGGACGGGGAAACTCGATGTTTTCCAGTTTGCTGGCAATGGCTGTGGCCTCGAGGATCCCGATCCAGATGGGAAGCCCCCTTTCTCCCCCCTCTTCCTGGAGGATCATCACCGGACTGTTGGTAACCGGATCCATGGCCACAGCCTGGATCCTCATCTTTACTTTCATTTTGGCCTCCTCAAGGGCCTTGGATTGTGCGGCGATATTCCCCCCGCAGGGAGTGTTTGCCGGTATCTTTAATAAAAACATAAACCAGGGCCCCTTTCAAATCCAGCCCCGGCGGGGCGGAGAAATTCACCACGTGATTGGTGCGGGTGCGCCCGGTCCAGAGCTCCGGACGGGTCTCGCTAGGGCCCTCCACCAGAACCTCCACCTCCCGTCCGATATAACTGCGGTTGATCTCCTCGGTAATGCGCGCCTGGAGGGTATGCACCCGACTTAGGCGCTCGGCCTTGACCTCCTCGGGGACCTTTTCCGGGAATTCCCGGGCCCGGGCGTAGGGACGATCCGAATACTTGAAGGAGAAGATCTCGTCATAGCGGACCTCTTCCAGAAGGAAGAGGGTTTCCGCAAAATCCTCCTCGGTTTCTCCGGGGAAACCCACGATGATGTCCGTGGTAAGCGCGATTTCCGGACAGATTTCCCGCAATCTCCGGATCTTTTCCAGATATTCCTCCCGGGTGTAGCCTCGATTCATGCGCCTGAGGATCCGATTGGAACCGGACTGTACCGGAAGATGCAAATGCTCACAGAGTTTTTTCACCTCCGCAAAGGCCCGCATGAGGTCCTCGGATAGATCCCGGGGATGACTGGTGGTGAACCGGATACGCCAGAGATCGGGAATTTCCGCCACCATCCGGAGGAGTTCGGCGAAGGAGGGGAATCCCTTTTCCTTTTTGCCGTAGGAATTTACGTTCTGTCCCAGAAGGGTAACCTCTCGTACTCCTTGCCGGACCAGACATTCGATTTCGCGCAGGATATCCTCCGGGGGACGGCTGATCTCCCGGCCCCGAACATAGGGAACCACGCAGTAGGAACAGAAGTTGTCGCAGCCCTGCATGATGGTGACCTGGGCCTTTATGGGACGTTTTCCGTCCAGAGAGGGGACCACCACCGGGGGACGGAACCCGGACTCCATTTCCACCCGGACCTGGGGCCTTCGGGTGCGCTCGATCTCCTCCAGGATCTCGCGAATCCGGTAGATGTTCTGGGGCCCGAGCACCAGGTCCAGATGGGGGAAGCGTTTGAGGAGACGTTCCCCTTCCTGCTGGGCCACACAGCCGCAGATCCCGATGATGATTTCCGGACGACGGGCCTTAAGATGCTTGAAACGCCCGGCCATACTATAGACCTTTTCCTCGGCCTTGCGACGCACCGAACAGGTATTGATCAGGATGAGATCCGCCTCCTCCGGGGCCTGACAGGGCACATACTCCCCCGAAAGGAGCGCCAGAAGGCGCTCCGAATCGTATTCGTTCATCTGGCAGCCGAAGGTGCGCAGATAGACCTTCTTCATAACCCAGCATATTTTAATCCCTAAACCCGGATCTTGCAGGCCCGCCTTACCGTTGCCAGAATCCCGCCCGGGGATTAAGCTGCGGTCTAAATCCTCGACCGAAGGTCCGGATCATGCTGATGGAACACCTTACCTCTGCCGAGCTGGAAACCCTCCCCCGGGAGACCCCGGTGCTTATACCCTTCGGTTCGGTGGAGGAACACGGTCCTCACCTTCCCCTGGCCACGGACGTTTACACCATTTACGGGGTTGCGGAGCTTGCGGCCCGGGAGATCCCCCTGCTGGTGGCTCCGCCGGTCTATTACGGTCTCTGTCGCAGCACCTCGGATCATCCCGGGACCCTATCCCTGCGCGGCGAAACCCTACGGGCCCTGGTTCTGGATCTCCTGGCC
This sequence comes from Thermosulfurimonas dismutans, assembly GCA_011322625.1. Classification (GTDB taxonomy): domain Bacteria; phylum Desulfobacterota; class Thermodesulfobacteria; order Thermodesulfobacteriales; family Thermodesulfobacteriaceae; genus Thermosulfurimonas_A; species Thermosulfurimonas_A dismutans_A. The sequence continues at coordinate 6,756 of DRMH01000079.1, read as the reverse complement.
TCCTTTTATCGGCAGGGGTTTCGGCGTTTTCTTCTGGTCTCCGGGCACGCCGGGGGCACCCACATGGCCTTCATCCTGGATGCCGCCGAGGAGTTTCTGAGCCGACACCCGGAGGTGCGCATAGCCGTGGCCTCCATCCTGGATCTCCTGCGCGAGGCCGCCGCGGATCTGGTAGAGACCCCGAACGATGCCCATGCCGGAGAATGGGAGACCTCCCTTATCCAGCACTTTTATCCCCACCTGGTGAAGGGCACCGCTCCGGCCGAGTATCCTCGTTTCCCCAAACACATACTGGTGGCGAGGAAACGTTCTTACTGGCCCGGAGGGGTATGGGGAGACCCGGCCAAGGCCAGTCCGGAAAAGGGACGGGACCTTGCTCTCTCTCTGGCCCGGGGATTAAAATGTCTGGTGAAGAATCTGGAGGAGGTTTGAACATGCGGAGAACGCTACCGTTCCTGCTCTTGAGCCTGGTCTTTCTCTGGTCCATGGGTTTTTCCTATCCCAAAAAGGCTCCGGAGATAAAGTTCGCCGGGCTTGACGGCAAGGAATATCGTCTTTCGGATTTCCGCGGGCGGGTGGTGATCGTCAATTTCTTTGCCAGTCACTGCCCCCCCTGCATGGTGGAGCTAAAGGAACTGGCCAAGCTTTATCGCAAATACAAGAACGACGGTCTGGTAATAGTGAGCCTGATGACCGATACCGAGGCCGCGCCGCTTCTGCCTCAAATTGTGGAGGCCAAGGGGATCACCTATCCCGTGGGTCTGGCCAGCGAGGAGATCATGCGGGCCTTCGGCAACATCTATATCACTCCCACCACCTTTATCATCGATCGTGAGGGGCAGGTGGTAAAGCGCCTGGTGGGGTATGCCGGGGAAAAGTATCTGGAGAAGAAGGTCCGGGAGTATCTGGGAAAGTAAGGGTTCAGGGATAGATCTCGATAGCCGCTTCTCCGGCCCGGACCTCGCCCACCTCGGCGGCCTCGAATACCCCCTTTTCCAGCAACCGCTGATGTAATTCCCGGGCCTTTTCCGGGGCCACGGCGATGAGGAGCCCGCCCGAGGTCTGGGCGTCATATAGAAGGGCCAGCCTCACCGGATCCACCCCGGAATGCACACGCACCTTCTTCATACAGAAACTCTGGTTAGCAAAATCTCCCTCCGGAGAGAATCCCAGTTTGAGAAACTCCTCGGCCCGGGGGAGTACCGGGATGCTCGAGGCCCGGAAGACCAGGGTTACCCCGCTGGCCTCGGCCATCTCCAGGGCGTGTCCCAGGAGGCCGAACCCGGTGATATCCGTGGCGGCATGTACCCCTGTCTCCATCATGGCCTCCGAGGCCCCTCGATTGAGCGAGGCCATGGTCCTTATCAGATGTTCGTAGGCCGGATCCTCCGGAGAGAGCATTCCTCCTTTGAGAGCGGTGGTAAGGATACCCGTCCCCAGGGGTTTGGTGAGAAAGAGTCGGTCTCCGGGGCGGGCACCACGGTTGGAGACGAACCTTTCCGGATGGACCAGGCCCGCCACACACAGGCCGTACTTGATCTCCGGGTCGTCCACACTATGTCCTCCACCGAGGGCGGCCCCGGCTTCGGCCACCTTGTCGGCTCCGCCCTGAAGGATCTGCTGAAGAAGGGAGAGATCCAGGCCCTTTTTGGGAAAACCCACGATGTTCAGGGCCAGAAGGGGGCGGGCCCCCATGGCATAGAGATCCGAAAGGGAGTTGGCTGCGGCGATCTGGCCGAAGAGATAGGGGTCGTCCACCACCGGGGTGAAGAAGTCCACACTGAAGGCCAGGGCCAGATCCTCGCTCAGACGATAGATGGCCGCATCCGAGCCGTGCTCTATTCCCAGAAGCAGTTCCGGGGTGCGGGGAAGGTTCAGCCGGCTCAGGATTTCCGCCAGCTCCGCCGGCGGAAGTTTGGCCGCTCAGCCGGCGGCCTTTACCATACGGGTAAGCTTAACCTCGGCCACATTCCTCCTCCGAACCCTGAATCTTTTCTATGGCGTGCTTAAGAACGGGGGAGAGGACCTCCCAGGCCTCCTCCACCGCCCTGGGACTGCCGGGAAGGTTGATAATGAGGGTCCGTCCGCGGACTCCGGCTATTCCCCGCGAGAGCACGGCCATGGGGGTATATTTCCTTCCGTGAAACCGCAGGGCCTCGGCCAGCCCGGGGATCTCCTTCTCCACCGCCGCCCGGGTGGCCTCCGGGGTTACATCCCGGGGGGATAGCCCGGTCCCTCCGGTGGTGAGAATGAGATCCAGCCCTTCTCGGTCGGACCAGTCCACCAGAAAGGCCAGAATTTCCTCGTAGGAATCGGGGATCACCCGATAACAGGAGACCTCAAAGCCCGCGGACCGGAGTCTTTCCTGCAGGATCTTTCCGGAGAGATCCTCCCTTTCCCCGCGAGCCCCGCGGTCGCTTATGCTCAGTACCCCGGCCTTCATCAACCCTGATCGGCCCTGGCGGCTTCGATAACCCTCTGCGCTATAGGAGGAGGAACCTCCTCGTAATGAGAGAACCGCATCCGGAAGGTTCCACGACCTCCGGTAATACTATTAAGATCCAGGGCATAACGCAAGAGTTCAGAGAGCGGGGCCTGGGCCCGGATGAGCTGGGTCCGGTCGCGGGCCTCCATGCCCAGGACCCTCCCCCGACGGGCATTGATGTCCCCGATCACGTCCCCCATGTTTTCCTCCGGGACCTCTATCTCCAGCTCCATGATGGGCTCAAGCAGCACGGGCTCGCACTGTTCCAGGGCTTTTTTGAAACAATGGAAGGCCGCGATCTTGAAGGCCATGTCCGAGGAATCCACCTCGTGAGACTTGCCGTCGTAGAACTGTACCTTGACATCCACCACCGGGTATCCGGCCAGAGGCCCCTTTTCCATGGCCTCCCGCACCCCCTTCTCCACCGCCGGGACGAAGTTGCGGGGAACGTTCATTCCGGTGAGGGTCTCCAGGAATTCGAACCCCTGGCCCCGGGGGAGGGGAAAGACATGGAAGTGCACCTCGGCGAACTGCCCCCGTCCGCCGGTCTGTTTTTTGTGACGATAGATGACCCCCTGGGCGGGTTTGCGGATGGTCTCCCGGTAGGGGATGTGGGGAAGATCCATGCGGGCCTTGACCCCGTAACGCTCGCGCAGTTTCTCCACCGACCTTTCCAGATGGATCTGACCCAGACCGGAGATAAGGATTTCCCGGGTCTCCTCGTCGCGACGGATCTTAAGGGTGGGGTCCTCCTCCAGGAGTTTGCTCAGGGCCGGACCGATCTTGTCTTCGTCGGTCCGGGTTTCGGGGTGCAGGGCATAGGTGAGGACGGGTTCGGGAAGTTCCGGAGGCAGCAGTTTGATGCGGAGACCCTCTCCGGTAAGGGTCTCGCCGGTTCGGGTTTCGGAAAGCTTGGGGAAAACCACCAGGGCCCCGGGGCCGGCCCGGGAGATCTCCGAGAGTTTTTCGCCCTGGGCTACGGAGAGATGGGCGTATTTTTCGGAAAGATCCCGGTGGGGATTAAAGAGGACCCCTTCCCGGGACAGGGTTCCGGAGACCACCCGTCCGAAGGAAAGCCTCCCGGCATAGGGATCGATGAGGGTCTTATAGATGAGGACTGCAGGCGGGGCCTGAGGGTCGGGCCATACCTCCGCGGCTCCCTCCGGCCCCTCCGCGATGCGGGGGCCGCGATCCGCGGGGGAAGGCCCCAGTTCGGCTATGGCATCCAGCAGCCGGGCTACTCCCACCATCCGGGCCACCGAACCCACACACACCGGGGCCAGCTTGCCGGAGAGAACTCCCTTGCGCAGACCCCGCATGATCTCCTCGGGCTCCAGGTGTTCCTCCTCCAGATATTTTTCCAGCAGTTCGTCTTCCTCCTCCGCCGCGAACTCGATCATGTTCTTGCGCAACCCCTCGGCCAGGGCGCGCAGGTCTTCCGGTAGCCCCTCCACCCGCACCCGGGTACCCTCGGGGATATACACCCGTAACTTGAGAAGATCGATGATGCCCCGTAGCTGGGCCTCCTCTCCCAGGGGATAGGCCACCGGTACCGCACAGAGCCCCAGTCTCTCCTGAAGCTCGCAGAGGATGTCCTCCAGCTGGGACTTTTCCTGATCCAGCTTGTTCACAAAGACCAGGGTCGGAAGCCCGGCCTCTTGCGCCGCGGCATAGGCCTTCTCCAGCTGTACCTTCACCGGGGAGGTGGCATCCACCACCAGCACCGCGAAATCCGCCGCCCAGCAGGCCAGCTTGGTCTCGCCGAGGAAATTGTCGTCGCCGGGGGTGTCCAGAAAGTAATATTCCTTTCCTTGCCAGGAGAGGCGGTAAGGGGTGGCCGCCAGGGTGGGCTCCCCCTCCCGTACGGGGGCCTTTTCTCCGGCCAGAGAGAACATGGCCCGGGCCAGGGCGGTCTTACCGGAAAAGCTCTGTCCCAGCAGGGTGAAGGTGCGGATTTCTTTCATTCATCCCCCCTCTAAAAAGTATTCCCTTAGGGAAGGTTAGAATCCCGGAAGGGTATCTGTCAAGGGAATTCAGGAGGAAATTTCGAATAGTTCCCGGGCCGCACGCGCCAGGGCTTCCGGTACCAGCCCCAGCCTTTCCCGAAGGATGGAGGGAGATCCGTGTTCAATAAATCGATCCGGAAGCCCCACCCGTCTGAGTTTGACCCGAAGGCCCCGATCCAGGAGGAGTTCCGCCACCGCCGAGCCGAACCCCCCGAGAAGGGTGTTCTCCTCCACGGTAAGGACCCTTCCGCTCCGGGCGGCCAGATCGCAGATGAGCTCCTCATCCAGGGGTTTTACAAAGCGGGCGTTCACCACCCCGCAGGAGATCCCCTCTTTTTCCAGGATATCCGCCGCCTTGAGGGCGGTGGGGACCAGGTGCCCCAGGGCCAGGATTACCAGATCCCGACCCTCCCGCAGTATTTCCGCCTGTCCCCTCGGAATCTCTCGGAATTCGTCCTCGAGAGGGACCCCCACCCCTCTTCCGCGTGGATACCGAATGGCCACCGGACCGGGAAAGGAAAGGGCGCTATAAAGCATGTGCTGGAGCTCGTTTTCGTCCTTGGGGGCCATGATGGTCATGTTGGGGACCAGGCGCAGATAGGAAAGATCGAACTGCCCCTGATGGGTGGGGCCGTCCTCTCCCACTATTCCCCCGCGATCGATGGCAAAGATCACGTGAACATTGGGCAGGGCCACGTCGTGAATGATCTGATCCAAGGCTCTCTGCAGGAAGGTGGAATAGATGGCACAGACCGGAAGGAGACCCTCCAGGGCCAGTCCGGCGGCGAAGGTTACGGCATGCTGTTCACAGATCCCCACGTCGAAGAAACGATCCGGAAACTCCCGGGCGAAGGGTTTGAGACCGGTTCCCAGGGGCATGGCCGCGGTGATGGCCACCAGCCGGGGCTCCATCCGGGCCAGACGGAGCATGGTGCGGCTGAAGACCTCGGTGTAGGTGGGAGGCCCGGGTTCCTTGAGGATCTTTCCGGTTTGAGGATCGAAAGGTCCCACCCCGTGAAAGGTCTCGGGATCGGTCTCCGCCGGAAGATAACCCTTGCCCTTTTTGGTCAGGATATGGACCAGAAGGGGGCCTTTCATTTCGCGGATGTTCTGGAAAAGATGGATCAAACCCTCCAGATCGTGCCCGTCCACCGGCCCTACATAGTCGAACCCCAGGGCCTCAAAGAGCATCCCCGGGGTGAGGGCGCTCTTGAGAAGACCTTCGCTCTTGCGCAGGAGGTGCAGGAACTGGTCTCCCCGGGGCAATCTTTCCGCCAGCCGTTCGATGTCCTTCTTGAGCCGGCGGGCCAGACGCCCGGTCATCTTCCGGGAAAGAAAGGAGGAAAGGGCCCCCACATTGGGGGAGATGGACATCTCGTTGTCGTTGAGGATGACGATCAGATCTTCCCTCTGGTGCCCGGCGTTGTTGAGCCCCTCGAAGGCCAGACCGGCGGTCATGGATCCGTCTCCGATGACCACCAGCACCCGCCCCCGGGGATCCTTCTTCAGGCGCAGGGCCGTGGCCATCCCCAGCCCGTAAGAGATGGAGGTGCTGGAGTGTCCGGTTTCCACGATATCGTGAGGGCTCTCGGAGCGTTTGGGGAACCCGGCTATCCCGCCGTACTGCCTGAGGGTATGAAAACGGTCCTTGCGTCCGGTGATCAATTTGTGGGCGTAACACTGGTGCCCCACGTCCCAGACGATCCGATCGTGCGGGGATTCGAACACGTAGTGCAGGGCCAGGGTAAGCTCGATGACCCCGAGATTGGGGGCCAGATGCCCCCCGTTGCGGGCCACGGTCTGGATGATGATCTCCCGCAGCTCCCCGGCCAGCTTGCGTAACTCGGTTACCTTCAGGGTTTTGAGGTCCTCCGGGCTATGGATGCGATCCAGGATACGGCTCATGGAGCTTCAATTTTTACGCGTAAGCACAAAACGGGCAAGGGCGCGCAGGGGATCGGCCTCCGGGCCGAACCGCTCCAGGGCCGAAAGGGCTTTTTCGACCTCTCTTTCCGCGGCACGGCGGGCTTCCTCCAGCCCCACCAGACCCGGATAGGTGGCTTTACCCCTGCGTTCGTCTGAGCCCACCGGTTTCCCCAGTTCCCTTTCGTCTCCGGTGAGGTCCAGGATGTCGTCCACGATCTGAAAGGCCAGCCCCAGGGACTCGCCGTAACGGGAAAGGGCCTGAATTTCCTCCTCCCGGCCCCCGGCCAGGATCCCCCCGGAGACCACCGAGGCCCGGATCAGGGCCGCGGTCTTGTGACG
>DRMH01000078.1 GCA_011322625.1 Thermosulfurimonas dismutans | reverse complement strand
CCGGAGGACGGGGGGTGGTGTCCTTTCTCACCCTGGAGGACTTTGAGGAACTGGGAAGCACCCCGGCTGAGGCCGAGGACCTGGCCACCTTTCTACGGAGTATGCGCGGGGTGGAGGTCTCGGCCCTGGTCAAAGAACTGAAACCCGGGGAGGTGGGGGTGAGTCTTCGCAGTCGGGGAAGAATCGACGTGGCCCGGCTCGCAGCCTCGGAGGGCGGAGGCGGACATCGCCGGGCCGCCGGTTTTCGAAAACGCAATCTCTCGCTATTCGAGGTGCTCCATAGGGTAAAATCCCAAATAGAAGCCCTGCTGGAGGAATAAAATGGCCCTGGACGGAGTCCTGGTACTGGACAAACCCAAGGACATGAGTTCCACCGAGGCGGTGGAAAAGATCAAACGTCTGCTCCGGGTGCGCAAGGCCGGACACGGAGGGACCCTGGACCCCTTCGCCACCGGGGTGCTCCCTATATGCCTGAATCGGGGCACCAAGATCGCCCAGTTCATCCTGGAAGGGGATAAACGTTACGAAGGGGCCCTGGAACTGGGGATCATTACCGATACCTACGACCTTACCGGAGAGGTGGTGGAACGCCGTCCGGTGCCCGGGGAACTCTCCGCCGAGGAGATCTCCCGGATAATGGAGGAGTTCGTGGGGATCCTGGAGCAGGTTCCCCCTCCTTATTCCGCGGCCAAGTACAAGGGGCGTCCGCTTTATCAGTGGGCCCGTAAGGGAATCACGGTAAAGAAAGAGCCCAAAAGGGTGGAAGTCCTGAGTTTCCGTCTGCTTTCCTTTCAACCTCCCCGGGTCTTTTTCGAGGTCTATTGCAGTAAAGGGACCTATGTGCGTTCCCTGGTTCACGAACTGGGGCTCCGGTTGGGCTGCGGGGCCACCCTGGTGGAACTGCGTCGCACCCAGAAAGGACCTTTCACCCTGGAACAGGCCCTGAGTATGGAGGAGATAAAGAGACTTCATGCCCAGGGGGAGCTTTCCTCCCGGATCATCCCCGTGGAGGAGGCCCTCTCCTTCATTCCCGCTCTTACCATCTCCTCGGAGATGGCCCGAAGGATAAGACAGGGGCGTCCGTTTTCGCTTAGCGTTCTGGGGAATCTGATCCGGCTTCAGAAGGTGGCCCGACGTCCCCGGGTGCCCTGGTTGCGTCTGGTAACGGAAAAGGGAGACCTGGTGGCGGTTACCTACTATCCGGATAGACTTTCCGGAGACGGATGGGCGGAAATGTTGCGCGTTTTCGTTTCCTAGGTTTAGATTAGGGCTAAGCTCCGGGGTTGGTCTGACCATTCCGGGGCTTGAATATAAAAATGGGAGGGATAGAAATGCCTCTTGATCCGGAGATCAAGACCGAGATCATCGAAAAGTTCCGACGTCACGAAAAAGACACCGGTTCTCCGGAGGTCCAGATTGCCCTGTTGACCGCCCGGATCAAACAGCTGGAGGAACACTTCAAGGTCCACAAGAAAGACCATCATTCCCGGCGAGGGTTGCTCAAGCTGGTGGGCCGGCGCCGGAAACTTCTCCATTATCTCCGACGCACCGATTTCCAGCGTTATCGCGAATTGATCCGGGCCCTGGGTCTGCGGGGATAAGGGGGACACATGTATCGGGTGGAGACCGAGATAAACGGTCGCCGTTTTCGGCTGGAGACCGGCCGGGTGGCCAAACAGGCCCATGGATCGGTACTGGTCTCCTATGGCGACACTATGGTTCTGGTCACGGTGGTGGCCTCGGAGGAGACGCGGGAGCTGGATTTTCTGCCCCTTACCGTGGAGTACCAGGAGATGTATTATGCGGCGGGGTGTATTTCGGGAGGGTATTTCAAACGGGAACTGGGGCGTCCCAGTGAAAAGGAGGTCATTACCGCCCGGCTTATCGATCGGCCTATTCGGCCGCTTTTCCCCAAAAAATGGCGTCATGAGACCCAGGTTATCGCCACGGTCCTGTCCCTGGATCCGGAAATCGATCCGGATATTCTGGCCATCACCGGGGCCTCCGCGGCCCTGGAGCTTTCCCCCCTTCCCTTCAGGGGGCCCATCGCCGCGGTGCGGGTGGGAAGAGTAAACGGGAACCTGATCCTCAATCCCACCGCGGAGGAGCTCCGGGAAAGCGACCTCAATATCGTGGTCGCCGGAGGGGAAGAGGCCATCGTGATGGTGGAGGGCATGGCCCGGGAGGTCCCGGAAAGCGTAATGGAGGAGGCCCTTTTCTTCGCTCACCAGGGGCTTAAGCCCCTCCTGGATCTCCAGAAGGAACTGAGAGAGAAAGCCGGGGTTCCCAAGATACCCTTTGAGGAACCCCCGGAGGATGAGGCCCTCAAGCAGCGGGTCTTCTCCCTGGCCGAGGAGAGGCTTACCGAGATCCTCCACACCCCGGGCAAACAAGACCGCAACCGTAAGCGCAAGGAACTCTTCCGCACTGTGCTTTCCCTTCTGGGAGAGGAGGCCGTGGGGCGGGAGGCGGAGATTCGCGAGTATCTGGAGGAACTGGAAAAGATCCGCATGCGCGAGATGATCCTGACCCAGGGGCGTCGGGTGGACGGTCGGGGGCCGGAGGAGGTTCGCCCCATAAGCTGTGAGGTTTCGGTGTTGCCCCGCACCCATGGTTCGGCCCTTTTCACCCGGGGCGAAACCCAGGTGCTGGCGGTAACCACCCTGGGCAGTCCGGAGGAGGAACAACGCCTGGATCTTCCCGGGGAGGAGATCTTCAAACATTTCATGCTCCACTACAATTTTCCTCCCTTTTGTGTGGGGGAGGTTAAACCCCTGCGCGGTCCCTCCCGCCGGGAGATCGGACACGGGATGCTGGCGGAAAGGGCCCTTACCCCGGTCATCCCCGGGGAGGAGGAGTTCCCTTACACCATCCGGGTGGTTTCGGATGTGCTGGAATCCAACGGTTCCTCCTCCATGGCCACGGTTTGCGGGGCCACCCTATCCCTGATGGACGCCGGGGTCCCCATCAAAGACATGGTGGCCGGGGTGGCCATGGGGCTGGTTAAAGAGGGCGATCGGGTGGTGGTGCTTACGGATATCCTGGGGGATGAAGACCGCATGGGGGACATGGATTTCAAGGTCGCCGGCACGGAAAAGGGCATCACCGCTTTTCAGATGGATGTCAAGGTTCCGGGGATCACGCGGGAGATCATGGCCCGGGCCCTGGAGCAGGCCCGCAGAGCCCGACTCTTCATTCTGGAAAAGATGCGTCAGACCCTCTCCCGGCCCCGGGAAAAACTCTCGGTATATGCCCCGCGGGTGCTCACCGTAGCCATCAATCCCGAAAAGGTGGGACAAGTGATCGGCCCCGGGGGGAAAACCATCAAGGGGATTATCGCCGCCTGCGGGGATGTGAAGATCGACATCGACGATCAGACCGGTCTGGTTCGGATCTATTCCTCGGATCTGGCCAGCGCGGAAAAGGCGGCCCGCATGATCGAGGAACTTACCCAGGAGGCGGAGGTGGGCAAACTCTACCTGGGAAAGGTAACCCGGGTGACCGATTTCGGAGCCTTTGTGGAACTCTTTCCGGGCACGGTGGGGCTTATCCATATCTCCCAGCTTGATCATCGACGGGTGCGTAAGGTCACCGACATCCTGAACGAGGGCGACGAGGTACTGGTCAAGGTGATCGATATCGACAAGGCCGGGAGGATCAAGCTTTCCCGCAAGGCGGCCCTGGAGGAATCCATGCGGGAGGTGGAGTCCTCGCCTTCCTCTCAGGAAGAGGACCGGGAAAGGCCCTAGCCCAGAAGCCACTCCAGCACCGCGGCGTGGAGCCACATCTTGTTCTCGGACTGATCCCACACCACCGACTGAGGCCCCTCCAGGACCTCCTCGGTGATCTCCTCGCCCCGATGGGCCGGAAGACAGTGGAGCACGATGGCCCCGGGGGCAGCGTGTTTCAGGAGTTCGGCATTGACCTGAAAGGGCTGAAAGATCCGGCGTCTTTCCTCGGCCTCGGCCTCCTGCCCCATGCTGGCCCAGACATCGGTGTTAACGACCTCGGCCCCGGAGACCGCCTCTCGGGGGTCCCGGAAGAGGTTTATCCGGGCCCCTCTCTCCCGGGCCTCCTCCAGCACCTGGGGGTCGGGATCATAGCCCTCCGGGCAGGCCAGACGCAACTCGAACCCGAAAAGGGCGGCAGCTTCCACCCAGGAATTGGCCATGTTGTTACCATCCCCCACCCAGGCCACCCTGAGCCCGTTGAGCCGGCGCCCGGTCTCCACCACGGTCAGGAGATCCGAAAGGACCTGGCAGGGATGAAATCGGTCCGAAAGGCCGTTTATCACCGGAACGGTGGCGTGGGCCGCCAGTTCCTCCACCACCTCCTGCCCGAAGGTGCGCACCACGATCCCATCCACGTATCGGGAAAGCACCCGGGCGGTATCCTTAAGGGGTTCCCCGCGGGCCAGCTGGAGATCGCGGGCCGAAAGAAAGATGGTCTGCCCGCCGAGTTTCATCATGGCAGCCTCAAAGGACACCCGCGTCCGGGTGGAGGGTTTTTCGAAGATAAGGGCCAGGATCTTGCCCACCAGAGGTCGATGCGTAAAACCCTTTTTAAGATGACGCTTGAGCTCCAGACCCCGATAAATGAGTCTCTCGGCTTCCTCCGGCTGAAGATCCAGGATACGCCGAATATGTTTCATCTTTGATCCCCCGAAGTATCATTGAAGATCTTAATTAAACTCCGGCTGAAAAAACGTCAAGCAGTTTGATTTTCCTATCCCGGGCTCTGTGGCTCCTCCGGGATTCCCTCCGCAGGAGCTCAGGGTATCACATCGGTAAAGAGGGTGAGATAACCGTAAGGAAGGTAGAGATTTTCCGGGGAAAGTCCGGTCTTTTTAAGAAGGCGGCGCACTTCAGAAAGGGCCTCTCGGGCAAGGTTCACCAGATCGCGAGTGAGGAGGCAGTACTGCCGGGCCCGCTCCGGAGAATTTTTAATGAGGACCGGACAGCGCCCGCCGCAGTAAAACTCCGCCGGACATTCCTCACAGCCGAGATCCCTCCGGTAGGAAACTAAGGAGGAAAGACGGGCCGGATTCCCGCACCAGGCGATCTCCCCGGAGGGCTTTATCTCTCCGAGCACGAACTCCTCCCCGAGATCCGCGCAGGGAAGGAGGCGTCCGCCCTGAAGATCAAAGTTCTCCGCCCGCTCTACCCCGCAGCCCGTATGCCCCCGGCGAATCCCGGAAAGGAGAAAGAAGAAAAGCTCGTTTAAGGGAAGCACGGGGAGGATCCTTCCGGAAGAAAGCCAGGAAAGGTAGGTCTCAAGGAGAAAGGCGAGGTCCGAGAGATAGCGCCTGCAGAAAGCCTCAAAGGAGGAAATGGGACGGTCGGTCTCTATGAGGTGCCAGAAAAAGTAATCGCAAAGCCCCCGGGCCTTAAGCCGCAAAAACTCCTCCAGGCAATCCCTGAGCGAGGCCTCATCCCTCAGCGTGGACCACATGAGGACCGGGGTCCCCATTGTTTCCTTCAGGGCGGCAAGGTTTTCCCGGATGCGGGAAAGGCTGGTCCCCCGGCGGAAACGCTCGTGTTTTCCTTCGGAGCCGTCAATGGAGACCGAGATAAGCCAGAGGTCGCGCAGGAGATCCGGGTGGCGTTTCAGGGTGCGGGAAAGAAGCTCCCCGTTGGTATAGAGCATGAAACGCAGGGGCCTTCCGTTAAGGAGGGCGCGGAGCCTTACCCTTACGGCCTCCATCTTTTCTGCGGCAAGGAGGGGTTCTCCGCCGTAGAAGGCCACCACCGCCGGGCGCCCGTCTGTCTTTTTAAGGAGTTCGCAGAGGGCCCGGGCGTCCCTTTCCGGAACACACTCCCAGGAGTCGGCGAAATCCTCCCGCCTTCCGAAGGAAAGGGCGTTGATACAGCCCTCACACCGGGCCTGACACCTTCCGGTAACCGTAAGATGAAAAATAACCGGTTGCCTTGGCCCTAGAAAATTATCCAATTTAAGCGACATATAGTTTTAAAATGGAATAAAAAGTCGGAAAAAGCAAATTTTTGACACAAATCTTTAAAAAGTAGCAAAAAGCTTTCCCGAGGGGGTATCTCCTTAAAGATAAGGAGGGGCTTTCGCAAAGGATCTAATTCTGTTAGGAAAAAGGCATGGAGCGTCTTCCGGAACTCGACCAGGCCTATGCCTTACTCGAAAGGGAGGGGGTTCCGCCCCACATTGTGCGGCACTGTGAGAAGGTGGCCCTGGTGGGGACCTTTCTGGCGCTGGAGCTTCTGCGGTGCGGGGAGCAGGTCCCGGTAAAACTCGTTACCGTGGGGGGGCTTCTTCACGACCTCACCAAGCATCATTCCATAAGGACCGGGGAGAACCATGCTCAGAGTGCAAGAAGGAGGCTCCTTGAGCTGGGTTATCCCGAGGTGGCGGAGGTGGTGGGGAACCACATCTTTCTTAAACCCGGCCCTCCGGGGGCTCCCATCCGGGCCGACGAGCTGGTCTATTATGCGGACAAACGCGTGCGGCACGAGGAGATCGTGACCCTCAGGGAACGTTTCGTGGATCTTCGCGAACGCTACGGAAGGCGCCCCGCATCCTGGGTGAGGATCTGGCACCTTGAGGAGCTTACCAAACTCCTTGAGCGCCGCATATTTAAACGCCTTCCCTTCGGGCCGGAGCGGGTACTGGAACTAAATCGGGTGGAGGACATCAGGGAATGCCTTATCGCGTGGCTCTCCTTTGCGGAGGGGACTCTCCGGAACGGGAGGTCTCCCTTCGCGGCGGAGAAGCGGTAAAAAAGGCCCTGCTTTCTCTCGGGCACGAGGTCGCGGTCTTTGATCCGCCGCGGGATCTTCCGCGGCTTGCGGAAAGGGCCATGGAGTTCGACGTGGCCTTCCTGGTGCTCCACGGCCCGGGGGGCGAGGACGGAACCATCCAGGGTTTCCTGGACTCGCTCGGGCTTCCCTATCAGGGGGCGGGGGTGCTGGGCTCGGCCCTGGCCATCCACAAGGGGCTCTCGCGTCTTCTCTATCGTGAGGCCGGACTTCCCGTTCCTCCGGGAGGAGTCTTTTCCGAAAGGGATCGGGATCGGATTCCCGACTTTTGCGAGAAACTGGGCTATCCGGTGGTGGTGAAGCCGGCGAGCCAGGGCTCAAGCCTCGGGCTTTCGGTGGTGAGGGGGCCGGAGGAGCTTCCTTCCGCCCTTTCGCGGGCCTTCGCCCTGGATCGGGAGGTAGTGGTGGAGAAGTTTCTTTCCGGGCGGGAGATCACCGTGGGGGTGCTCGGGGATGAGGCCCTTCCGGTGGTGGAGATCATCCCGCGGGAAAGCGACCACTTCGACTATCGCACCAAATATACGCCCGGGGCGGCACGGGAAATCTGTCCGGCGGAGATCCCCGAGGATCTTTCCCGCAAGGCTCAGGAATACGCCCTTTCCGCCCATCAGGCCTTAAGACTTCGCCACTACAGCCGCACGGACATGATCATCCATGAGGGGGAGATCTATCTCCTTGAGACCAACACCATCCCCGGAATGACCGAAACGAGCCTTCTTCCCCTTTCCGCCCGGGCGGCGGGGCTTTCCTTTGAGAAACTCGTGGAACGCCTGCTTCTTATGGCCCTTGAGGGATGAACCTTTCAAGGAAGGCCCGGACCTCTTGGGCCAGGCGGTCCTTGTCCCGTTTGGTGAGACCCTCGGTGGGGATGGGAGCCCCGATGATGACCCTCACCTCTCCCGGGCGCACGAAAAGGGAGCCCTTAGGAAGGATCTTACGGGTGCCCAGGATGGCCACCGGCACCGCCGGAACCCCGGCCTTGATAGGGATAAGGAAACCCGCGGTCTTGAAGGGAAGAAGCCTTCCGTCCGGGCTCCGGGTCCCCTCCGGAAAGACCACCACGGAATAGCCCTCGCGCACCCGCTCCGCGCAGGCGATAAGGCTCCTTAAACCCTCCCGGGGATCATCGCGTTCCACCGGAATATAACCTAAAGCCGCAATCCCCCAGCCGAAAAAGGGAATGCGGAAAAGGCTCCTTTTGGCCAGAAACCGGATCTCAAAGCCCTTAAGGGCCTCCTCAAGCACCGGGATGTCCATCTGGCTCTGATGATTGGCAAAAAAGACATAGCGTTTTCCCGGGGTGAGCCGCTCAAGCCCCTCAACGGTAATCTTCACCCCCGATATCGCAAGAACCAGGCGGCACCAGAGCCAGGCCACTTTGTGGGAGAGGATCTTCCGGCGCTCAAAAAATGAAATGATAATGGCCGCGGTCCCGAAAAGGGGGACGGAGACCAGGACAAAGAGGATGAGAATAAGGTTTCTTATCAGGACCATCGGTTTTACGGCTGCCCGAGGCTATGGTAAGAGATTCCTTAGGAGGGGTCAAGGGATGAGGCTTACCGAAATTTACGAGGAAGTAGTGAAGCGTGTTTGGGAGAGAATCAGGGAATACTACGGGGAGAGGCTTTTTTCGGTGGTGCTTTTCGGGTCCGTGGCCCGGGGCACCCCGCGGCCGGACTCCGACCTTGACCTTCTCATCGTGGCCGAACCCCTTCCCCGGGGACGGGTGAAACGGGTAAGGGAGTTTATCTCCGGGGTGGAGGAACCCCTTGAACCTTACCTGCGGGAGCTGGCCAAGAAAGGTATTCACCCGGAGCTTTCCCCGGTAATCAAGACCCGCGAGGAGGTCCTTTGCGGAAGTCCCCTCTTTCTGGACATGATTTATCATCGTCGCATCCTCTACGACCGGGAGGGCTTCATGGAGCGCTATCTATCAGGGCTTGCGGAAAGGCTTAAGCGACTCGGGGCCAAAAGGATAAAGAGGGGCAACGCCTGGTACTGGGTGCTAAAGCCCGACTACCGCCACCCGGAAATTATAGAAGTATGACCAATATTTCTCTGGCTCAAAGTTATCTCTTTAAGGCTCAAAAGAGACTCAAAGTCCTGGCCGTACTTCTTGAGGAGGAGGATTATTCCGATGTCGTACGTGAGGCCCAGGAAATAGTAGAGCTCGCCTTAAAGGGCATGTTACGCCAGGTAGGGGTGGACCCTCCCAAGTGGCACGATGTAGGGAGGCTTCTTCTCGAATATCAGGAACTTTTTCCGAAAGAGGTGAGAGGGGAACTGGAAAGGCTTGCCGCCATCTCCAAGTGGTTGCGAAAGGAGCGGGAGCTTTCTTTTTACGGAGATGTGGATTTCATTCCCACCGAGGAGTACACTCCGGAGGAGGCCGAAAGGGCCATAAGGGAGGCGGAGTTCGTGGTGGAGGTGGCCCGAAAAGTGATTCCGGAGGTAAAGAGATGAGAGTGGTTAAGGCGGAAAGTAAGGCCGGAAGGCGTTTCCTTGAGAGGCTTTTCAACCGGAGGGGCCGGATTCCGGTGCGGGTGGAGCGTTCGGTGCGGCGGATCCTTGCCGAGGTCCGCCGGCGCGGGGATGCGGCGCTGGTGGATTATACCCGGCGCTTTGACTGCCCGGATTTTTCGGCCGCACTCCTTCGCGTCCCGGAGAAGGAGATCTCCGCAGCCTACCGGGAGGTTTCCCCGGAGCTTCTTTCCGCCATAAGGCTTGCCCTCCGTCAGGTCACGGAATTTCACCGGCGCGAGCGGCAGGAATCCTGGTTCTTCACCCGGGAGGGGGTTTTCCTGGGCCAGATGGTGCGTCCGGTGGCCTCGGCCGGGATCTATGTCCCGGGAGGGGCCGGTGGCGAAACTCCGCTTATCTCTACGGTGATCATGGCCGCCGTCCCGGCGCGGGTGGCCGGAGTCAAACGGATCGTCATGGTCTCGCCCCCCAATCGTGAGGGAAGGCTTCACCCGGCTCTGCTTGTGGCTGCGGCCGAATGCGGGGTCACGGAGATCTATCGGGTGGGAAGCGCCTGGGCCATTGCGGCGCTCGCCTACGGCACGGAGACCATCCCCCCGGTTTCCGTGATTGCCGGCCCGGGAAACATCTATGTCACCGTGGCCAAGAAACTCCTTTACGGGGAGGTGGGGGTGGATCTTGTTGCCGGGCCGAGCGAGGTCCTCATTGTGGCCGATGAATCCGCAAGCCCCGAGCATCTCGCCTGGGACCTTCTGGCCCAGGCCGAACACGATCCGCTGGCCACCGCGGTGCTCCTTACCCCCTCTTTCAAACTGGCCCGTCGGGTTCGGGAGGCCCTTACGGTGGCCCTTAAAAAGCTTCCCCGGAGGGAGGTGGCGGAGGCGGCCTTAAGGCGCCAGGGGGGAATCGTGATCACCCGGGATCTCTCCGAGGCCCTTTCCCTTGCCAACCGCATCGCCCCGGAACACCTTGAACTTTCCGTCGCCGACCCCTTCTCCCTCCTTCCCCGGATCGAGAACGCCGGAGCGGTCTTTCTCGGGGGACACACCCCGGAGGCTCTGGGCGACTACGTGGCCGGTCCCAATCATGTGCTCCCCACCCTGGGGGCGGCCCGCTTCGCCTCGGCCCTTTCGGTCTCGGTCTTTCTCAAGAAGACCAGTCTTATCGCTTACCACCCCGCGGCCCTTCGGCGGGAGGGCCGCGAGGTGGTGCGGTTAGCGGAGACCGAGGGGCTTTTCGCCCACGCCGAGGCCGTGCGGGTGCGCCTTAGGCATCCTTGAGGTAAGAGGGAAGCGGCGTGGCCCAGGATTCCTCGTCAAAATAAAGCTCGCGAAGATCCTTCGGGGGATCGAAGGGCGGGACCGTCGGCCCCTCCACCACCTCAAATCGCACGAAGGAACTCTTGTACCAGTCCACCTCCGGAAGCGGGAGATCCAGTTTCTTCATGATCTCGTAGGTCTCGTAGAAGTGCTCCCAGCGGTTTTCGGCCTCGGGATAGATGGCAAAGTCCCGGAGGATGTCGGTGATCACCAGCCCGGCCGAAAGGATGAACTTTTCGAACTCAAACCACTTCCGGAGCGAGGCCTCCCGGTGGGTGAAGCCCATGTAGCCCACGGCCCCGGGGCCGCGCAGGGCCTCGAGACAGCGGCCCACGAAGAGCTTGAGCCCCTTTTTGGTCTCCACCGGATCGGTCACGAAGACATCAAAGGCCCGCCTTAGATTTTCCGGCAGGGCCTCGATGACGTTGTAGTCATAGACCTCGATGAAGGAGAGGCCCTCCTGCTTGGCGAAATCCTTGATGAAACGGTTGATGCGCTCGTCGATCTCCACCACCACCACCCGCCGGGGCATGCGGGTAAGCCCCATGGCCACGGAAAGGAGGTCGTCGTCGCCGAGGATGAAGATTTCGGTCTCCTCAAGATCCCCCCGCTGATAGATATAGGCCACCCGGCGCACGGTATCCACCGGACGCACGAAGCCCTGATCGTAGTCGCTGGTGGGGAGGGGTCGCCCGCGGGTGGCCTCAAGGAACCTCCGGTAAATCTCCTCCCAGAAACCGTAAAGTTCGACCCCCAGCCCGCAGGTGCGGCACAGGGTCTCGGCAAGGGGCCTTAAGCCCGGGTCTTCGGCAAGCTCGAAGCGGTGGTTTCGATAAAGGATGCGGCCCTCGGAGAGAAGGCCCTTCAGGACCTCAAAGAAGACCGCAAGATGTCCATCCTGGTGGTTTATAAGCTCCCAGAAGGTCTGGGGCCGGAGTTTTAAGGCTCGAAGGATCTGTCTTTTTATGCGCTCGGTCTCGCTCATTATTCTGCGCCTCCGCTCAAAGAGTCATCCTCCAAACCTAACAAAAGATGCGGGCTTTACAAGCCGCAATCCGCTTCGTTAGACTGAAAGAAGGCATATTCTTTTCCGGAGGTTCCTTATGAAGCGCAGGGCTTTTCTCAGGTATGCGGCCTTACTGGCCCTGGGGGGCGCGGGAGTGGTACGGGCCGAGTCGGCTTATCACCGGCTCAAAAATCCCGCGGCTCCCACCCTGCTCGAAAAGAAGCATGTGCCCGGGCTGGAGGTTCCCTCCCGGGTTCGATCCGGAGAGTGGTTCGAGGTGCGGGTACGGGTGGGATATCTGGTCCCCCATCCCTCCACCCCCGGCCACTGGATCACCTGGATCGAGCTTCGCGGGGACGGAAAACTCCTGGCCCGAATGGAGTTTCCGCGGGGCGGGGTGGCGGATCCGATAGCGGTGTTCCGGATACGTCTGGAGAAAACCACCACCCTTGAGGCCGTGGAGAACTGTAATCTTCACGGAACCTGGATCAGCGAGCCGGTAAGGGTGGAAGTGGTCTAGGAAAAGAAGGCCTCGAGTTCCCGGCGCCGATCGGAAAACTTCGGGTCCTCATAAAGGGGGCGACAGTCGGAGGGCTCGGCCTCAAGGGCACAGAGCTTTACGGCGAAAGCCATGCAGGTTAGTTCCCCGCACTGTCCGCAGTTGGTTCCCGGAAGGAGACGATAGATCTCAAGCGGTGGGGGAAGGGTCCGCGGATCGTGCCGCGGGGTGATATTTTCTCTTTCCGCCCAGACCTTCTCCAGAAACTCCTCCACCTTTTCTTTGGCCCTGCGCCCTATTTCGGCATCCGGGACCGGGCCGATCTGAACGTTGTCCCGGCGGACCGCCACCTTGAAGCCCTGAAACTTAAAGACCAGCGCCGGCTCCCCGGGATCATAGTACATGACCTTGGCCACGGCGTTGAGATAGGGAAGGAGGGGAGCAAGGTCCGTTTCCGCGGGAACGATTACCTTGTAGCGCGGGCACCGGGCATCCACATAACAGGAAGCCGGCTCCAATCGAAAATCCGCCCGGAGAAGAGCCATGGGTTCATTGTAAAGAGTCCCCCTGAGCTGTCAATGCTTCAGGGTGATACCGGAGGGTGTAAAAATATTCGTTGAGCCTTTCCGCGGCCTCGAAGATGTTCAGACCCGGTCGGGCAAAGCGTAGTTCCCTCACCCGGAGGACCCGGCTCCTTAGCCCCCGAAAATAGGGTCTTCTCTTAGGGGGAAGAGGGTTACGGTTCATAGGACCCACCTGGTAGATATAAACTTCCGGGGAAAGGGCCAGGACCTCTTCCGGAGAGATCAGCACGTGTTTTTTGGGGATCTGAATAAGGTTCCTCCCGCCGGCAACCCGAAGGAGATCGGAGACAATGCTCCGGCTTCCCACCACCCGAAGGGGAAAGGCGCTCACCTCGTAGATCACGGTTACCGGTGGGTAAATCGGTTTAAGCCTCCTGAGACGTTCCCGGAGTTCGCTTACCAGGTCCCGGGCCCGGTCCTCCTTATGAAGGACCCTTCCCAGGGCCAGGATCTCCTCCAGTAATCCGGAAAGGGTGCGAGGATCGTATCGAAATACGGGGACATCCAGACGCCGGGCGGCCTGCTCGGGAAAGGCCCTGCGGGAACCCACGATCACCAGATCCGGCCGAAGGGCCCGGATAAGTTCGAAGTTGGGTCTCAGATGCGAACCCACCTTCACCGCCCGGGGCCAGGTGCTATCGTGCCGGGTGGCCCCCACCACTTCTTTCTCCGAGACCCCCAGAGCCCGAAGCACCGAACTGGCCGCAGGATAAAGAACCACAATCCTTGCGGCCCGAGCCGAAATCCCCCAGAAAAAAATTACCCCCAGGAGGAGCCAGAAAGGATTCCTTTTCATCCCTTTACCCTCACCAGGCGTTCGTTTTCCCAGGGTACGAATTCTATCCGTACCCCCATAACCCGGCTAAGGAGGTCCGGAGAAAGCTCCTCAACCCCCACGTCTCCGTAAAGATACCCCCTCCGGAGGAGGAGAAAACGCCGGAAATACTTTAACGCCAGGGCCAGATCGTGCAGCACCGCCAGGACCAGACCGTCCTTCCGGCGTACGTAATCCCGGAGATAACGCATTATCCGGTGCTGATGATGTAGATCCAGGGCAGCCAGGGGTTCGTCCAGAAGGAGCACCGGGGCCTCCCGGGCCAGGGCCCGGGCCAGAAGCACCCGCTGTCTTTCACCCCCGGAAAGCTCTCCGAAGAGCCGTAAACGAAGCCGGACCAGATCCAGGAGATCCAGCAGTTTCTCCACGGCCTTAAAATCCGAAGCGGAATATCCACGTCCGGCAAGTAAGGGATAACGACCGGTAAGGACCACGTAATAGACCTCAAAGGGAAGTCCCAGATGGGCGCTCTGGGGAAGATAACTCACCAGCCGAAAACGTTCCTTCTCCGGCACTTGGGGAAGGGTCCTTCCGGCCAGGAAGATTTCTCCCTGGTAGGCGATCAAGCCCGCCAGGGCCCTGAGCAGGGTGGATTTCCCGCTTCCGTTGGGACCGAGTATAGCCACCATTTCCCCGCCGGAGAGATCCAGCTCCGGAACCCGGAGCTGGAAACCGCCCTGTTTCACCCGGAGATCCCTCACCTTAAACCAGTTCATAAAGCTCCCGGCGTCGTTTGACCAGAAGATAGAGGAAGAACAACCCTCCCAGGGCCGAGGTAAGAACCCCCACCGGAAGTTCCTGCCCCTGGGATAAAAGCACCCGCGAGAGCAGATCGGCCAGCACCAGGAAGGAGGCTCCGAAAAGAAGGCTCAGGGGGATGAGTATTTCCGCCCTAAGGAAACCCGCCAGGCGCAGAAGATGAGGAACGATAAGCCCCACAAACCCGATGATTCCGGAAAAAGAAACGGTCACGGCGGTGAGCAGGGCCCCCAGGAAGAGGAGTTCGCGTCGGAGCCGATAAAGGGGGACCCCGCTGGCCCGGGCGGTTTCATCGTCAAAAGCGGTAAGATCCAGAGCCGGAGCCCGGTACAGACCGTAAAAACACGCCCCGAGAAGGGCCACGGCCAGCCCCGCACATCGGAGATAGGTGGCGTTCTGGAACCCTCCCATGAGCCAGAAGACCAGAGAAGCCACGGATTCCTGGGCCAGAAACTTGAGAAGACTAATGGAAGCCGAAGCAAAGGTATTGACCACAATACCGGCAAGCAACATGGTCACCGGAAGGAGACGCCCCCGGAGGGAGGCTATCCGCAGAACCGCAACCAAACCCAGAAGGGCCAGAAACAGGGCCGACGGAAGGACCCAGGTTTCTCCGAAAAAGAGCAGGGCCAACACCGCCCCCAGGGCTGCCGAGGCCGAGGCCCCGGTGGTGAAGGAATCCGCCAGCGGGTTTTGCATTACATATTGAAAGTAAAGCCCGGCCAGGGATAGAGAAGCGCCGCATAAGGCGGCCAGCAGGACCCGGGGGAGACGCACCTCAAGGAGGATTCTACGGGAAAGCTCATCCGGATGAAAGAGATCCACCGGAACCGCTCCGCGGGAAAGAGAGAGAAAAAACACCAGCAGAAAAAGGGCCCCGAAGAGGAGAAGGTACCGCCTCACGGGCTTCTTTTCAATCGAGGACATTCCCTAGAACTGGTAGGAATAGTAAAGGGCCACCCCCTTTTTCCGGGCGTATTCCTCTACTTCCGAGGAGGTGACCATGTGGGTGACCAGAACCAGGAATCTTTCCGGAAAGACCCTTTCCAAGGGTTTCACCTTGCGACGCAGGAAACGGTCCACATCGTTTTTGGAGAGCTGGGCCTTGGCTTCCCCCAGAATGACCAGTTTCTTCCCGTCTTTCCGGGCTGCGCCGTAGATATTCACCTCCAGCTCCCGGCCCTTTTCGTCGCGCACAAAGGTGCGTCGCAGAGGCTCAACCACCTCCAGCCCGTGATCGCGCTTCAAAAGCTCGGGCAACCCCTTGA
Organism: Thermosulfurimonas dismutans; assembly: GCA_011322625.1. Classification (GTDB taxonomy): domain Bacteria; phylum Desulfobacterota; class Thermodesulfobacteria; order Thermodesulfobacteriales; family Thermodesulfobacteriaceae; genus Thermosulfurimonas_A; species Thermosulfurimonas_A dismutans_A. The sequence goes on along the minus strand of DRMH01000078.1, from coordinate 15,546 downwards.
AGGCCTCGTTCTCCAGGGTGTAGCCCACGGTGATACTCAACCCTCCCACCTGCTTCCGGATCTCCCGCATCTCTTCCTTCATCCTCCCCATCTCTCCGGTGAGCCGCCGCACATCCTTGGTGAGCTGATCCACCCGCTGGGTGAGGACCTTTAAATTTTCTCCCTGCTCGCGGACGATCTCCTTGAGTTCATTGAATTCCTCTTTGGTTACGGTCTGGGCCAGACTTTCATAGATTTCAGAGAGGGCCCTAAGGAGGCTTATCGCCGCCTCCTCCCCGAATTTCTCCCGAAAGATGTCGTAATACTTAAAGACATTGAACATATTCCCAACTCTATATCGGAGAGGACAGGCGGTCAACCAAGGGATATAATAATTCGGCTTATGGAAAGGAATATCCTTTTCGTGGTCCCGAGAGAAAAGAAGAGTTTTTTTTACCCCCTGAAGGGGCCCTGGGAAATCGTCTCCGAGGAAGAAATTCTTTCGCGCCTTAAGGAACGAAGGAAACAGGGTAAAGATCGCGTCTTCCTTTCGGTGATCGGCCCCGAGGAATTCCGAAAACGGGTACAGAGACTCCTTTCCGGATTTCAAAGCCCCGAGGTCGTCTTTAGTGAAGGGGACTCCTTTTCCGCCCTGCTTTCGACCTTAAGCGAAGGGCTTCCTCCGGATGAGATAGAACCCCGAAGCATGGAGCTCATTCGGGAGCTTATCGATCTTTCCTCCTTTTCTCCGAAGGCCCATCCCCTCATCCTGCGTCTGGTTCATGCCTCCGGAGACCCGGAATTGGTAAAAACCCTAATTCTTTCCCGGGAAGGGGTGGAGACCGGGGTTTCCCTTCTCCGGGAGGGGGCCTGGGTGGTCTGCGATGTGGAGATGGTGGCCGCGGGAATCGACCGCAGGAGACTCGTGGCCCTGGGAGGAAAGGTCCTCTGTGCGGTAAGGGAAGCCGGGACCCCTCCTTCGGGATATACCCGCACGGCCTGGGGCATGGAACGGGTGCTGCACAAACACCCCGAGGTGGGGATCGTGGTTGTGGGGAACGCCCCCACGGCCCTCCTCTCCGCTTTAAGGGTCCTCACGGAGAAGCCCCGCCGGGTGTTGGTGGTGGGATTTCCGGTGGGGTTTGTCCGGGCCGCGGAGGCCAAGCTCCTTCTTGCACAGAGCCCCTTCCCTCACCTCACCAATTACGGTTCGCGCGGGGGCTCCGGGCTTGCCGCCGCAGCGTTAAACGCCCTCCTCCGCCTGGCCCATGAAACAGCGTAAACTGCGTACCGGATACACCACCGGGGCGTGTGCCGCAGCGGCGGCCAAGGCCGCGGTCCTCGCCCTGCTGGGAGAAACCCCCTCGCAGGTGGAGATCCCCTTCCCGGACGGAAAACGCCGAAGCCTTCCGGTAAACGACGTGCGCAGGGAGAACGACACGGCCCGGGCCTCGGTGATCAAAGACGCCGGCGACGATCCGGATATAACCAACGGAGTGGAAGTAGTGGTAAAGGTCCAGAAGATACGGGAGGAAGGGGGCGAAATACACCTTTTGGCCGGTGAAGGTGTGGGACAGGTAACCAAACCCGGGCTCCCTGTACCTCCGGGGGAACCGGCTATAAATCCCGTACCCCGGGAGATGATCCGCCGGGCCGTAAGCGAGGCCCTCTCCGGGCGACCCTGGTCGCTTGCGATCACCGTATCCGTCCCCGGAGGGGAGGAACTCTCCCGCAAAACCCTCAATCCCCGGCTGGGGATCGTGGGCGGGCTCTCCATCCTGGGCACCACCGGGATCGTAAAACCCCTCTCCTCCGAGGCCTGGCTCGCCACCATCGAGGCCTCCCTCTCCGTGGCCCGGGCGATGGGACTCTCCGAGGTGGTGCTCTCCTTCGGTAGAGCCTCGGAGATGGCCCACGAAAGACACTACGGCCTCGCCGAGGAGGCCTATGTGCTCATGGGAGACTTCGTGGAATTCGCCCTGCGCCGCACCCAGGCCTTCGGCTTTCGCCGGGTCTGGCTCTGCGGCCAGTGGGCCAAACTTCTAAAATGCGCGGCAGCGGCCGAAAATCCACCCCGGGTCCCGGAACCCTACGGGTTCACCACCCATGTACGCCATGGAGTCCTCAGGGGAAGGGAAGCGGTGGATTTCCTCCGAACCCTGGGTTTTAACGATCTCTTCCCCGAAACCCCCTCCTTCAATACCGCCAGGGAGGTCTTCCTGGCCCTGGAAAAACTTCCCCCGGAAATAAGGATCCCGGTCTTCCGGAAGGTGGCCCAAAGGGTGAAACAACTCGTTCGGGGCTTCGCCCCGGGTCTTTCCCCGCGCATAGTCCTGGTAAACTACCGTAGGGAGATCGTCTTTGAGGACTGATATGGCCCTCTCCGGAAGGAACTTCAAGGTGTATGTGATCGGTTTTTCGCAGGGAACCCTCGCCCCCGGAGCGGAAGAAGCCTTTTCCGCCGCCTCCCGGATTCTGGCCTCCGAAAACCTCCTTCCCCCGCTGAGAAACCTTCTTCCTCCCTCCGAGGAAAAAAGACTGTTTCCCTACCGCCGGTTTTCCGAGGCCCTGACCTTCCTTGAAGCCGCGAAAAAACAGGGGCTTTGCGTGGCCTTTATAGTAAGCGGGGATCCTCTACTCTTTGGCGCGGGTCGGGTGCTTCTTGAACGTTTCGGCCCCGAGGTCGTGGAGATCCTTCCCGCGATAAGTTTCCCTCAACTTGCCTTCTCCAGGTTTAAACTCCCCTGGGAGGACTTTTTCTTTTTAAGCCTTCACGGAGGAGACAAAACCCCCCGAAAATTTTCCCTTTCCGACCTTCCGGGTCTTCTTCGTCGCCACGGAAAACTCTGTGTGTTGACGGATAAAAAATGCGGCCCCCGGGAGATAGCCGCTTATCTCGCCCCGCGGGTCCCGGAGGAGGACCTGCGCTTTCTGGTGGCCGAACGATTGGGGCTTTCCGGGGAAAGACTCCGGGAATGGAAACTGCGGGAGGCGGAAAGGGAAACCTTCGCCTCTCCCAACCTGGTGCTCCTTATCTACCAGGGCCCGGGGCTCGTCCGGGGATTCGGTCTCTCCAGCACGGAGATCCTCCATCCCCGGGGTCTTATTACCAAGGATGAGGCGCGGGCGGTGGTGCTTCATCGTTTGCGACTCCCGGAACGGGGGGTCCTCTGGGATGTGGGAGCCGGGGCCGGAGGGGTGAGTACAGAAGCGGCCCGGAGCCATCCCCTCCTCCGGGTCTTCTCCGTGGAACGCAATCCTCAAAGACGGAACTATCTCCTTGAGAATCGCAGGCGTTTCGGACTCCTCAACCTGGAGGTGATCGCCGGCGAGGCCCCGGAGGCCCTGAGAGATCTTCCCGCCCCGGATCGGATCTTTATCGGGGGCTCCGGGGGAAGACTGGCCGAAATACTCGAATTCTGCACCTCCCTTGAGTTTAGCGGCCCCTTGGTCCTCACCCTGGTCTCCCTGGAAAACCTTTCTCGCGCCGGGGAAATCCTCTCCCGCCAGGGATTTGACCTGGAGGTGGCCCAGATCTCGGTTTTTCGTTCGCGAAGACTCTCCGGCCATACCCTCCTTTCCCCGGAAAACCCGGTCTTTGTCCTTCGGGCCGAAAGAAGGGTGGCCCGGAAGGGGGATGAGGGGTAAAATGCCGGGCATGATCTACTTTCTGGGGGCCGGTTGCGGAGATCCGGATTATCTCCCGGTCAAGGCCCTGCGAGTCCTAAAAGAGGCCGGCCTGGTGGTTTACGCCGGAAGTCTCCTTACCCAGGGTTTCCGCCGGGTACTTTCCCCGCAGGCCACACTCCTTGACTCCCACGGAAAACATCTTGAGGAGATCATAGAGGCCATGGTCCGATCCGCCGAAAGGGGCGAGACCGTGGCCCGTCTTCACAGCGGCGACACCGCCTTTTTCAGCGCCCTCAACGAGGAAATCGCCCTGCTCAAGGCCCGGGGGATTCCCTTTGAGGTCATTCCCGGGGTAAGTTCGGCCTCCCTGGGGGCCGCCCGGATGGGGATCGAGCTCACCGTCCCGGAAAGGGTGCAGACCGTGGTCTTTACGCGGCTGGGCGGGCGCACCCCGGGCCCGGGTCCCGAGGACCTGGCCCACTTCGCCCGTCCGGATGTCACTCTGGTGCTCTTCCTCTCCGTTTCCCAGGCCGAAACCATCCAAAACACCCTCCTTACCCGGCTCCCCCCGGAAACCCCGGTGGCGGTGGCCGAAAAACTGGGCTTTCCGGAGGAACGCATCCTTTACGGAACCCTGAAGGATCTCTCCCGCCTCATCCGGGAGGCCGGAATCCGTCGCACGGCCCTCATCTACGTGGGAGAGGCCGTGGGCTGTGCCCGAAAACCCCAGGAGACCCGCTCCAGACTCTACTCCGAAAGCTAGGACATGCCCGGGGATCGCCTGCAGAAGATCGTCCTTTTCCCGGCCACCGCTCGGGGACACGAACTGGCCGCCAGACTCTCCGCCCGGCTCCCTTCCTCCGAGATCCGCCCTTTATCCCGCGGGGAGGTCTCCTCCTTCTGGGAGAAGGGTAACGGGCTGGTCTTCGTTTCCGCCTGCGGGATCGCGGTGCGCATCGTGGCCCCCCTTCTGCGCCATAAACAGGAAGACCCGGCGGTGGTAGTGGTGGACGAGACCGGACGCTGGGTGATAAGCCTTCTTTCCGGACACCTGGGAGGAGCCAACGCCCTGGCCCGAAAAATAGCCCGTCTCCTTCCGGCGGAACCGGTGATCACCACCGCAAGCGATCTTTACCATCTCCCGGCCCTCGACCTCTGGGCCGAGGAGACCGGAGCGATACTTCTTCCCCCGGAAAGGATTCCCGCCTTTACCGCCCGATATCTTTCCCGGGGAGGACTTCGCGTCTTCCGCGAATACCCCCTGCCCCTTCCCGCGGTGTGGGAGGAGGTGTCCGAACCGGAGAAGGCGGACCTCATCGTCTCCTACCGCCAGCGGGACCTCTCTTCCTCCCAGCTTCTTGCCGTCCCCCGGGTGCTCTATCTGGGTCTGGGTTTCAACCGTGGCACTTCGGCTGAGGCCATAGAAAAGGCGGTGAGGGAGACCCTTTCCCGAAACCGGCTCCTTTCCCAGGCCCTTCGCGGGGTGGGGACCCTGGAGGCCAAGGCCCGGGAGGAGGGCTTCCTTGCTTTTTGCCGCAAGACCCGTCTTTCCATCTTTCCCTTTTCCCCGGAGGAACTTTCGCGCCGGGTCAAGGAGGCCGGGCTATCCATCTCCAGGGCGGCCCGACAGGCGGTGGGGGCTTTCGCCGTGGCCGAACCCGCGGCCCTTCTTGCCGCAGGCCCGGGAGCAAGGCTCCTTGTCCCCAAGGAAAAGACCCCGGAGGTCACCGTGGCCGTGGCCGAGGCCCGTCAAAGCCCGGGAAAACTCTTCCTGGTGGGGATCGGAACCGGAGACCCCGGAGAGATGACCCCCGCGGCCCGGCGAGCCCTCTGCGAGGCCACCCATGTGGTGGGCTACGGAAAGTATCTGGAACTGGTTGAGGATCTTCTCGCCGAAAAAGAGATCTATTCCACCGGCATGACCCGGGAGGTGGATCGGGCCGAGCGAGCCCTGGAGCTGGCCCTTTCCGGACACCGGGTGGCCCTTGTCTCCGGAGGAGACCCGGGAATTTACGGCCTTGCGGGCCTGGTTCTGGAGCTTCTCTCCGAGAAGGGGCTCTCCGGGCCTGTGGAAATAGAGGTCATTCCGGGACTTTCTGCGGCCAATGCCTGCGCCGCCCGTCTGGGGGCCCCGCTGATGCACGACTTTGCGGTGGTTAGTCTCTCCGACCGTCTCACCCCCTGGGAGACCATCGAAGCCCGTCTGAGGGCCGCGGCAGAGGCGGATTTCGTGATCGTGCTCTACAATCCCCGCAGCCGAAGCCGTCCGGAACATCTGTCCCGGGCCCGTAGGATTCTCCTCGAGTACCGGAGTCCGGAGACCCCGGTGGGGATCGTAAAGGCCGCCGGACGGGACGGAGAAACCGTGCTCCTTTCCACCCTGGGGAGTCTTCCGGAAGAGAAAGTGGATATGCAGACCACAGTCATCGTCGGGAACTCCCGAACCTTCTTCTTCGGCCCCTGGATGATCACCCCCCGCGGCTACCGCGGTCGCCGATTTTAGTCTCGCTTCTTCCTCTCTTCCCCGGGTTATGTTAGGTATAAGGAAATCCCAAGGGGAGGAACCCATGAAAAAGCCCAAGATTCGTCGGCCCACCCGCATGAGCGAGGAGGAAAAACAGGAACTGGTGGCCAGGATCTTCGCCGCCGATCCCCTGGCCTTTACCGAGGAACCGGAGGAGGCCGAAAAGATCGCCAACCGTCTGGGCTGGGTAAAGGCCCCGGAGAGGATGCGCGAAAGGCTCACCGAGCTTCGGGCCTTTGCCGAGGAGGTGCGCGAAAAATTCGAAGAGATCGTCTGGTGCGGCATGGGGGGCTCCAGCCTCTTCCCCCTGGCCCTATCCCAGATCTTCGGTCCGCAGGAGGGTTACCCGCGCTTTACGGTACTCGATACCAACGACCCGGAGACCATCGCCGAACTGGAGGCGACCATCCCCTGGGAGAAGACCCTCTTTGTCATCGCCAGCAAGTCCGGTACCACGGTGGAGACCCTTTCTCACTATCGCTACTTCTGGCACAAACTCGAGGAACGCGGTCTTTCTCCGGGCCCCCACTTTGTAGCCCTCACCGATCCGGGGTCCCCGCTGGAGACCGAGGCCCAGGAGAAGGGGTTCCTCGAGGTCTTCCACCATCCCCCGGATGTGGGCGGCCGTTATGCCGCCTTAACCGAGGTGGGATTCCTGCCGGCGGCCCTCATGGGGCTCGATCTGGAGCGGGCCCTCTCCGCGGCCGAGGAGATGTTCGAGGCCTCCTCTCCGGAACTTCCCTGGGACTATAACCTTGCGGCCTGGCTGGCCCAGTACATGGTGGAACACTTCATCCACGGAAAGGACAAGCTCACCATCCTGGCTGACCCCCTGCTTCGTCCCTTCGCCCTGTGGCTGGAACAGCTCATCGCTGAGAGCCTGGGCAAACAGTTCATCGGGATCATCCCCATCGTGGGAGAAAGCCCGGGGTCTCCCACGGTTTACGGGCCGGATCGATACTTCGTCTATCTGGGTCTTCGGGGACGGGAAAACCTCTATCGCCGACTCTTCTCCGATCTCAAGGAAGCGGATTTCGAGCTCAAGACCTATTTTCTCGAGGACCGCTACGAGATCTTCGCCGAGTGTGTGCGCTGGGAGCTGGCGGTGGCCCTTTCCGGGGCCCTGCTGGGGGTGAACCCCTTTGATGAACCCGACGTGGTGCGAGCTAAGAAAAAAACCCGGGAGATCCTGGACACCTTCGAGAAGACCGGCGAATTCCCGGTGGAGTTCTATCTGGACGAGGACTCGGGCCTCGGTTTCCTTTACGCCGAGACCGCCAAGATCGAATACCCCCGTCTTACCGCCCTGATCAAAAAGTTCTTCCAGGAGATGCCCCCCTGGGGCTATGTGGGGTTTCTGGCCTATCTTCCTCCGGACCCGGAGATCGAGGAAATCTTCCGGGACCTTCGCACCCTGGTACGCGGACGCCGACAGTGCAGCACGGTTTTCGGCTTCGGTCCCCGCTATCTCCATTCCACCGGGCAGCTCTTCAAGGGAGGGACCATCTCCGGCCGTTTCATCATCTTTACCCGCAAGGGACGCCGGCCCGAGCAGGTCATCCCCGGGGAAGGGGTAACCTTCTGGGATCTTCAGTTCGCCCAGGCCTACGGTGATTTCCGGGCCCTCGAGGAGGTGGGACGACCGGTGATTCACCTCCATCTTACCGAAAACTATCGGGAGGACCTGCGCAGGATCTATGAACTCTTCGAACAGGCCTTAAGACTATAGATCACCGATATGCTTACCCTGAGACGTATCGGTCTCGGCTTCGCCCTGCTGTGCGGGATCATCGTCCTGGGGGTGGCGGGGTTCTCCTTCTTTGAACACCAGAGCCCCTTTGAGGCCTTCTACCTCACCCTTATTACCCTTACCACCGTGGGCTACGGGGACGTGGTTCCGCATACCATCCCCGGGCGGATCGTGGCCATTCTGGTGGCCTTCGGCGGAGCCGGTCTCTTTTTTTACGCCATCGGGGTGGTAAGTGAAATTGTTCTGGCCCAGGTCTTTTATAATTTTTTCGGGAGAAGAAGAATGGAAAAGAAGATTGCTCAACTCAAGGATCATTATCTCATCTGCGGTTACGGACGCATCGGCAAACACATCTGTCATCTCATCGCCCGGGAGATACCCTTTGTGGTCATCGAAAGGGACCCGGAGGTAATTCGCGAGATCGAGGCCGACGGATTCCTTTTCGTGGAGGGGGACGCCACACACGAGGAGGTGCTACTCAAGGCAGGGATAGAGCGAGCCCGGGGGCTGGTGAGTGTGCTCCGGGCCGATGCGGACAACGTCTATATCGTCCTTACCGCCCGCAGCCTGAATCCGCGTCTTTTCATTATGGCCCGGGCCGATGAGGAAAACGTGGTCAAACGCCTCAAACAGGCCGGGGCCAACCGGGTCTTCTCCCCCTACCTTATCGGAGCCCGGCGTATGGCTCTGGCCATCCTGCGCCCGGCGGTAACCGACTTCCTGGAACTCACGGCCCCGGAAATGAACCTGGAACTCCAGCTCCAGGAGGTGCGCCTGAGCCGGGATTCCAGCCTGGTGGGAAAGGACCTGGTCTCCAGCCGTATCCGGGAGATCTCCGGGGCCATCATCCTGGCGGTAAAGAAAATGACCGGGGAGATGATCTTTAACCCCTCCCCGAACTACGTGCTGGAGGCCGGAGATATCCTCATTGCCCTCGGGGAACGGGAGAAACTGTCCCGGCTGGAGGAGCTGGCGGCCGGACCCAGAACCACCCCTTCTCGGTAACCACTCCATCCACCGGAAGATCGTGTTCCTCACGGGGCACCCTCTCGAGTAACTGAAAGGAAAAGGCCAGCCCCACCCGGGGAGCCCGGATCTCCCGCAGAATGCGGTCGTAAAACCCCCCTCCGTAACCGAGGCGAAACCCCTCGCGGTCAAAGGCCAGGCCCGGAACCAGCACCAGATCCGCCTCCTGGCAGGGAACCACCGGATTTCCCGGAGGAGGTTCGGGAATACCGTAGGCCCCGGGGACCAGCTCCCCCAGGGTGAAGATCCGGTGAAAGACGAGCCTCTTTTCCGAAAGGAGGGTTCGGGGAAGGGCCACCCTCTTTCCGGAAAGAAGGGCCCTTCCCAGCAGGGGGAAGGTATCCACCTCGGTACCGAAGGAGGCGAAGAGAAACACCGTGCGCGCCTGCCGGAACACCGGGGAGGCCTCCACCAGGGCACAGATCCTGCGCGACCATCGCCTCCTCTCCTCCGGGGAAAGAGCGGCTCTTTTTCGCTTGAGTTCCCGGCGCAACTGGGCCTTGGTCATTTCCGCTTCCCAGAAAACCACGGAATTTCCGGAGAGTAAAGGTCCCGTTCCTTAAGTCCCGAACCTTTCGTCCCAAGATGGGGAAGATAAAAAAAGAAGAAATCCACCGGAAACCGAAACTTGCTCACGATCCCTTCCGGGTTAGAAACTCTATTTGTGACTTAAAAAATACTTATAACCTGGAACAAATTTCGGAACGTATTGTCCACGGCTTTACCCGTGGTTCCGGATCACAAGCTATAACCAGTGATATTTTCGTGGAAATGAAGGGGTAACCCCGAAAAGGAACTTTCCTCCGCAATCGCCTCTCCTGGTTTTTGCCTTCCGCCCGGAGCCGGACTATTAATGTAAGCCCAACCTGTTTCAACTCTTGTCGGGGGAGGACCATGAACCATTCGGTGAGCGAAAAGATCAAGGGCTTTCTGAAAGATCGACTCCCAGAGGCGACCTTCCGGGTATGGTTTGAACCCCTGAGACTGGAAATAAGGGAAGGACGTGTGGTCTTTCTGGTCCCCAATGATTTCACCCGGGAATGGCTGGAGGAAAACTACCGGGAATTCCTTAAGGAAGCCGTCCATCAGGCCGGATTCAACGGGTTCTCCTTCGCCCTGACCCAGGAGGAAACCCCCTCCCAGCTCTCCCTCCCTTACGATCCGGTACGGGTGCTGGGACGGAGGCTGTCACGGCGTTTCACCTTTGAGGAATTCGTGGTGGGCGATTGTAATCGTCTGGCCTATCGGGTATGCCGTCACCTGGCGGAAAACCCCCGCGGACAGGTTCTCTACCTCACCGCCGGAAGCGGGCTGGGGAAAAGCCACCTCTCTCAGGCCGTGGGGAACGACCTCCTTTCCCGGAACCGGGACATCCGGGTCTGTTATCTCACGGCCCGGGATTTCACCGGACGCCTTATCAAGGCCCTCAAGGGCGGTCAGATGGAGGAATTCAAGGAACGTCTCTGGCGGAGCTGTCACGTCCTGGTCCTAGAAGAGGTGCACCAGATCCCTCCCCGCGATTTTACCCAGGGAGAACTGGCCCTGGCCCTGGATTACCTCTACGAGGAGGAACGGGCCGTGGTCTTTACCTCCACCCAGCGTCCCCACGAACTGGGACACCTTGATCCGGCCCTGCGCTCCAGGCTGGCCGCGGGAATGGTGGTGCGCATCAATCCGCCGGATTACGAAACCCGTAAAAACATCATCCGGCGCAAGGCCCGCAAACAGGGATGCGATTTCCCCGAGGAGGTGGTGGAATACCTGGCCCGACACCTCCGGGGAGACATCCGACAGATTGAGAGCGCGGTGGTGGGGCTCATCGCCCGGGCCGGGATCCTGCGCGAAGAAATCAACCTCTCCCTGGCCCGGGAACTGGTGGCCGAAATCCTCCCTCCCCAGGGGCCGGACCCCGCCTCCCTGGTCATCGAGCTGGTATGCAAAAACTTCCGGGTATCCCCCGAGGAACTCTTCTCCCGGTCCCGGAAAAAACGCATCAGCGAACCCCGCCAGGTGGCCATGTTTCTCCTGCGCAAACACACCGATTCCAGTCTTGCGGCCATCGGCCATCGTTTCCAGCGCGACCACGCCACCGTGCTTCACGCTATAAGGAGCGTAGAGAAAAAGATGGCCTCTTCAGACCGCTTCCGTTACCAGATAGAATACCTGGAAAGAGAACTGGCGGAGCGTCTGGACCTTGAAAAGAATCTCCCCGAGGGCCCGAGCGGCCCTGAAGAAACTGCTGGGGAAACGTCTTCTTGAGAGCGAGGCCGATCGTCTGGCCTATGCCTACGACGCCTCCGGACTGACCCTGGTCCCCGAGGTAGTGGCCCTGCCGGAGACCACCGAGGAGGTCTCCCGTATTCTGGCGCTGGCCTATGAGGAAGAGTTCCCGGTGATCCCCCGGGGAGCCGGAACCGCCACCACCGGGGCCCCTCTCGCTGCCGAAGGCGGTCTGGTGCTCTCCTTCACCCGGATGAACCGGATCCTGGAAATCCATCCCCAGGATCTGGTGGCCGTGGTGGAACCCGGGGTGGTGAACGCCCATCTCAAGGAGGCCCTGGCTCAACGGGGACTCTTCTATCCCCCGGATCCGGCCAGCTTCCGTTTCTCCACCGTGGGGGGAAACGTGGCCACCTGCGCCGGTGGCCCCCGGGGGCTTAAGTACGGAGTCACCCGGGACTATGTCCTGGCCCTGGAGGTGGTCCTCCCCGGAGGAAGGGTCCTTTCCTTGGGGACCCGGACCCTAAAAGGGGTCATGGGCTACGATCTCACCCGGCTCCTCGTGGGTTCGGAGGGGACCCTCGCGGTCTTCACCCGCATCACCCTTAAGGTCCTGCCGTTACCCCCGGCCCGGGCCACCCTGGCGGCGGGGTTTTCCTCCGAAGCCGCGGCCCTTGAGGCCATGCAGGAGGTGCTTTCCGCCGGATTGTTACCGGCGGCAGCGGAATTCATGGATCAGGTTACCCTCCGGGCCGTGGAATTCGAACCTGAGGAGATACGCGGACTTCTCCTTTTCGAATTCGACGGTGCGGAAACAGCGGTAAAGGAGGAAATCGGCCGGGCCGCCGATCTATTGCGCCCCCGGGCCCTTTTCCTGAGGGAAGCCCGCGGCCCGCAGGCCGAAGGCCTCTGGGAATTGCGCCGGAGTATATCCCCGGCCCTCAAAAAACTGGGTTCCCGGCGGTTTGCCGACGACGTGGTTCTGCCTCGCTCCCGGCTGGCCACCTTTCTTCAGCAGGCACGCCAGCTCTCCCGCACCCACGGCCTTCCTTTAGCCGCCTTCGGACACGCCGGGGACGGAAACCTTCACCTCAACCTCCTTTTCGACCCTCCTCAGGAACCCCGGGCCCGGGAACTCCGCCGTGAGATCCTGGAGCTGGTGCTGGAGTTATCCGGAACCCTCTCCGGCGAACACGGCGTGGGTCTTACCAAAAGGGCCTTTCTTCCCGCGGAAATCACCCCGGAGGCCTTGGAGCTTATGCGTCAGCTCAAACGGATCTTCGACCCCAAGGGCCTCCTTAATCCCGGCAAGATCTTTCCCCCTGAAGGGGTATAAATTCCTCCCGGTTATTCCTCCTGGACCTTCCTTTCCAGGGCCCGAATGCCCTCCTCGGAAACCCGGAATCTGGAACTGAAGGTATAGATCTCCTCGGCTATACGGGAAAGCTCGTTTGCGGTATCCCCCAGAGCCGAGGCCATCTTCAGAAAATCGGCCACCGTACGCTGGGCCTCCTCCACCGCGGCATCCACCTTCTGGACCTTTTCCGCACCCTTGGAGACACTTTCCTGGATATTTCCCAGGACCGCGGATTGTTCCTCTGCGGCCCCGGCCATCTGGGTGGCCTGTTCGCTTACCCCGGCCACGATCCCCTCCACCTCTTCGATGGATTTCACCGCACTATCCACCTCTTTCTGGATCACCTCCACCGTCTCCCGGATGGTTTCCGTGGCCTCGGTGGTCTGACGGGCCAGTTCCTTGACCTCATTGGCCACCACGGCAAACCCCTTTCCGGCCTCCCCGGCCCGGGCGGCCTCGATGGTGGCATTCAGCGCCAGAAGATTGGTCTGGTTGGCAATGTGATCGATGATCTGGACCATCTCCCCGATCCTGCGCGAGCTATCCACCAGCTGGGTGATGCGCTCCGTGGCAAACCGTACCTTATGGCGCACCTCCTCGATCCCGCGGGAGGTCTCGTTCACTCCGTGGACCACCTCCTGAATGGCCTGGGCGAACTGTTCCACCGCCTGGGAAATGTTCTGGATCTCCTGGGAGGCACTGCGGGAAAGTTCCCTGATGTGGCGGGTGTGCTCCTCAATGGCCCCGCTTCCTTCCCGGAGGTTAACCGCCCTGCGGTCCAGCTCGCCGGAGATCTCCCGCAGGGTTCCGGAATAATTCTGCATGTGAAGCACGTAACGCCCCAGAGCGGCCATGATCCGGTTGAGGGCCTGGGCCATACGCTGTAGCTCGCAGGTCCCGGTCTCCGGTACGGAGACATCCAGATCCCCCTGGCCCACTCTCTCCGCGGCCTTAATCACCGTGCCGATGGGTTTCCCCAGGCTTATCCGGGTCACCAACACCACCACCAGGATGATCAGCAACATTCCCCCGAGGGTAGCGGCTACCCCGGTGAAAAGATCCTGTCGCATGCGGGCGAGAAGGGAACTGATATCCACAAAACGCACATATACCCCTATGGAGCGCCCCTGAAAGTCCTTGACCGGGACCGCGGAAATGAAATAATGCCCCCTTTCCACCACCAGCGGAGAGGTAAGGGCCTTATTCAGGAGGTCCTCATCCAGAAGGGCCATCTCCTTTTCGGCGGCGGGAAGAAGGATCCAGAACCGCCCTAGTTTCCGCTCCGAAACCCGCTCCGCAGCCGTGGTGGCCACGGTCTTGATCCAGAAGATGGCGTTTTCCTCTTCCGCCACCTCCCGCAAACGTTTGGCTATGGCCGAAAGACTGGTAAAGACCTCCACACTTCCTACGGGCTTTTCGCTTCCCTCCCAGAAGATCGGGGCCACTCCCCGCACCGCTACGCCCACCCGGCCCGGCTCGATGCCGTAAACCGGCTGCCCGGTGGAAAGCACCCTCACCACCGTCTTCCGGAACCCGCTGATGTCGTCTCCGTATTTGTTGGGCTTCCAGACCCGCAGAAAACTCACCCCCGGTGGGAGATGAAAATGCACCTTCAGGGGATAGGGACTGTAGCGCTGAATCCGGGCCAGGAGGGGTTTGATCACCCCCAGGAGGCGTTCCCGATCCTCCAGGGCTATGGATTCCTGGACATCCGGAATGGCCGCGATGGTCAGAGCCAGGGTCAGGTTCTCGCGGGCCACCTTCTGGGCCAGTTTCTGAAAATTGTCCTGGTCCGCGATAATCTTCTGCTTTAACTTGTGTTTTTGGTGCCGGACGTCCCGATAAATCTGTCCTATCCTTATTCCGGCCAGAAGCATCAGTAGAACGATGATGGGAATAAGGACCCGCACCGAAAGGGGCAAACGACATTTACCCAGTTTCTTTACCGCCATGTTTCCCTCCTATCAGGCTCTAAGGCTGCAAACGCACCCGATCCACCACCCGCAGACATTCGGCTACGGGGGTGTAATCCAGAGGTTCCACCCAGCCGGCGATTCGGGCGGCCCGGGCCGCCGGATGATCCATCTTGAGCCCGAGAAGGGCCTTTTTGATCCGGAGATTGATCTCCTTAGAGGTGTGCGGTAGAGCCGCAAAGGGCCATTCCGGATAGAGACGGGTGGAATGCACAAAGGGAAAACCGTCGTTTACCGGATGCAACACCCGGAAGTCGGCCATCTTGATCTTGCCCTCGGCTTCCATTCGCTCCAGGGTGTCCGAACGCACGGTACCCGCATCCACGCGCCCCTTCAAAACCGAAAAGACCACATTGTCGTGGGTGTAGCCCTCCACCAGGTGCAGTTCTCGGAAGGGATTGATCCCCTGTTCCAGGAGCAGTCGAAAGGCCATATACGCGCCGCCAAAGGAGGAGAACTTGACCACCATGAATTTCTTCCCCCGCAACTGGGAGAGATCGCGAATGGGACTGTCGGCCCGCACAAAGATCACCCCTCCGAAACGATCCAGGGCCTTACCCTGACGCCGGTTCAGCATGGTGGCCAGGGCATAGATGCCGTATTTCTGCCGCAGGCGAACATAGAAGGCGGGATTGGCCAGGAGATAATCTATCTTCCGATTCTTTACCGCGGGCTCTATACCATCGAAAGAAAGGGGAATGAGAATCACCCGGATACCGGTCTTTTCCGAGAGATATTGAGCCAGAGGCCCCCATTTTTTCTTGGCTATGGCTGTGCCCCGTTTGGCCAGCACTCCCAGACGAACCCTGGATACCGTAGCCGCCCCGGCTACCCCGACCCCCAGGAATAGAAATATCAATACCCAAATAAATCGCCTCATAACCGGCCTCCGCCCTTTTTGAACTATGATATGATAATAAGCCAAATTATGTCAAGTATTCGCGTTTAAAGCGAAAATTAAAGCTTGAGATAGATTTTACAAGAAATCTTAAGATTGTAGATGTAATTATGGGGGAGATAATAGGGTAAGATAAAGCGGCCCGAGCTGAAGGTATTTGTTCCCGGCGGGCTCCCTTTGACTTAAGGG
>DRMH01000077.1 GCA_011322625.1 Thermosulfurimonas dismutans | reverse complement strand
TCGGCGGCTTCAAGGAGGGTGCGGGCCCGGGGTTTTACGGTCTCCAGGGCCTCCTCAGGATATCGACGATCCTCCGGCACCGGAAGGCCCAACTTCCGAAGGAAGGGCAGAACCTCCTCGGCCAGTTCGGGGGTGGGAGTGGCTCGCAGCCAGTAAGCGTTCACAGCCAGAAGTTTTTCGGGATCAAAACGGGCCGCCGCCCTGTTTATCCTGGAGAGATCGAATTTTTCGATCATCTCCTCTAGGGTGAATATTTCCTGATCCCCCCACGACCAGCCCAAACGCACCAGATAATTACGCAGGGCCTGGGGGAGATAGCCCTCTTCTCGATATTCCAGTACGGATCGGGCCCCGTGGCGCTTGGAAAGCCGGGCCCCATCCGGCCCCAGGATCATGGGCACATGGGCGAAGAAAGGGGGAGAGGCTTCGAGCGCACGATAGAGGAGAAGTTGCTTGGGGGTATTGGACAGATGGTCGTCTCCCCGGATTACATGGGTGATTCCCATGGTAAGGTCATCCACCACCACGGCCAGATGGTAGGTGGGGCTGCCATCGCTTCGTAGGAGAATGAAGTCGTCGATCTCCGAATGGTCGAAGGAGACCGCTCCGCGGATGAGATCCTCCACCACGGTGACCCCGGGGCGGGGTACGCGTAAACGCAGAACCCTTCCGGGCCCGGGCCCGAGATCCTTTTCCCGACAGGTCCCGTCATATCCGGGTTTGCGCCCCGAGGCCAGGGCCTCCTTGCGCTTGCGCTCCAGCTCTTCGGGGGAACATTCACAGTAATAGGCATGGCCGGACTGGTAGAGTTTATGAGCGTATTCTCGATAAAGATCCAGCCTTTCGGACTGAAAATAGGGACCCTCGTCCCATTCCAGGCCCAGCCATTCCAGGGCCTCCCGAATGGAATCCACGTATTCCTGGCGGGATCTCTCCCGATCGGTATCCTCGAAACGCAGGACAAAACTTCCCTGATGGTGCCGGGCGAAAAGCCAGTTAAAAAGGGCGGTGCGCGCGCCTCCCAGATGGAGGTGTCCGGTGGGACTGGGGGGAAAGCGGGTCTTTACCGCGCTCATGACCCTTCACCAGATCAGGATCCCGGCGTAACCCACCACCCGTGCGTAATCTCCGGAAACCTCGCCCGAGGTGGCGTAACGGACGAGTTCGGCCCTGGAGGCCCCCAATAAACGGGCCGCCGTAAGGGCCACCGCGGTGGGAATAACCCCGCACATGCTGATATCCTCTCTCACCACCACCTCCAGCAACCCCAGGGGATCCAGGGCGAGAATGCGCTCAATGGCCCGCTGATCCTTCCTCTGGGCTATTTCATGAGGAACATAATGGCTGAAATCGGTGCTGGCTACAAGAAGCACCCGGGACGGATACCCGGCTATGGCCCTCCCCAGACCCTTCCCCAGATCTTCTATCTCCTCCGCGGAAAGCCGCCCCAGACAAATGGGGACCAGACTTATTTCCGGCTGCAGATACTGGAGAAAGGGAAGCTGAACCTCCAGAGAATGCTCGTAAAGGTGGGCCAGATGATCCTCGCGCAGGATGGGGGCCTCTTCCATAATTTTTTCGGCCAGGGTGCTTTCGATGGGCACCTCCCCCAAGGGGGTAAGGAAGGCCCCGTAAGAGACAATGGCTGCCGAGGCCCCGAGACCGGTGTGATTGGGGCCCAGGACCACCGCCACCTCCGGCGGACGAATCCGGCCATAGACCTCTCCGGCCACCCATCCGGAATACATGTATCCGGCATGGGGAGCCACCACCATCTTGGCCTCTATCGGCTCCGGCGACCTTTTGATCAGACGGGATAATTCCGCCCGCAGAACTTCGGGATCGTCGGAATAGAACTGTCCGGCCACCGCAGGCTGACGAAACATATTATCAACATACCCCGCCACGGAAATAAGGCAAGCACACCTTTTACAGAGGTCTCAGAATATGTTAAAAATAAAACGCTATTTCGGGGCCTTTAGAAAGGACCCCGGAGAGATGAAAGAATATCCAGTCGGTGGTGAGGGATGATGAAGTCTCTTTTCGGTGTTTTTTCCATGGACATGGCCATAGACCTGGGGACAGCCAATACCCTCATCTATGTGAAGGGTAAAGGTATTGTTCTGCGCGAGCCCTCAGTGGTGGCGGTGAAAGAAGACGGGCGTTATAAACGCGTGCTCGCCGTGGGAGAGGAGGCCAAACGTATGCTGGGGAGAACCCCGGGGAATGTCCAGGCCATAAGGCCCCTTAAAGAAGGAGTTATCGCGGATTTTGAAGTGGCCGAGGCCATGTTACGGTATTTCATCCAGAAGATCCACAATCGGCGTTTTCTGGTGCGTCCGCGGATAGTCATCAGTGTCCCCTCCCGCACCACCCAGGTGGAACGAAGGGCGGTTAGAGAAAGTGCGGAGAGTGCAGGGGCCAGGGAGGTGTATCTCATCGAGGAACCCATGGCTGCGGCTATAGGGGCCGGGCTCCCCATTACTGAACCCACCGCTAATATGGTGGTGGATATCGGTGGGGGAACCACCGAGGTGGCGGTGATCTCTCTGGCCGGGGTGGTCTATAGTAACTCCGTGCGGGTGGCCGGAGACCGTTTCGACGAGGCCATCATGCAGTATGTAAAGCGCAAATACAATCTTCTGATCGGGGAATACACTGCGGAACAGATAAAGATCAAGATCGGGAACGTGCTTCCCGAACCCCCCTACGAGACGCTGGAGATAAAGGGCAGGGATCTGGTGAGCGGGGTACCCAAGACCATTACCCTCACCGCCGAGGAGGTTCGCGAGGCCATTGAGGAACCGGTGCAGGTCATCCTTCAGGCCATTAAGGAAGCCCTGGAACAGACCCCCCCTGAGCTTTCTGCGGATATTGTGGATCGGGGGATCATCCTTACCGGGGGCGGGGCCCTTCTCAAGAATCTCGACAAGCTGATCCGGGAGGAAACGGGCCTTCCGGTAATGGTGGCCGAGGATCCCCTGTGTTCGGTGGTGTTGGGATGCGGTAAGGCCCTCGAGAACATAGATGTCCTGCGGGAAATAATGTTTTCTTCTTGATGTGACGCGCTTTCGGGAAAGACTCCTTTATCTGCTCGCAGGCCTGATCACCGTGGCGGTAGTGGTGTTGCTGGCCCTTCTTTTTGACCTTACCCCTCCCCGCATCATTCTGGCCCTGGCCGGCCCGGTCCTGAAGGTGGCCTCCTGGAGCGGGGATTATATCCGCCAGGGTTTTGAACATTACGTGTATCTGGTGAGATTGAGAGAGGAAAACAGGGATCTGCGGGAGGAAAATCAGCGACTTCGCAGTTTATTGGTCCGGTTACAGGAAAAAGCCCGGATATGCGCCGGGCTTCGAACCTTCGAGGAAAAGAAACTTTTCCCCCGCTACCCCAGGGTTCTGGCCAGGGTAATTTATAACCCCCTGAACGCCTTTGAGGGCTACCTGATCATCGACCGGGGAAAGCGGGATGGTCTGGCCCCGGAGATGCCGGTGGTCAGTGTAGCGGACGGGGAAGAGGGCGGACTGGTGGGGCAGGTGGTGGAGGTAGCGGATCATTACGCCAAGGTGCTGCCCCTGGTGAGCCCCGAGGCCGCGGTGGAGGTGTATGATCTTCGTTCCCGGGAGCGGGGAATCCTTAAGGGTCAGGGCCTGGGGAGGCCTCTCCTTCTGGATTACGTGCCCTACGGAGCGGATCTCAGGGAAGGGGATCTTCTGGTGACCTCCGGACTGGATGCCCTTTATCCTCCGGGTATAAGGGTGGGACGGATCCTGAAGATCCTTCCTCAGAAGAGGCAGGGATTCTTTCAGGTCATCCGGGTGGTCCCGCTGGTGAAGGTACGAAAGCTGCGGTATGTAATGGTCCTGCTCATGTCCAGGGAATTTCAGCCATGATAAGAACCGGGGTTCTGCTCCTGGTGGTCCTGGGTTTGCAGGTCTTCTGGCAGAGCCTCACCCGGCATTTCTGGGGAAATGTCTTTCTGGCGCTGGGGTTTGCCCTGGCGGTGGATGGCACCAGGAGGTATCGCTGGTTTCTCCTCTTGGTCTTGGGTGTGGTGGAGGGATATTTTCGGGGAGCCGGTTCCCTGGCGGGTCTTATCTCGGCTTTTACGGTCTGTATGTGGCAGGAATTGTTAATAAAGAATCTGGATCTCTCCTCCCTGGGTGCTCTTGCGGTTTATGCCTGTTCCAGCCTGTTCCTTTTTAATTTGTTGCTTCTGGTTCTGTTTCCCTATTTGTGGGAGAAAAACTTTTTTCCCTCCTGGGGGGTTCCTTTCCTCATCTATAATTTTCTTACCGGGACGGAAATGATGTTCTTTCTCTTCTGGAAAAGACGCCAGAAAGCGGGGGAGGGATACTGGGCTCGGGTTTCCGGGGATGGTCTCTAAGGATATCGAAGAACTATACGAAAAAAGACTCATCTTTTGGGGGTACGGGTTTTTATTCCTGTTTTTTATTGTCTTGGTGAAACTGTTCTACCTGCAGATCCTACGTCATTCCTATTTCATGCGCCTGGCGGTTAAGCGGACTTTTTCCAGAGTCCTGATCCCGGCTCCCCGGGGGCGGATCTTTGATCGTCGGGGGGTCCTTCTGGCCGGGGACCGCCCCACCTTTAACCTTTATCTGGATCCTTATTACTTGAAAGGGCACGAAGATCAGGTCCTGAGGGTCCTGGCCAGGATTCTGGGAGAGAAATTATCCGTGCTCAAGACGAGATATCTTCTTAAAAAAAGGCAATCCTACGGGGAGGTCCTTTTACGTCAGGGGCTGGACTGGGCCACGGTGGCCAGGATCGAAGCCCGATCCTATTATCTGCCGGGGGTAAGGGTGGAGGCCCGACCGGCGCGTTTCTATCCCTTCGGGCCGGCCTTTTTCTACCCCCTGGGGTATGTATCCCGGGTCTCCCGGAGGGACCTGCGGGTCCTGCAGGATAAGGGCTATGGCCCGGAGGATTTTGTGGGTCGGAGGGGCCTGGAGAAGGCGTACGAGGAGGTATTGCGGGGCCAGAAGGGGATGAGGGAGGTGGAAAGGGATGCCTTCGGACGCATAGTGAGGATTATTCGCGAGGTTCCTCCCCGGCCCGGGCGTGATCTCTTTCTCACCCTGGATGCCTACTGGCAACGGGAGATATACCGGCTCCTTAAGGGGCGTTCCGGAGCGGTGGTGGTGATGGACCCCCGCAACGGGGAGGTGCTTTCTCTGGTAAGTGCTCCCTCGCCGGACCCCCAGGAATTTGTTCGGGGTTTTACACATCGAGCCTGGGAGGAACTTAACCGGAACCCCTATAAGCCCCTGTTGAACAAGGCCCTTCAGGCCTATCAACCCGGTTCGACCTTTAAACCGGTGACCCTTCTGGCTGCCCTGGAGGCCGGAGTGGTTACCCCTGCGGAAGAGATTTACTGTCCGGGGTATTATCGTTTGGGGCGCCAGATCTTCCGTTGCTGGCGAAGATGGGGACACGGTAAGGTCTCCTTGGTTCAGGCCCTGGCTCAATCCTGTGACGTGTATTTTTATACCCTGGGAACGCGTCTGGATATCGATTATCTGGCCCACTTCGCCCGGCAATGCGGTTTCGGGCGCCTTTCCGGTCTGGGGATTCCGGGGGAAAAACCCGGATTGGTCCCGGATCGAACCTGGAAACGTCGGGCTCAAGGGAAGAGATGGCAGAAAGGCGAAACCCTCCTTGTGGCCATAGGTCAGGGGCCGCTTGAGGTTAATCTGATGCAGCTGGTCAAATTCTACGCCGCTCTCGGCAACGGGGGCACACTCTGGAAACCCTATGTGGTGGAGGAGATAGCCGATCCCTCCGGGAAGGAGGTTCAGGCCTCTCGTCCCCGGAAGGAGGGAGAACTCCCGGTAAAAGGGATCCATCTGCGCTGGGTCAAGGAGGGGTTAATCGAAGCGGTCAACGGGAAACACGGAACCGGAAGGGCGGCCCGATTAAAGGGTATAGTGGTAGCGGGAAAGACCGGTACCGCCCAGGTGGTGCGCAGGAAGAAGGAACACGAAACCAAAGAAGAGATTCCCTATCAGGAAAGAGACCATGCCTGGTTTGTGGCCTTTGCTCCGGCAGAAGATCCCCAGGTGGTGGTAGGGGTTTTTGTGGAACATGGAGGGCACGGAGGGGAGGTGGCGGCACCCTTGGCCGGAAAGATATTGCGCATGTATTTCGGGGAAGGGAAACCATGAGGATCAAGATCTGGTTTTCGGAATGGCCTCTGTTCCTGGTCCTGGCCCTTCTTCTGGTGGGTGGGCTTCTTAATCAATGGAGTGCCGGAGGAAGTTATTATCTGAAGCGCCAGGCCCTTTTTATGGGGGTGGGGTTGATGGTCTTTGCGGGACTTTCTTATCTGGATTATCGCCGGTATCTGACCACCCACTGGGTATTGGGGCTGTATCTGGGTTTGGTGGGGGTATTGGTCCTCATGGCCCTTGGGGGAAAAAGATGGCTGGTTTTGGGGCCGGTAAGTTTTCAGCCCTCGGAGATGGCCAAGCCGGTGCTGATCATTCTTCTGGCTTATCTATTTTCCCAGCAGGAAAGACCTTATCTTAGCTGGCCTCTCTTTTTGGGAGCCAATCTTCTGATTCTTCTTCCGGTGGTCCTGATCGCCGTAACCGATCTTGATCAGGCCTTTCTGGTCCTGCTGGTGGCGGAAAATGTTATTTTTCTGGCCGGTCTTTCCCGTAGGTTATGGGTGGGGCTTTTGGTGGCCGGGGCTATAGTGAGCTTTCTGGTAGGTCCCCCTCTATGGAACCACCTTAAGCCTTATCAGAAGGCCCGACTCCTAGCCTTTCTTCAGCCCGGCAAGACCCAGAAACGCTGGTCCTATCAGACCCGCCAGGCCCTCATCGCCGTAGGTTCAGGAGGGCTCTGGGGGCAGGGCTTTCGGCGGGGGCTTTCCTCCCGTCTCCATTACCTTCCGGCCAAGCATACCGATCTGGCCTTTGCGGTATGGGCCGAGGAATGGGGATTTGTGGGAAGCTCCATAGTGGTGGTTCTCTATGGTCTTCTGGTCTTTTACGGCCTCCGGGCGGCCTATCTGGCCCGGGATCTTCAGGGGCGATTTATGGCTTTTGGCTGCAGTGTGGCCCTCTTCTGGCAGGTCTTTATCAACCTGGGAGGGGTTCTGCGCATCCTTCCCACCGCCAGTCTGCCTTTGCCCTTTTTGAGTTACGGAGGGTCCTCCGTAGTGGTGAACATGATTATGCTAGGAATAATTGCCTCGGTGCTGAGAAGGCGCTTTTCTTTTTTGTAAATTTTCTATAATTCCGATTTCCGGGCCTAAATATAGCTTGACATAATCTGCGGTTTGAGCTAAAAGCGAATTTGGTTTGTAAAAGTTGGGGAGGCAGGAGAGGCCATGCTCAATTTTGATATCACCTTATGGGCGACCATCGTTGAGGCATTAATCTTCACCTTCATACTTAATGCGGTTCTTATCCGTCCGGTGATGCGCACGCTGGAGGAAAGGAAGAGGCGTTTCGAGGGGCTTCAGGCCGAGACCCAGGAATTGCTGGCCCGGGCGGAGGAAAGTCTCAAGGCTTACGAGCAGGGTTTGGCCGAGGCTCGCAGTCGGGCCACGGCCGAGCGCGAGGCCCTGAAGGCCAAGGCCCGGGAGGAGGAAAAGAAGATCCTGGAGGCAGCCTCCCGGGAGGCCGAGGCTTACAAGGAAAAGGTGCTCTCCGAAATTCGAGCTCAGATCGAGAGTGCCCGGAAGGCCCTCTCCGCTCAGGTGGAGGTCTTTTCGCGGGCCATGGCGGAAAAGATTCTGGGGAGGGCGTTATGAAAAGGTGGTGGCTTGGCTTACTGTTGGTTCTGAGTCTGGTAATGGTGATGGGATGGTCCGGTGGTGCTTCGTGGTGGGGGGCAAAGGGGGTAATGGCCGCGGAGAAGGTCCTGCACGAGGCAGCGGGGCATGGTGCGGAACAGCATCCCATGGTTACCCGGGAGCAGATCAAGAACTTTATCTGGTGGCTGGTCAATTTTCTCCTTCTGGTGGCCATCCTTTACAAGTTTGGGCGGGAGCCCATAGCCAATATGTTTCGTTCCCGTCGGGAGGCCATTCTCAACGAGTATCAGGATCTTATGGCTAAGAAGCAAGAGGCGGAGCAACGATATGCCGAGTTGCAGGAGAAGCTCCGGGGTCTTGAGGCCGAGGCGCAGCGTCTTCTGGAGGCCTTTCGGCAGCAGGGCGAACAGGAAGCCCAGCGTATCGTGGAGGAGGCGCGTAAGAACGCCGAGCGTCTGAAACAGCAGGCCGAGCTTTATATTCAGCAGGAGATGGCCCGGGCGCGACAGGAGTTGCAGAGGGAGGTGGCAGAGCTGGCTGTGCGGATGGCGGAAGAGATTTTACGTAAAAATATTACCGCTGACGATCAGAAAAGGCTTTTCCGTGAGTTTGTAGAAAAAATCGAAAAAACAGAGAGGGTGGTCCATTGATTAGGACGATCATAGCCCAAAAGTACGCTCGGGGTCTGTTTGCGGCGGCCAAGGAAGAGGGGAAGATCAAGGAGTACGGGGAAGAGCTTAAGCGGGTAGGGCAATTTCTGGCGGCTTCCCCGGAGGTACTGGAAGCGCTGGAGAGCCCCATCTATCCGCCGGATCTCAAGCTGGAGATAGTGGAGGATATAAGCAAGGGGCTTTCTCTGGAGGAAGAGGTGGCCCGGTTTCTCCGTCTTCTGGTGGAGAAGAAGCGGATCCAGTATATCAAGGGGATTATCGAGGCTTATGAGGAATTGATGGATGAGGAACTGGGGATTGCGCGGGTCCAGGTGCGGGTGGCTCATCCTCTGGAAGAGGAGGATAGAAACGCCCTGGCCGAGGCCCTGAAGAAGTTTACGGGTAAGGAGGTAAAGCTCCTGATCCAGGAGGACCCCGATCTTATCGGGGGGGTGGTGGTGAGGATAGGCGATCTGGTCCTGGACGGAAGCGTCCGGACCCAGCTTATGGCCTTTAAAGAATCCATAATAAAGGGAGAGGTGGCCTGATATGCAGCAGGGAATTAGAGCCGAGGAAATTAGTGATCTGATTAAAAAGAGGATTGAGGAATACGAGAAGAAGGTCGATCTGAACGAGATGGGCGTGGTGATCTCCGTGGGAGACGGAGTGGCCCGTGTGTACGGTTTGAGGAACTGTCAGGCCATGGAGCTCATCGAGTTCCCCGGCGGAGAGATGGGGATTGCCCTGAACCTAGAGTTCGACAATGTGGGTGTGCCCATTATGGGAGACGCCACCAGGATCAAGGAGGGGGACATAGCCAAGCGTACCGGTCGTATCGCCGAGGTGCCGGTGGGTGAGGCGGTGATTGGTCGGGTGGTGGATCCTCTGGGGCGGCCTCTGGATGGTAAGGGGCCCATTGAGGCCAAGGAGTTCCGTCGTATTGAGGTGAAGGCTCCGGGGATCATTGCCCGGAAGCCGGTGCATGAGCCCATGTACACCGGGCTTAAGGCCATCGATGCCATGACCCCCATCGGCCGGGGGCAGCGTGAGCTGATCATTGGAGACCGGCAGACCGGAAAGACGGCTATCTGTGTGGATGCCATTCTGGCTCAGAAGGAGAGCGATATTTACTGCATCTATGTAGCCATAGGGCAGAAGAAATCCACCGTGGCCCAGATAGTGGAGACCCTGCGCAAATACGGGGCCATGGAATACACCACGGTGGTGGTGGCCTGTGCTTCGGATCCGGCCACGCTTCAGTACATTGCTCCCTATGCGGGTTGCGCCATGGGCGAGTATTTCCGGGATAGCGGCCGGCACGCGTTGATCATCTACGACGATCTTTCCAAGCAGGCCAATGCTTATCGTGAGGTTTCCCTGCTCCTGCGGCGTCCTCCGGGGCGTGAGGCATATCCCGGAGACATCTTTTACAATCACTCCCGGCTTCTGGAGAGGGCGGCCAAGCTCAACGAGGATCACGGTGGAGGGTCGCTTACGGCGCTTCCCATCATTGAGACCCTGCAGGGTGACGTTTCGGCCTATATTCCCACCAATGTGATTTCCATCACCGACGGGCAGGTATATCTGGAGCCCGGACTCTTCTTTGCCGGTATTCGGCCGGCTATTAACGTGGGTCTTTCGGTTTCCCGGGTGGGAGGTGCGGCTCAGATCAAGGCCATGAAGCAGGTGGCCGGAAGGTTGCGGTTGGAGCTGGCTCAGTATCGTGAGCTGGCGGCCTTTGCGCAGTTTGGTTCCGAACTGGATCGGGCCACGCAGCGGGTTCTGCACCGAGGGGCGCGGCTTACGGAGATCCTTAAGCAGCCTCAGTATCAGCCTCTTCCGGTGGAGAAGCAGGTTTGTATCCTCTTTGCCGGTACCCGGGGGTATCTGGACGAGATGCCGCTGGAAGTGCTGGCGGATTATGAGCGGGAGCTCTATCAGTTTATAGAGTCGCGGTATCCGGAGATTTACAAAGAAATTAAGGAAAAGCAGGAAATAAGCCCGGAGCTGGAAGAGAAGATGCACGCGGCCATGAAGGAGTTTAACGAGGAATTTAAGAAGAATTACAATATTGAGCCGGTCCCGGTACCGTAGAGGGGTGAGCGATGCCTAACCTGAGGGATATTCGTCGGAAGATAGAGGCGATTAAAAAGATTGGCCAGATTACCCGGGCCATGAACATGGTGGCCGCGGCCAAGCTCCGCGGTGCACAGATGCGGCTGGAACAGTTTCGGCCCTATGGAGAGAAGTTCCGCGAGGTGATTCAGGAACTGGTGGCCAGTGGAGCGGTGCTTCCCTCACAGTTCCCTCTGATGCAGGAGCGGGAAGTTAAGACGGTGGGGCTGGTGCTGGTTACGGCTGATCGGGGGCTTTGTGGAGCCTTCAATACCAACCTGATCAAGGAAGCGGAGAAGTTTCAGGCCGAGCGGAGTGCGCAGGGGCAGAAGGTTAAATTCATCTGTGTGGGAAAGAAGGGTTTTCAGTATTTCCGGACCCGGGCCGAAATTCTGGAGGGATACCCGGATGTGATGGGCCGTGTGCTCATGCAGGATGCCCGTTCCATAGCCCGGCGCACCATGCGAGCCTTTCTGGAGGAGGAGATCGACGAGGCCTGGGTGATTTATGGATACTTTATCAATGTGGTACGTCAGATTCCCAAGCGGGAAAAGTTGCTGCCCATTAGCGTGGAACAGGAGGGCGGGGCGGAGGAGAAGGCGTTTAAGGGGGCGCCCATTTATGAGCCCTCGCCGGAGGAGTTGTTCGATCAGATCCTTCCCATGTACATAAACACCCGGATATATGCGGCCATGCTGGAGACGGCGGTGAGTGAGCAGGCAGCGCGAATGACAGCCATGGATAATGCCAATCGGGCCTGTGGAGACATGGTGCGAGACCTTACCCTGCTTTTCAACAAGACCAG
>DRMH01000076.1 GCA_011322625.1 Thermosulfurimonas dismutans | reverse complement strand
GATTCCAGAACCTGTTCCTCGGTAAGGCCCAATCTTTCCCCCAGCCGGGCAAAGGGCCGCGGTTCCACCGGAATTCCTTCCTGCAGTAAATCCAGAAGTCGTTTTTCCGTGTCTCCGGTGATCAAACCTTGATCTCCAGGATCTCGAAGTGACGTGTTCCGGACGGGGTGCGCACCTCGATCTCGTCGCCGATTTCTTTCCCGATCAGGGATCGGCCCAGGGGAGAGGTCACGGAGATGTGTCCCTTTTCCACCTCGGATTCATAGGGCCCCACCAGGCGATATTCTATCTCCTCCTCGGTATCCAGATCGAGGAGCCTTACCCGTACCCCGAATTGGACCCTTTCCGGGGGTTCCTTGGGGGGATCGATGACCTCCGCGCGGGCCAGGCGGTCGGTCAGTTCCTGGATCCGTCCCTCGATATGGGCCTGTCTTTCTTTGGCGGCTTCATATTCGGCGTTTTCGGAAATATCGCCGTGGGCCCGGGCTTCCTCGATGGCCCGAACCACCTCCCGTCGTTCCACGGTCTTAAGGCGTTCCAGCTCCTCCTTCAGGCGCTGAAACCCTTCCGGGGTAAAGGGAATCCGTTCCATAGGGCGGTCTCCTTAGCCGATTAGATATTCCAGTACCACTCCCAAAAATATTATCACGCTTATGGCGCCGTTAAAGGTGAAAAAGGCCATATCCAGCCCGGAAAGATCCCGTGGATTTACCGTGACCCTCTGGGCGATGAAGAGGATGCCGGTAAGGGCCAGGGCCGCGTAGTAGATATAGGAAAGTCCAAAAAGGTGTCCGGCCAGAGCGAAGAGCCCGAAGGCCAGGGCATGACACAGGGAGGAAAAGCGGAAGGCCCGCCGGCGGCCGAAACGGGCCGGGATGGAATAAAGCCCCACCTGACGATCAAAGGCCTCGTCCATGCAGGCGTAAAGGATATCGAACCCCGCCACCCAGAAGACCACCCCCAGAGCCAGAACGAAGATGCCGGGGTCGCGAAAGGCTCCGGTAACCGCCACATACCCCCCCAGCGGAGCGAGGGCCAGAGCCGCTCCGAGGAAGACATGGCAGAGCCAGGTAAAGCGCTTGGTGTAGGAATAGGCTAGAATGACCAGGTAGGCAACGGGGGAGAGTTTCAGGGTCAGTTTGTTGAGCCCGGCGGCGCAGAGATAGTAAAGAAACGAGGCCGCGAAGAAAAGCGCCCAGGCCTCTCCCGGACTCACCAGGCCGGTGACCAGATGCCGGTTCCGGGTGCGGGGATTTTCGGCGTCATAGGGCAGATCCGCCAGGCGGTTGAAGGTCATGGCCGCGGTCCGCGCCCCCACCATGCAGCCCAGGATGAGAAGCGCGGTCTTTAAGTCCGGAAACCCCCGGGCCGCAAGCACCGCCCCGGTATAGGCAAAGGGCAGGGCGAAGATGGTATGCTCGAATTTGATCATCTCCAGGAGATATTTAATCTTCAACAGCATCCTCCTGCTCCAGCAATCGTTGTTCCCGATCCCATTGGGCCTCCTCAAGGGTCCTGAACTTTTTTATCCCCCGGGGATAGCGAATCAGGGGGCGAATGGCCCCGGGCCTTCTCCCGCGCAAACGAAGGAGAAAGGCGGGAAGATCCGCGGTGGCCTCCTCCAGGGTGCGGTATTTTTTGATCATAGACCCTCCCATCTCCTGAGGCCCTGAACTTCAAGGCCCAGAAACTCGGCCAGACGCTGCACGAAAAATTCTACCATCTCCTGCAGATCCCGGGGACGATGATAAAAGGCCGGCATGGCCGGATAGATGGTGGCCCCGGCCTCGGCCGCGGCCAGCATGTTTCGCAGGTGGATGAGGTTGAAGGGGGTCTCCCGCACCACCAGAACCAGGGGTTTTCTCTCCTTGAGCATGACATCCGCGGCCCGCTGCAGGAGATTCCGGGCCGCTCCACGGGCTACGGCCGAGAGGGTTCCCATGGAGCAGGGAATGATGACCATCCCCCGGTACGGAGCAGATCCGCTGGCCGGAGGAGCGGAAAGTTCGTCCTCCCGGAAGATCCTCTCCGTGAACCGTAATAGATCTTCGGGGGAAAGCCCGGTCTCATGGCGCAGGACCTCCTCCGCCGCCCGGCTGATTACCACCTGGTTGCCTATCCCGAGCCGCTTCAGAAGCTTGAGAAAGGCCACCGCATAGGGGGCCCCGCTGGCTCCGGTTATCCCTACCAGAAGCTTTCGTTCCATGGGTTAGGTCTTCCTCTTTCTGGCCTCCTCCCGGGCCAGGCGGTCGCAGCGTTCGTTTTCCGGGTGCCCGGCATGTCCCTCCACCCACACCCATTCCACCCGGTGGGTTTTCAGCAACCGGGCGAGCTCTTCCCAGAGGTCCCGGTTCTTGACCGGCTTTTTGTCCGCGGTGCGAAAGCCGCTCCTCTCCCATCGGGGAAGCCATTCGGTGGCCCCTTGAAGGAGATACCGGGAGTCGGTGTGGATCCTCACCCGGCAGGGACGTTTCAGGGCCCGGAGGGCCTCGATGGCGGCCCGGAGCTCCATCCGGTTATTGGTGGTGGCCTCCTCACCCCCGGTGATCACCCTTTCCTGCCCCCGGGCTCGGAGAAGAGCGGCAAACCCGCCGGGACCGGGATTCCCCAGACAGGCCCCGTCCACGAAGATCTCCACCTCGGGCAGGGCCTCGCCTCGGGTCAGGGCCAGATATTCCCGCACGATGTCCGCCCCGGAGCTGGTTCCGATCCGTTCGGCCCCGGCCTCAAGGAAACTCAGACATTGATCCAGGGTGCGTATGCCCCCCGCGGCCTTGATCCGGATGCGCCCGCCGGAGGCCTCCCTGAGAAGACGTATGTCCTCTGGTTTCGCTCCCTGCGGACCGAAACCGGTGGCGGTCTTGAGATAGGCCGCTCCGGTCTCGGGAATCCGGCGGGAAAGTTCCCTCTTTTCCGCCTCCGTCAGATAGCCGCACTCAAGGATCACCTTTACCGGAGCGGGTTCCGCGGCCCGTACCACCTCCTCCACCTCGGAAAGTACCCCGGAAAGCTCCCCGGCCTTGAGAAGGGCGAGATTCAGGACCATGTCCAGCTCCTGGGCCCCGAGATCCGTGTAAAGCTCGGCCTGAGCGACTTTTATCTCTACCGGCTCAAACCCCAGGGGAAAACCCACCACCGTGACCACCCGTACCTCGCTTCCGGAAAGACACTTCCGGGCTAGCGGCACCCACACCGGAGGCACACATACCCCGACCATACCCAATTCCCGGGCCTCGGCACAGAGCCTTTCCACGTCTTTCTGGGTGGCGGTGGGTTTAAGCAGGGTGTGTTCGATATAGGGAGCGGGATTAATCGGTTTCATGCACCCTCTCCAGACACTCGAGATCGGCAAGATCCTTAAAACTTTGGTTTACGCCAGTCCTCCGATAAGGAGATATTCAACTCCGTTTGTGTTTAATAATCTTATAAACTCTTTCCGGTCTTACATCCGAACATCCCATAATCCGGGCTACTTCCTTCTGCAGGGCAAGAAAAATACGCCAGGATTCTTCCGGCGAAAGATTCCGATAATAGGCTAAACTTTCTCTCTGAGAATTCCCGAGAGGGATCCTTTTCACCCGGGACATATTTCATCATACCCCTTGTCCGGCCGGGGCTTCAAGATATGATAGGGATATGAGGTACTATCCGGTTTTTTTGCGCCTTGAGGGCCGGCTCTGTGTGGTGGTGGGGGGCGGGGAGGTGGCGGAGCGCAAGGTGGAGGCCCTGGTTGAGGCCGGGGCCAGAGTACGGGTCATCGCCCCGGAGGTTACGCTTCGCATAGCCCGGTGGGCCGAGGAGGGGAGAATCGAGCTCGAGAGGCGTCCCTATCGCGAGGGTGATCTTTCCGGGGCCTGGCTCTGTGTGGCCGCCACCGATGATAAGGCCGTCCAGGAGGCGGTGTTTTCCGAGGCCGAAAAGAAGGGCATCTTCTGTAATGTGGTGGATCGTCCGGAGCGGTGTTCCTTTATTGTTCCCTCGGTGATAAAACGTGGCCGGTTGCAGCTGGCCATTTCCACCTCCGGGGCGAGTCCTGCCGCGGCCCGGAGGATTCGTGAGCGCCTGGAGGAGGAATTCGGGCCGGAATGGGAGGTATATCTCGAACTCATGGCCCGCTGGCGAGAGGAAATTATGGCTCGAGGGCTTCCCCAGGAGGAGCGCCGGGCCCTCTTCCCCCGCCTGGCCCTTTCCCCCCTTCCGGAATGGATCCGGAACGGAGACTGGCATTATGTCCGGGCCCTGGCCGAAAAGGAAGGGCTCTCCCTTCCGGAACCGGTTTATTCTCCGGCAAGCCGATGAGATCCCGCGGATTTACCCTGATCGAACTGGCCATCATTTTGGTAATCCTGGGGGTGCTGGTGGGTCTGGGAGCCGGGGTGGTGGGGCTTCTCATCCAGCGGGTGCACTATAATCAGACCCGGGAACGGCTGGAGGCCAACGTGGAGGCCGTGGTGGGGCGGGCGGAGCTCAATCGGGGTTGTATCCCCGCGGTGGATGACCCTTCTACGCCTTACGGATACTGCTCCTCCCTTCTCCGTAATCGAACCGATGCCTGGCGCAAGGATTTCCTCTGTCTGGTGGCCGACGAGATCGCCAATTACACCGCCAGCTGCAGTATCTGTGCCCGACGCACCACCTCCCTCACGGTGGTGGACGAGATGGATAACGCCACCCATCCCGATATCGCCGTGGTGCTCGTAAGCGCGGGTCCCAACCGCAACCTCCAGACCGCCATCCAGAATACCTCCACCAATACCACCGTTTATATCCCTCTTCCCGGGACCCCGAATTTCGACAATTACACCTCCTCCGAGGATCCTCTTCGTCCTCAATCCTATGACGATCTGGTGCGCTATGTCTCTCTTAGCGAACTCAAGGGCAAGCTCCGCTGCGTCTATTCCGAAGAAAATCTGCGGATTCTCAACCACGAACTCCCCTACGGCTTCGTGGGGTCCGCGTATCAGGCCAGGGTGTATGCCAGAGGAGGGGTGCCCTATCCCTCCGACGGAAAATATCGCTGGTGTGTGGAGGATCCGGACAATGCCACCGACGCCGGGCTTAATTTCCTCTGTGATACAGGAAATCCCCTCTCGGGCAACTGTTCCTCCACCCCGGAGACCGACTGGCCCCGGTGTGACCAGTTGCTGGTAAACGGAACCCCTTCGGCCTCCGGAAATTTCGAATTGACTTTCTGGGTAAGGGACAATAACGATCCCTCCGGAGGAGAGGACAATATCGCCTCCCGGACCCTGGTGCTTACCATCAATCCGGCCACCGCCGGAGGAGGCGGCGGGGTCTGTGCCTACGGCAGTCCCATCACCCTGGTAAACCGGGGCGGGAACAGATATTTAAGAGTCGGGAATATCTGGGGTGGATGGTGTTCCACTATTTTCTCCTCCTGTATAGCCTTCCATTCGGTAACCGTTACCTCGAACCAGTGTCTGCGGGTATATCAGGACAGTTCCTGCCGGTCTCTGGAGAGGATACTCTTTTACGACAATCTTTATTCTGCGGATACCTCCCGGGATTGTGTGGTGAGTTATGTTAACGGCACCCTACAGGACTGAGGGGAGATAAAGTAGAAGGCAGGTTATGGCCCCGGCCACCAGATCGTCACCCATGATTCCCCAGCCGGAAGGGAGTTTTTCCGCCTGGCGCACCGGCCAGGGTTTCACGATGTCCAGGAGGCGAAAGAGGAGGAACCCGGCCAGTAGATAACCGGGGCTTGAGGGGTGTCCCAGAAGGGCCAGATAGGCTCCGGCCACCTCATCGATGATGACCCGGGAGGGGTCCTTCTGGCCCAGGCGGCGGGCCGTCCTTCCGGAAGACCATACCCCCAGCAGGGAAAGGATAAGCAGGATCACCCCCTGCGTCCAGAAAGAGGCCGGGGCGAGCCCCCAGTAAAGAAATATTCCCACCGCTGATCCCCAGGTGCCCGGGGCCCAGGGGACGTGCCCGAGACCGAAGGAGGTGGAAAGGAGGTAGGCCAGCGTGGAGGCGATTCCGGAATCCCTGGGGGGATTTTTCATGGGGTTTTTCCTTTTGCCGGGGCGGAGAGGAGTTGCGGGGTAAGATAGGAGAGGAATTTATAGATCAGGCGGGCGGCCAGGTATTCGGTTCGCGGATCCCCGGGAAGGGGGAGCAATTCCACCACATCGAACCCCAGCACCGGACGTTTAGAGGCGATCTTCAGGATTTCCAGGACCTCGTACCAGGATAGCCCCCCGGGTTCGGGGGTGCCTACCCCCGGGGCTTCCCCCGGGTCCAGTCCATCCAGGTCACAGGTGACATAGACCGGGCCCGGGCCCAGAAGTCGATCCAGTTCTTTCAGGGAACCGGGACCATCTTTCCGGATTTCCCGGGCCCAGAGGACCCGGAGCCTCTGTTCGCGAATGTACGCGTATTCCTCCCGTGAGGCGGTGCGCACCCCCACGGCTATCACCTCCAGCCCCAGTTCCAGGACCCTTCGCATTACACAGGCATGGCTCCAGGGAGTACCCTGATAACTTTCTCTCAGATCCGGATGGGCGTCGATCTGGAGGACCTTGAAAGCGGGGTGCCTCCTGCGGAGGGCCCGGAGAGCGGCCAGGCTGACCGTATGTTCCCCTCCCAGCAACACCGGGAATTGGCCTGCGGAAAGGACCTCCTCCACCAGCCCCTCCAGCACGGAAAGGGCCTTTTCCGGGTCCACGGGCAATTCCGGTTCCGGAAGGGTGAGGAATCCGACCTCGCGATGGGGCTCTCTTCCGGTCTCCTCATCGAAGAATTCCAGTTGCACGCTGGCTTCCAAGATGGCGGCGGGCCCGAAACGGGTTCCCGGACGCCAGGTAGTGGTGGCATCGTAGGGAGCGGGGATAAGGGCCACCCGAGCCCGTTCCGGGGTCTCGGGTAGCCCCAGGAAGGTTCTCTTCATTATACGGCCAGCTGATTCCTCTCCGCCCGGATGAAGCGCTCCACGGTGCGGATGGAGCGCGGGAACTCGTGTCCCCGATCCAGAAGCCGGATCTCGCTCTTTTTGATCTCGAAAAGCCGGGTAATATCCTCGATGGCCTTGTCCACGTCGAAGGGCTTGCAGGAAAAGATATCCACGCTCAGGTAAAGTTTCTCCGGGAAGGTGTGGATGCTGATATGACTTTCAGCGATGATCACGAAGCCGGAGATCCCCCAGTCTTCCGGCACCGGGGCGTAGTACTTGAACACATAAGGCGGCATGATCTTGGTCATCTGGATCTGGTCCGGGTATTCGCTCAGGAAATTGTAAATGAAATCAATGTCCATCAATTTCTCCCGATTGCAGCCGTAACCGTCCAGGATGAGGTGCTGCCCGAAGCCGTATTCAACCTTTTCCGAATTCTGGAGCTTTTTTTCCATGGCCGCCCTCCTTATGTATATTCCTATTCAACACAGGGCGCCCCCCGGCGCCTGGAATCCCCGGTGAACCAAAAAATTAAGGGCAGCCACCCGGCATGGCCACCCTTGCGGGCAAAAGATACTATCCTTTTTCCTTTTGTCAAGCTATGGGAAACGTGCTAACCTAAAGCCCCATGAACATTCACGAAATTCCCTTTGAGGACATACTTCAGGAGTCCGTACGGGTCCACGGACATCTCTGCCCGGGGCAGGTCCTGGGGGTGCGTCTGGCTCTGCTGGGGTTGCGTCTCATAGGCATAAAAGATCCGCGAGGGTCGGAACGCAAGAAATTTATGGTCTTTGTGGAGATAGACCGCTGCGCCACCGATGCCATCCAGTCGGTGACCGGGGCCAGCCTGGGAAAAAGGTCCCTCAAGTTCTACGACTATGGCATCATGGCCGCCACCTTTCTGAATCTGGAAACCGGAAAGGCCTTTCGGGTCCTGGCCCGGGAGGAGGCCCGGGAAAAGGCCAGGAAATACTTTCCGCACCTCTCCGATCGGTATCGTCAACAGCTCGAGGCCTACCGGGTGATGTCCGAAGAGGAACTCTTCGAGGTCCAGGAGGTGGAGGTACAGGTTTCCGAATTCGATCTCCCCGGAAGACCCCGGAGGCGGGTCCGGTGCGAGGCCTGCGGTTGCTGGGTCCAGGACGGAAGGGATCGGGAGATAGGGGGGCGTGTTCTCTGCCCTCCCTGCGCCGAGGGAGGGTATTTCAGGGTTCGGAGAAAGCTGGAGCAAATTCCAGGATAAGCACCAGGAGAGTCAATTCCGGATTAACGTAGCGTTCCAGGCCCTGGCGTAACCTTTCCACCAGATCAAGAAGGGACCAGATCCTTTCCGCAGGAGCCGGCTCAGGGAAAAGTCCGGGAAATTCCTGGATTCTCCGGGCGTGAAGGTAGGAATACCACAGCCAGAGACGCACCAGGTCCAGGAGCTCCGGCAGGTCGTTTTTTTTACGGGCCAGGGCCTCGGCGGCCCTGAACTTGAGAGACGGGTCTTCGTGTCTGGCTACGGTGATCAGCCGATTGAGATCCTCAAGCAACCCCTTTTCCGAAAGGGATAGGGCCCTTCCCGGGCTGCCCTCGGCCAGCAGGGCCAGGGAATGGGCCTGCTCCGGCTCAAAACCCAGTCGATCCTCCAGGATTTTCCGGATGAGATCCGGAGGCAGAGGCCGGAAGCGCACCACCTGGGTCCGGGAAACGATGGTGGGAAGCAGGTTTTCCGCAGAGATCGCGGTGAGGAAAAAATGCGCATAGACCGGAGGCTCTTCCAGGGACTTGAGAAGGGCGTTGGCTGCTTCCGGACTCAGACGCTCGGCCTCGGGGATGACCACCGCCCGAAGCGGGGCCTCCAGCGGACGGAAGCGCAGAAATTCCTCCGCCTCCCGAATCTGTGCAATGGAGATGCTGCCCCTGCCGGCCTGGGGACGCAGACACAACACATCCGGATGGATCTCCTGATCCAGTTTCCGGCACGGACGACACTCTCCGCACCCCTCCCCCCGGGTGCAAAAGATCTCCCGCAGCAGGGCCCAGATCGAACTCTCCTTTCCCGTTCCCTCGGGCCCCACCAGGAGATAAGCCTGGGCCAGTCTTCCGGTTTTGAGGGCCCTGCGGAAGAGGCGTACCGCGGGTTCCTGTCCCAGAAGCTCAGAAAGGTTCCGCAGTTTCATATCTTTTCCTGACTATACGGGCCCCGATGGAAGCCAGTTTCTCTTCTATCCTTTCGTAGCCCCGATCCAGATGCTCCAGGCCATAAATCCGGCTGACCCCCTCGGCGGCCAGGGCTGCCAGCACCAGCGAGGCGCTGGCCCGTAGATCATGGGCCTCCACCTCGGTCCCCTGGAGGCGTACGGGGCCCTTCACGATGGCGGTGCGTTTGTCCTGTTCTATGTCCGCTCCCATCCGCCATAACTCGGAAACATGGTGAAAACGGTCCTCAAACAGGGTTTCGGTAACGAAAGATACCCCCCGGGCCTGGGTGAGAAGAGCGATGATCTGGGCCTGAAGATCGGTGGGAAAGCCCGGATAAGGGGCGGTGGCAATCTTGAGGGGCTTAAGTCCCTTTCCGGGACGGGCGTAAAGGGTGTCCCCCTCGGATTCTATCTCCAGCCCGGCTTCCCTGAGCCGAAGGATGGGGGTCTTCAGGAAGCGGGGTTCGGTCCCCCGCAGCACAATCTCCCCTCCCACCAGTCCGGGGAGCATGAGATAGGTGCCGGTCTCGATGCGGTCCGGGATTATGCGCAGGGGTTCCTCCGGGGGATGCAGTTCCGGGACCCCCTGAATCCGGATCTGATCCGTTCCCAGCCCCTCGATGCGCCCTCCCATGGCCTGGAGCATCTCCCCCAGGAAGACCACCTCCGGTTCCCGGGCCGCGTTCTGGATGATCGTTTCTCCGCGGGCCAGGACCCCGGCCATGAGGAGATTTTCCGTGGCGGTGACCGAGGGGAAATCGAAGACGATCTCCGTTCCGGTCAATCCCCGGGGGGCCCGGGCCAGAATATAACCGTGATCCAGGGTTATTTCGGCTCCCAGGAGCTTGAGCCCCCGGGTATGGAAGTCCACTGGGCGTTTGCCGATGGGACATCCTCCGGGAAGGGCCACCCGGGCCCGTCCGAAACGGGCGGTGAGGGGACCCAGCACCAGAATGGAGGCCCGCATCCGCCGAACCAGCTCATAGGGGGCCTCCACTCCCTCCAAGGAGGTGGTGTCCACCTCCAGAATCTCTCCCCGGGTCTCCACCCGGGCTCCCAGGCGGGAGAGGAGTTCCAGCATGGTGTAAAGATCCAGAAGCCGGGGCCAGTTTAGAAAACGGTACCGTCCCGGGGCCAGGACCGTGGCCGCCAGGGCCGGAAGCACCGCATTCTTGGCCCCGCTGATGCGAATCTCTCCGGAAAGGGGGAACCCTCCCTCGATCTCCAGATATTCCCTCATCGACTTACCACGGCTATTCTCTCTATGCCCTGAAGATCCCGGACAAATTCGATCCTGAGACCGAGCCCTTCACCCAGGGCCTTTACCCTTACCGCCTGATTATACCCCAGTTCCAGAAAAATTTTGCCTCCGGGAAGGAGATAGGTCCATCCCCGGCTCAGGGTCTCCTGGATGTAAAAAAGGCCGTTTTTTCCTCCGAATAGGGCCTCCGGGGGTTCATGATCCCTTACCTCCGGCGGAAGTTCCCCCCATTCCTCCTCGGCCACGTAGGGGGGGTTGGAAACCAGGGCCACGAAACAGGGGCGGGGGGCCAGGGGATCGAGCCAGAATCCCCGGATCCAGCGGCATCTATCCGCCACCCCATGACGTAAGGCATTCTCCCGGGCGGTCTTCAGGGCCAGGGGATTGAGGTCTATCCCTACTCCGGTGAGATCGGGCCTTTCCGCAAGGATGGAGACCAGGATGACCCCGCTACCGGTCCCCAGGTCGAGGATCCTTCCCGGGGGTATCTCCTGCCTGAGGAAGGCCTCCACCAGGATCTCCGTCTCCGGTCTGGGAATGAAGACTCCGGGCGGAACCCGGAAACTCCGTCCGAAAAACTCCACCTCTCCCAGCAGATAGGCCAGAGGTCGGCCGGAGATCCTCTCCCGGAGAAGGCTTTCGAACCGTTCCTCCGGGATCTCCTTTTCCGGATAGAGATAGATCTCCAGGGGCCGCAGACCGGAAAGATGAGCCAGGATCAGACGCGTTTCCCGCCGGGCTTCCTCCGGAGCTAGGCCCCCGCGTTGCAGGAACTCGGTACCTCTTCGCAGGGCCTCCCGAAGGCGCATCAAAAGCCTTTGGGGCGCAGACGGTGCAGGACCACCTCGTGGGTCTCGTCGGAGGTGCGCAGGCGTCGCAGACTGGTGGCCACCTCGTATTCGTGTTCCGCCCGCTGGATAAAGGGGACCAGGACTCTGGCCCTTTCCCGATCGTGGGCCAGATAGATCTCTCCGCCGGGGAGGAGATAGCGCCGGAAGATGTCCAGAAGGGGCTGAAAGAGACGCCCGGCATAGACCACCTCGGCTCCTATGATGACCTCGAATTCCCCCAGGTCTTCCGGATTCAACCAGTCCAGACGGGATACCCGGACCTCAAGACCGTTGAGGCGGGCGGAACGACGGATGAGCTCCAGGGGGACGTCTTCGTAGTCGGTCAGGGTGACCTCGTGGCCGAAGGCCGCGGCCGCCAGCCCCGGCACCCCCAGCCCGGCTCCTATCTCCAGGATCTTGCGGGGAGGCTTAAGGGTGGCCACGAAATCGGCCAGCACGATGGCCGCCTCCCATAGCCGGGCCCAGAAGGGGAAACTGTTGTTGTCCCCGGTAAGGAACGGGTCCAGACTTTCCGGCCGGAAGAAGACCAGATTACGCCCGCGGATCTGAATGTTTTCCTGAACCAAAGGCCAATCTCCCTTCATTCCAGAGGTCTCCTGGCGAGTTTTATTCTAATATACCGGAAATGTCCCTTCCTCCAAATCTTTAACCGAAGCGTGCTTCCCGGAGGGCGGGAGAGCACCAGATCCAGGAGATCGGCCGGGCTGGAGAGGGATATTCCTCCGGCCTGAACGATGATGTCCGAGCCGCGGGGATAGATCTGATTACCCACCGCAAGAGGGGTCTTCCCGACCCTCAATCCGGCCCGGGCCGCAGGGCTATCGGGATATATCCGGGTAAGGATAAGCCCGGTGGGAGGGGATAATCCCAGGGTCTGAGCCAGGGCCCTGGATACGGGGACGGCCTCCACCCCCAGCCAGGCCCACTCCACCTTTCCCTGATCGCGAAATCTCCGAAAGGCCTGCCTTATTACCCAGGAGGCCTCGGCCAGGGCCCTTCCGTAGGCCTGGGCACTATGAACATAGAAGCCGCAGAAGGTGCCATCCCGCAGGAAAAGAGGCCCGGAAACCTTCCGGGTAAGGAAGACCTCCATGAGATCGGCCCGCAGGAAACCCTTTACCCTTCGGAGGGCCGGGGCCCTCAGGACCCACCCCGGATAGACCCCCCTCCCCCCCACCGCGGAGACCAGGAAAATCCGGCTTCCGGCCCGGGGCCAGGAGGAGAGAAAGTGCAGCCGTTCCACCTCCGGTACCTGCCGGGAAAGCTGGAGGAAGGCCAGTTCGGTAAAGGGATCATAAGCCGCCAGGCGGGCGGAGAGGGATTCTCCTCCCGGGAGAAGGGCTTCGATGAACACAGCCTCCCTGACCTCCGGATAGGCGGCCAGGACGTACCGGCCTCCGGGAAGAAGCAGACCCGTGGTAACCCCCCGGGGGTGATCCTCGAAGATGCGCTCCGCCGGACCCTGGGCGGTGAAGAGGGTCACCACCCGGGTGAGAGGAGGCGCCGCCAGGGCCGGCGAGGCCAGGAGGAAGATGAGCGCCCCGAGAAGGACCCTATAGACCACAAAGGGATAGAGGGTATGGGTGCGCAGGAAACGGAGCAGAAAATGGATGGCCAGTATTCCGGAAATAAAGGCGGTGAGCCAGCCCCAGAACATGAGCACCGGGGGAAAGCCCCCGACCAAGGCCCTGATCCCCTCCAGGAGTCCGGCTCCGGCGATGATGGGAGCGGAGAGGAGGAAGGAGAATCTGGCCGCCTCTTCCCGCTGCAGACCCAGGAGCAGGGCCGCCGAGATGGTGATGCCGCTGCGGGAGGTGCCGGGTATAAGGGCCAGGGCCTGGGCCAGACCGATAAGGAACGCTCCCTTAAGCCCCAGATCCATGAACCCTTTGGTTTTCCTCCCCAGGATCTCTCCCAGGATCATGGGCAGACTCATAAGGATCAACATCCCGGCCACCAGAGAGGCCGAACGGAAATAATGGGAGGCCGCGTTCTCTAAAAGCACTCCGGCGAAAGCCCCGGGAAGGGTCCCCACCAGGAGGAGACCCCACAGCCGACGCCCCGGGCCCGGCTCCCGTACACCCTTCAGCAAGGAGAGCCAGTCCCTCCAGAAGTAAAGAAGGACCGCCCCCAGGGTCCCCAGGTGGATAAAGGCGTCGAAGCAGAGCCCTCCCCTGAATCCGAAGAAATTTTCCGCCAGGATCAGATGCCCGGAGCTGGAGACCGGAAGGAACTCCGTAAGCCCCTGCAGGATTCCCAGGACTATGGCGCCGGTGCTCTGCATGCTCAGAAAAGCCTCTTTTTGACAAAGTATATCGCGGTGAGGATGGAGATCCCAAAGGAGATGCCCATCACGATCCAGAAGGCGTGGGGATTGTTCTGAAGGGGAAGACGGATATTCATGCCGTAAATGCTCGAGATCAGGGTGGGCATGGCCAGCACAATGGCCAGCGCGGTCAAAAACTTCATCACCACGTTGAGATTGTTCCCGATGATGGAGGCATAGGCATCCATGGTCCCGGTGAGAATGTCGGAATAGATCTTGGTCATCTCGATGGCCTGACGATTTTCAATCTGAATGTCCTCCAGGGCCTCGTGGTCCTCCTCGGTGAGACGGAGGT
The DNA here is from genome assembly GCA_011322625.1 of Thermosulfurimonas dismutans. Lineage (GTDB taxonomy): Bacteria > Desulfobacterota > Thermodesulfobacteria > Thermodesulfobacteriales > Thermodesulfobacteriaceae > Thermosulfurimonas_A > Thermosulfurimonas_A dismutans_A. The sequence continues at coordinate 44,414 of DRMH01000076.1, read as the reverse complement.
AGCGCCCGGACTGGATGCGGGTGAGAACCACGTCGTTTCCCCGCAGGGCGGTGCTGAAATAGACCAGGCTCTTTTCCAGGCTCAGGATCTTGACCAGTTCCCGGTTGCGAAAGGAACGGTAAAGCTCCCTTTCATAGTCCTCGATCAGACGATCGATGAGGCGCAGATAACGCAGATAGAGATTGGCCACACAATAGAAGAGAAGAAAAAGAAAGGAGACCGGTCTTTCCAGATCTACCTTCTGAACCCGTCCGGACTGGGCCAGAATCTCCTCAAAAAGGAGGTTTTCCTTGAGGCAGATGGTGAGAACCACCTCCTCGGTGATGATGATTCCCAGGGGGATGGTCTCGTAACGGATGATATCCCCCTCGTGGCGGGGGTCCGGAATATGGAAGATGATGAGGAGTTGTTTTTCCTCGATCTCGATGCGCGGACGCTCCTCCTCGTCTAGAGGGTATTTGAGGAAGTCCGGGAGGATTCCGAAGCGCGTTTCCACAAAGCGCAGTTCCTCCTCGGTGGGGGCGACGAGCGCCACCCAGGTCCCCGGAAGGGGCTTTTCCGCCGGAATCAGAAAACCGTTTTCCGAGCGATATATCCGAAGCATAGGCCCTACTACTTTAATCCATTCTTCCGAAAAAGCGACCCTTGAGCCGGTGCCCGGAAAAATTCCGTTTATTCAAGATTTTGCACCTGTTCACGCACTTTTTCGATCACACTCTTCACCTCCACGGCCAGATGGGAGATTTCCGCCGAGGAGGCCTTATGGGAAAGGGTATTGATCTCCCGGAACATCTCCTGGCAGAGGAAATCCAGCTTGCGCCCGTGGGGGCCGGAAGCGGCCATGATTTCCTTAAAATGCCGGAGATGGCTGTAAAGACGATCCAGCTCTTCGGAAAAGTCCAGCCGATCGGCCAGGATGGCTGCCTCCTGATGTAGCCGCATCGGATCCAGTCCCTTGTCCGCAAGGAGGCGCTGCAGACGTTCCTTGAGCCGGCGGTGCGCCTCCCGGAGGTGATTTTCCTTGCGTTCGGCTATGGCCGCAAGCCAGCGATCGAGTTCCTGCAGATGGGCCAGGAGGATCTCCCGCAGGTAGGTCCCCTCCTTCTCTCGCATCCGGGCCACTTCCTCCAGGGCTTTCTCCAGGGCCGGGGCCAGTTCCGACCACAGGGTCTCGATTTCCGGGGTTTCCTCCACCTGAATGAAGATCTCCCGGAGATGGAGGAGATCCCCGGCCGATAGCTCTCCGGCGAGGTCGTACTCCGCGGCCAGGGAACGCAGGTGAAGGAGATATTGATCTAGGAGCCCCCTATCCACGAAAAGTCGAGCCGTATCCGGAGGGACCCCGAACACACGGGCCTGAATCTCGAATCTTCCCCGATGAAAGCGGTTCTGGACCTCGCGCCGGATCCTTTCCTCCAGGATCTGATAGCGACGGGGCAGACGACAGATGATCTCCAGGAAACGATGATTGAGGCTCTTCACCTCCACCCGCACCTGGAAACCCTCGCCGGAATATTCGCCTCTTCCGAAACCGGTCATGCTCTGCATGGCCTTTCCTCCCTGCGGTTTAAAAGGTTGGTCATCCGGTCGGGCCTTATACTTAGCACCTCTCCGGGCTTCGCGAAACCTCCGGGATGGGGTTTCCCCCAACCTCCAAGTCGTGGTAAATAGGAACTATGCGTTATCTAAGGGAACTTCGGCCGGACCCTACCCGTCTCATCCAGGAAAAGATGGCCGTGGCCGAGGAACTTTATACCCTCTGGGGGGAGAGTTTTCTGCGCGATCCGGAAATCCCGGAGCTTCTGGAACACTATCGCCAGGCGGTGGAACACTCCAATCGCACCATGGAGCAGGCCGGGACCTTCCGGGAATGCTATCTCTGCACCGTGGAGGAGGGGCAGGGTTGCTGCAAGATAGGGCTGGAGAACGAGTGCACGGTGCTCATTCTTCTTCTCAATCGTCTGCTCGGAGTGGAACTTCCCCGGGAAAGAGAGGTCCCGGGGCGATGTTTCTTTGTGGGGCCGCTCGGGTGCAAGATCCTGGCCCGTCCCATGCTGTGTCGCGACTATTTCTGCCGGCGTCATTACGCCCGCATCCCCGAAAAGACCATGGCCCGGGTTACCGCGGTACTCAACCAGGAACTGGTGTTGCTCTATCGGATCACCTCCCTCATCCGGGCCCGGCTCGAATTCTGGACCGGAGATTTTCTCCAGGAACTGGATCTCACCGGTTATACTTAAGACCTAAGGAGGAGGGTTATGAAGAGGTCTTTCTGGCTCATGACGGCGATGCTTTTTCTGCTTTTCTCCTGTGCCAAGAAGGAGGTTCCGGTAGGCCCCCTGCCGGAGAAACCGGCGGCCCCTGCGGCCGAGGAGGTAACGCCTCCCTCCGCCCCCCAGGCCCCGGTCAAGGAGAAGCCGGAGGCGGTTTCTCCGCCCCCGGGGTTCACCGAGGAGACCTTGGAGGCGGCTGCGGCTAAAGCGGCCCGGCTTCCTCAGGAGGAACGCTGGAAGATTTATGGCCGCAGCACCCCTCCGCTTAAGGCCATCTTCTTCGATTTCGACGATTATCGTATCCGTCGCGACATGCTTCCCCGTCTTCAGGAAGACGCCCGGTTCCTTCTCCGGCATCCGGAATATAAGGTGGAACTTCAGGGGAACTGCGACGAAAGGGGGGATCGGGATTACAATCTGGCCCTGGGAGAGAAACGGGCCTTGGAGGTGCGGCGTTTTCTGATCAATCTGGGGGTTTCCCCGGATCGTCTCTCCACGGTGAGTTTCGGAGAGGAGAGGCCTCTGGCTCTGGGACATGACGAAGCTTCCTGGGCCATCAATCGAAGGGTGGATCTGGTAATCGTGAATAAACCCTGATTATCGAAGGAGGAGAACATGAAGAGACGTGTATTCTGGCTGGGCTTTTTGTTTTTCTGGTTTTGGGGGATGGCCTGGGCCGCGCCCCCCAAGATTGCGGTCATAGACCTTCAGCGGGTGGTGCGGTCCTCGGAGGCGGGAAAGGAGGCCATGGCCAAGCTTCAGGCCAAGTTTCAGAGTCTGCAGAAAAAACTGGAGGCCAAGAGGAAGGAGATCGAGGCCTTTCAACAGGAGATGCAGAAAAAGGCCCCGCTCCTTTCCGAGGAGGCCCGGGCCGAGAAGCAGAGGGAGTATCAGAAAATGGTACGTGAGTTCCGGGCCATGCAGGAGGATGCCCAGTTCGAGATGAAAGAGGCGGAGAAGAAGGCCTTAAAACCCATCTTTAAGGATCTGGAAAAGGTCATCCGGCAGATGGCCCAGAAGGAGGGCTATGATCTGATCCTGGAGAAGAATATGCCCGGGGTCTATTGGGCCTCTCCGCGGGTGGACATCACCCAGAAGGTCATCCAGCTTTACAACCAGTATCGTCAGAGTCAGAAAAAATAGCCATTATGATCCTGGCCGCGGATATCGGAGGCACCAGGGCGCGGGTGGCCCTTTTTGCTGAGAACGGTCCCCTGCGTCCCCGGCGGCTTCGGGTCTTTTCTAGTCGGGAATTTGCCGGGCTTTTGCCCCTTCTCCGGCGCTATCTTGCGCAGACCGGAGAGAGTCCCCGCCTGGCCTCCCTGGCCCTGGCCGGGCCGGTCCTGGGTCGTAAGGTCCATCTTACCAACCTGGGCTGGACGGTGGAGGCCTCCGGTCTGGAAAGGGGGCTGGGGCTGGAAAGGGTCTTTCTTCTCAACGACCTCGAGGCCCTGGCCTATGCCCTGCCGGCCCTGTCTTCCTCCCAGGTGGAGGTCCTGAAACCCGGAAGGCCCCGGGGCAGAGTCTGTGCGGTGGTGGCCCCAGGCACCGGTCTGGGGGAAGCCATCCTGATACGTACTCCTGAGGGGCCTCTGGTCCTCCCCACCGAAGGGGGGCACGCCGAATTCCCGCCGCAGACCGAAGAGGAATGGGCTCTCTTTCGCCATCTGCGAAAACGTTACGGACATGTGAGCCTGGAACGGGTGATTTCCGGCCCGGGGCTGAGCTCGGTGGGGGCCTTTTTTTCCGGAAGGGAGTCCCCTCCGGAGGATCTTGTTTCCCGGGCCCGGGAGGGGGATCCGGCGGCGGAAAAGGCGGTGCGTCTGGTGACCAGGGCCCTGGGGCGTGAGGCCGGTAGCCTGGCGGTAAAGACCCTGGCCCTGGGAGGGGTCTATCTGGCCGGGGGGCTGGCTCCGGCCCTGAAACCCTGGTTCGCCGAGGAGTTCCTGCCGGCCTTTCTGGACAAGGGCCGGTTGCGGTCCCTGCTGGAAAAGATACCCGTAAAGCTGGTGCGGCATCCCTATGCCGCCCTTCTCGGGGCCGCCCGTTATGCCCGTCTCTCTATGCGGATCTCCCGTTCCGTTTCGGATAAATAACGAAAATAGATCCGGTACCGGGCCGGAAGTTCCTCCGGTAGATGTTCGGACCATTCGATCACCGTTACCCCGCGGGGAATGATCTCCGAAAGTCCCAGGTCATCCACCTCCTCCGGGGACAGGCGATATAGGTCCACGTGGAAGAGGGGAATACGTCCGGGATATTCGTGGATCAGAGCGAAAGAGGGGCTCACTACGTAAACCTCCTCCGGGACTCCCAGGCCCCGGGCCAGTCCCTGGACGAAGGTGGTCTTTCCGCTTCCCAGATCTCCGTAGAGCAGAAGGACATCGCCCGGGACGAGTTCCCGGGCCATCCTTTCCCCCAGAGAGCGGGTTTCTTCCGGAGAACGGGTCTTATGGACGGACATGGAGGGAGAACTCCCGCAGAAGACGGGGTAGGTGATCCGCCACCTCGGAGGCGGAGAAACCATAGGGCCCGATGCGGCGGGCGAGTTCGTCGGCGGAGGCCCCGTGCAGGAATACGGCCAGGGCTGCGGCCTCAAAGGGAGGATAGCCCTGGGCCAGCAGGGCCCCGAGCATACCGGAAAGGACATCCCCCATTCCCCCCTGGGCCATTCCGGGGTTGCCGGAGGAGTTTACGGCTTCGTTTCCGTCCGGGGCCACCACCACCGTGGCCGCTCCCTTGAGCACCACCACCTGTCCGGAAAGTTGGGCGGCCTCCCGGGCTGCGGCCAGTCGGTCTTCCTGGATACGGTCTTTGGGCCAGCCCAGGAGCCGGGACATCTCTCCCGGATGGGGGGTAAGGACCCGCGGAGCCCTGGCCTGGCGCAGGGATTCCAGGTTTCCGGAAAGAGCGGTCAGGGCATCGGCGTCCAGCACCGCCGGGACCGGCAGTTCCACCGCCAGTCTTCGGGCCAGCTCCCGGGCTTCTTCGGAAAGACCCAGCCCCGGCCCCACCACCGCCGCCTTCATCCGGGAGGCTACCTCCAGAAGCGTCTCGGCGCAGGACCGGGAGAGTTCCTGGTCGCGGGTCTCGGGTTCAAGCCCCAGGGTGAGGACTTCCGGCAAATAAGAGGCGTAGAGGGTCTGGAGGCTGCGGGCTCCGGCCAGGGTGACCAGCCCGGCTCCGGCCCGTAGGGCCCCACGGGCGGCAAGAACGGCTGCTCCGGTCTTGCCCCGGGATCCGGCCACCACCAACACATGCCCGTAAGTACCCTTATGCGTATCCGGCCGGCGGGGGCGGAGCCTGGAGAGGGCCCATTCCCGATCCAGAAGGAAACGCCGGGGGGCCTTTTCCTCCACCACCCGCTCCGGCATCCCTATATCGATGATCCGGAGTTCCCCGGTATATTCCCGGCCGGGGTAAAGGTATTGCCCCACCTTGGGAAGGGCCATGGTGGCGGTGAGACAGGCCCGTACCGCCACCCCCAGAGGTCGCCCGGTATCCGCGGACAACCCGGAGGGCATATCCACGGCCACCACCGGACGTCCGGAGGTGTTCATGAGTTCCACCGCCCGGGCGAATCTGCCGGAGACTTCCCGGGAGAGCCCGGTCCCGAACAGGGCATCCACCACCACCCCGCAGGAACGCAGTTCCGATTTTAGACTCTGGACCTCCTCTTCGGAAAGAACCGGGACCAGGGGAAGACCGGCGTATTTTGCGATACGGAGATTGATGGCGCTTTCACCCCGGAATTTTTCCTCCGGAGCCAGGAGAAAGACCCTCACCGGGAATCCCCGGGCGGCCAGATGACGGGCCACCACCAGACCATCGCCTCCGTTGTTCCCCGGGCCGCAGAGGATAGCCACCCCCTGACGGGCCTGGTCTTCCAGTCGTTCCAGCAGGAATTCTGCGGTGCCCCGGCCGGCGTTTTCCATGAGCACCTCTACCGGCACTCCCACCTCCTGAATGGTATAACGGTCGAGTTCCTGCATCTCCCGGGCATAGACCAGGCGTTTCACCTCTGACCTCCTTTTTCCAGTACTACCACGGCCAGGGCCAGGCCGGCCTCATGGGTTATGGAGACCCAGAGTCGATCGGCCCGGGAAAAGACCATCTCCCGGGCCCTCCCCCGGAGAAACAAACCCGGCTGTCCGGAGCGGGGATCCCTTACCAGGGCCACCTCCCGGGGGGAAAATCCGGAAAGACCGGTCCCCAGGGCCTTGCCCAGGGCCTCCTTGGCCGCAAAGGAAGCCGCCAGGGCCTCGGCCTGACGGGATTTGCCCCGGGCATAAGCTATCTCCTCCTCGGAAAAGATCCGCCGTAAAAACCTCTCTCCGTAATCCCGGAGAAGTCTTTCCACCCGCTCCACCTGCACCAGATCCACACCCAGCCCGCAAATCACGCGTCCTATTATATCACTTTACCTGTCCTTGACTTAGTGTTACTTTCAACCTAAAGTTGTTACCCAAGACCTTACGGGAGGTGCGCTATGTTGAAGAGGTTAGGCTGGCTGGTTTTGTTCCTGGGATGGCCGGCTCTGGTTTGGGCCCATTTCCTCATCACCGTACCCTCCCGGGGAGGTGGCTACGGGGTGAGGGGGCAGGAGACCTCTTTCTGGCTCCTTTTCGGGCACCCCTTCGAGGGAATCCTCTATGATCTTAAGGTTCCCAAGGCCTACATGATCAATCCCTCGGGCCAGAAGGAATCCCTTTCCCTGGTGCGCATCGAGGTCAAGGACTACGCCTCCGGGAAAAAGAGATTCGGTTATCGGGCCAGTTATCTCCCCACCCGCAGAGGGGATTACCTCCTGTGTGTGGTCTCCCGGCCCTATCTCAATGAGGAGGAAGGGGTGGTCTGGCAGGATCATATGAAGGTCCCCTTTCACGTTCAGGTGGAGAAGGGATGGGAGAACAGGTGCGGTTTCACCCTGGAGATGGTCCCCCTTACCCGTCCCTATGGTCTGCGGGTGGGGCAGGTGTTGCGGGGACGGGTCCTTCTCCAGGGTAAACCCGCCGCCGGGGTTACTATCGAAGTGGAAAAATTCAACGGTTTCTATATCCCGGATGAGAAACTCCCGGTGGATGCCTACGGCCGCATCAACGATCCGCTTATCACCCAGACCCTGGTGACCGATGAGGAAGGATACTTTGTGGTGGGTTTCCCCGAGGCGGGATGGTGGGTGGTCAATGCCTCGGTATCCGCGGGAAAGACCCATTACGCCAATCGCACTTTTCCCCTGGTGATTCGGTCCGGGATGTGGATCTATGTCTTCCCGTCCCCTCATCTGCCCTCCACCGGCTTGGAATTGCTTAAGGGGTTGCACTGATGCATATCGCCGACGGTGTACTTCCGGCCTGGGTTTCGGCTACGGGGTGGGCGGTTACCGCCCCGGGTGTGGCCTTAAGCCTGCGAAAACTTCCGGCCGAGGAGGTCCCCAGGATGGCCCTTCTTACCGCGGCGGTCTTTCTGGCCTCGCTTATCCATGTCCCCCTGGGGCCTACCAGTGTCCATCTCATCCTTAACGGCCTGGCCGGTATCCTCCTGGGGCCGCTGGCCTTCCTGGCCTTCTTTGTGGCCCTCACCCTTCAGGCCCTCCTTTTTCAATTCGGAGGGATCTTTTCCCTGGGGGTAAACACCCTGGTCATGGGAGGGCCGGCCTTTCTGGTGGGATGGCTTTCGCGTCGCGTTCCCGGGCTCAGGAAACCCCTGCCGGCCGGCCTCCTGGGCGGGGCCGCGGTACTGGTCTCCGGGGTGTTTCTGGCCCTGGCCCTGTCTCTGGCCGGCGAGGGGTTCGTTTCGGTAGCCAAACTGGCCCTGGGAGTCCATCTTCCCGTGGCCCTGGTGGAAGGGATTATTACCGGGCTGGTGGTCCTTTTGCTGCAGAGGCTGCGCCCGGAAATCCTGGTGGCCCTACTCCTGCTTTTCCTCCTTCCCGCTCCCTCTCAGGCTCACCGGCTGGATGCCGATGTCTTCCTCACGCCTCAGGGCATCCGGGTGGAGGCCTATTTTCCGGACGGAACCCCCGCTCGCGACGATCTGGTGACGGTCTATTGCGGGGACCAGAAAGTGGCTCAGGCCCGAACCGATCAGCAGGGGGTGGCCCTTCTGCCCCGCCCCCGAAACTGTCCCCAGGCCAGAATAGTGGTAAGCGGAGCCCTGGGACATCGGGCGGTGCGTACCCTGAAGCTGGCTTCGGCCCCTTCCCCCACCCCCTCTCAACCCGCCCCTCCTCCCGGCCCGAAGAAGGAACCTTTCCCCTGGCGGGGAGTCCTCTCCGGGCTGGGGTTTATTTTCGGCCTGGCCGGGTTGATTCTGGCCTGGGACACCCGAAGGAGGTTGAAAGACCTTGCATCTTCCGGAAATTGATCGTTACGGCTACGGAGAAAGCCCGCTCCATCGCCTGGATCCGCGTCTTAAGCTCCTGGCCCTGGGCCTGTTGCTCCTGGCCACCAACCTGGTGCGGGAGATCCGGGGAGCCCTGGGGGCGCTGGGCGGTGCGCTCCTCCTGACCCTCCTTTCCGGTCTTCCGCTCCGGTTTCTCCTCTGGCATCTGAAGGCCCCCATGAGCCTGGCTCTTCTGCTGGCTCTGGGCCTGGCCTTTTTCACCCCCGGGATCCATCTCCTCGGTCCCCTCACCCTGCAGGGGCTTCTCCTGGGGGGCACGGTGTTTCTCAAGGTTCTGGCCTGTTTTCTCTATTTTCTGGCCCTGGTGGCCACCTCTCCCCTCTTTCAGACCCTCCGGGCCGCTCGCTCTCTGGGCCTTCCGGAAAAACTTCTGGCCCTTCTGATTTTTACCTACCGCTATCTCTTCGTACTTCTGGACCGGGCCCGAAATCTGGCTCTGGCCATGCAGGCCCGGGGCTTCCGGGAGGGTACCAATCTCCGCACCTACCGGACCAAGGCCCGATTATATGCCTTTCTGCTTCTTCATGCTTACGAAAACACCGAAAGGATTCTTCTGGCCATGCAGGCCCGGGGTTTTTCCTCACCCCGGGTTCCCGCCCTTCCTCCCCTGAGCCGGAGGGAGATCCTGCGAGGGTTTCCCCTTTTTCTGTGGGCTTTTACCCTTCTAGGGATCGGTTTTCTGTGGTAAATTGGATCTAAAATTCAGGGGGAGGATAATATGCCGCTCAGGGCCTATATTCTCATCAATACCCAGATCGGGAAGACCGCGGAGGTGGCCCGCACCCTGCTGGAGATGCCGGAGGTCAAGAAGATCGACATTATTATGGGGCCCTACGACATCATCGCCGAGATAGAAACCGAAGATCACGAGACTCTCTCCGAGGTGGTGCTCCGAAAACTCCAGACCATACCCTCCATCCAGCACACCATGACCTGTCCGGTGGTGAAACTGGAGGAAGGACACTAGAGAAAGCGCAGCAGTAATTCGGCGTATCTGCGGGAGGCCCCCCGAAGTTTCCGGGCGCACTGAAAGGCCTTCCATCCCTGTTCTCGAGCTTTATCCGGATGGTGTAACCAGTCGAAGAGCACGGAAAGGGCCTCCTCCACCGAGTTGACCTGCCGGGCCCCGCCCCCGGAAAGGAGGATTCGGCTTTCCAGGGGGAAGTTTTCCATGTGCGGTCCGAAGAGGACGGGTTTGCCCAGGATGGCCGGCTCGAGCGGATTTTGTCCTCCCAGGGGTTGAAAGCTCCCCCCCACCACCGCCGCCTCGGCCAGGGCATAGAGGGTGAAAAGGGGGCCGATTTCATCCACCACGATGATCCGGGCCCCGGCCAGTTGATGATTATTTCGGAAAAAGCTTACGGCTAGCCCCCGGGCCGTCAGGTGTTTTTCGAATTCCGGGGCCCTTTCCGGATGGCGGGGGACCACCGCGAACCGCAGGTCCGGAACGGAGATCAGGCCGGAGATTATCCGGGATACCGCCTCCTCCTCTCCCCGGCGCATGCTGCCGAAGACGAGAAGCCTTTCGCCGGGACGCAGTCCCAGGCGCCGGACCAGCGGGACCGGGTCCAGATCCTCCACCCGGCGGAAGGAAAGATCGTGCTTGGCATTGCCCAGTATCCGGACACGCTCCGGGGGTATTCCCAGGGCCAGGAAACGTTCCCGATCCTCCTCGGAGATGACTCCGGCCATGGAAACCCGGGCCAGGAGAGGGGCAAAGAGGGGGCGCAGCCGACGATAACGGGAAAAGGACCGGGAGGAAAGGCGCCCGTTAAGGATCAATACCGGGGTTCCGTGGCTTAAGGCTTCAAAGAGAAGATTGGGCCACAATTCGGTTTCTATCAGGACCAGGACCCGTGGAGAGAGTTTTCGTAGCCAGGCCCCGATGGTTCCGGGACCATCCCAGGGAGCCAGCCGGATCCTGATCCCGGGAAGGGACTTCAGGAGTTTGCGGGCCTGTTCCAGCCCGGAGCGGGTCTGAAGGGTGAGGAGTACCCGGAGCCCGGGGCGGAGGCGCAGTGTCTCCTCCAGGATGGCGGCAGCCACCCGGGATTCCCCCACCGAGGCGGCGTGCATCCATACCTCCACCCCATCCTCCCCGGGAGGGGAAAACCTCTCCGGATATTTACGGGAGAGGATTTTTTCCAGCAGACGGGTGCTCAGGCGGTAGAGGCGGTACATAGGCGCTGTCTCAGGGTCTCGTAGAGGGCTATGGCTCCGGCTACCGCGGCGTTCAGGGATTCAATGCGCCCCTGCACCGGGATACGCACCAGGAGATCGCACTCCCGCCGTACGCTCTCCCGCAATCCCCGTCCCTCGCTCCCGATAACCAGGCCTACCGGGCCGGTAAGATCGGTCTCCATGATCTCCCGCGGCCCCGCGGCGTCCAGGCCGTAGAGGGTGAACCCCAGTTCCTTTAAGCGTCGCAGGGCCTGCCGGAGATTCACCACCCGGACGATGGGAAGATGAAAGACCGCCCCGGCGGAGGCCTTGATCACGGTGGGGGTAATCCCCGCGGCCCGGTGTTTGGGGATCACCACCCCCCGGGCCCCCAGAACCTCGGCGCTGCGGATCAGGGAACCCACGTTCTGAGGATCGGTGAGCTCATCCAGCAGGAGGACCACCGGATCCGGTACGGAAGAGAGTTCCTCCTCGAATTCCGGCCAGGGAAGATAATCGAATTCCCGGAGGTAAGCCACCACTCCCTGGGTGGGGGCCCCGGAGGGGACCTTGGGAGGGTGGAACTCGCGGACCACCTTGACCGGCACCTCCAGGTTTCGGGCCAGATCCAGGATGCGCCGGCGCTTTCCCTTCAGCCCGGAGGCGGCAAGCCATATCTCCTCCACCCGTTCGGGCTGGCTTCTGAGGAGCTCCAGAACCGGATTGACCCCCCAGACCACCCGGCTCATGAGAGAGCCCGCTGGGGGCGACATTTTTCGGCCCTCACGATGGCCGCAAGATCCGCAAAGGCCTGTTCTATTTCCTGGTTGATGACTACGTAATCGAACCAGGGAGCAAACTGCATCTCTTCCCGGGCCCGGGCCAGCCGACGCCTCAATACCTCCTCCGACTCGGTCCCCCGGTGGCGTAAACGCCGTTCCAGTTCCTCCATACTGGGCGGAGCCACGAAGACGAATACCGCCCTTTCCCTCAGCTTGCGGCGTACCTGAGAGGCCCCCTGTACGTCGATGTCCAGGAGGAGATCTTCCTCTCCGGAAAGGGCCCTCTCCACCTCGGTTTTGCTGGTACCGTAAAGGTGCCCGTGCACCTCGGCCCACTCCAGGAAGGCTCCCTGCCGGATCAGGTCCTCAAATTCGTGCCGGGAGACAAAATAATAATCCCGACCGTGCACCTCGCCCGGCCGGGGGGAGCGGGTGGTGTGAGAGACCGAAAAACGAAACCCCAGCCGCTGGATTAAAAGATGACAAAGGGTCGTCTTTCCCGCCCCCGAAGGGGCGGAAACCACCAGAAGTAACCCTTTTCCGGCCATCTTCAGGAGGACTTTCGTTTACGCCTGGAGCTCGTTTTTTCCTCCTCCTCGGAGGCGTTGTGCCCCTCGGCCCGCTCCTCGTGCATCTTCAGGAGATCCGAGGTGAGGCGTTGAGCAATGGTCTCCGCCTGGATGGCCGAAAGGATGACGTGATTGGAATCGGTAATGATGATGGACCGGGTGCGCCTTCCCTGGGTGGCATCGATGAGACGCTTGGTTTCCTTGGCCTCCTCCCGAAGCCTTTTCATGGGGGCGGAATTGGGGTTTACGATGGCCACCACCCGCTCGGCTACCACGGAGTTCCCGAAACCAATATTCAAGAGACGACACTTACAGCTCATTTCCTATTCCTCCCTTTTCCGTTTTTGCGTTTTCTTTTTAAACCTCCTTTTTGTGAATGTCAAATCCCGGACGCAGGCGTTCCGGGAGGAGGGAAAGGAGGGGTTGAAGGAGAAAGAGTTTCAGAGGGGGCCAGGCCGCATAGAGGATAAAGAGAACGAAGAGGGTGATCCTGGGTTCCAGGGCGATGATGGCAAAGGCCAGGATCATCAGGGGCAGAAGATAGGTGAGCTGACTCTCTCTGAAACGAAGCACCTTGAAACTGGGGTAGGGCAGGGGAGAGATCATGAGAAAGGAGACCAGATAGATCATGAGCAGGAGCGCGATGTGTTTTACCGGGAAGACCGCGCCGATGCGGTTCAGGAAGATGATGGTGGCAGCGATCAACCCTGCTGCGGCCGGACTGGGAAGCCCCTTGAAATAGGCCCGGGGGCCGGGTTCCTCCACGTTGAAACGAGCCAGACGCAGGGCGGTGCAGGCTACATAGACGAAGGCCGCAAGCCAGCCGTAACGGCCGTAAGGTTTGAGGGCGAATTCGTAGGCCAGCAGCCCCGGGGCTACCCCGAAGGAGACCATGTCGCAAAGCGAGTCATATTCCATCCCGAAACGGGTAACCGAGGAGGTGAGCCGGGCCAGTCTTCCGTCCAGGATGTCGCAGAGCATGGCCAGGAAGATGGCCCAGGAGGCCACGGTGATCTTTCCCGAAAGGGCGGCCACCAGGGCAAAGAACCCGGAAAACAGGTTGCCGGTGGTGAAGATATGGGGCAGGAGGGTGATCCGTCTCATTCGGTCTTCCAGGGCAGGAGGGCCAGAGGGGTCTCTCCGGCGCGGACCCGGTGTCCCTCCCGGACCAGGACCCGGGTTCCCTCCGCAGGAAAGAACACCTCCACCCGGGAACCGAACTTGATCATTCCCAGACGATCGCCGGTGAGGACCTCGTCTCCCGGGCGCACGTAACTGACCGTGCGCCGGGCCAGAAGACCGGCCACCTGAACCACCAGGATGGGAATCCCGTCGTCCCTTTCCATCCAGTAAAGGCGTTTTTCGTTCCACTCCAGGGCCGGATCCCACGAGGCCGGCAATTTGCGTCCCCGCGAGGAAATGACCTGAAGGATACGTCCGGGGACCGGAGCCCGGTTCACGTGTACGTCGTAAAGGCGCATAAAGATCCCCACCCGATAGACCGGGCCGGGGAAACCCTCGTATTCCGGGTAGTAACGCACGATGGATACCACTCCATCCGCCGGAGAGATCAGGAGTTCTCTATCCGGTACGGGTTCACGGGAGGGATCCCGGAAGAACCACACCAGGGCCCCGGTGACCCCGGCTGCGGCCAGTCCCAGATACTTTTTTCTAAGAAGGGCCGCGGTTCCGCCGGCTCCTCCGGCTACCAGGATCCAGGGCCATCCCTCGCGGGCTATGCGTATCATTCTTCCCCTCCGTTCCTTTCCCGGGCCAGTTCCAGACGGGCTTCCATGGCCATGATCTGGGCCTGCACCGCCACCCGAATGTCCTGCGGGGAGGGGTTCAACGGAGCCAGCGCCGCCCGTACGATCTTTTCGGCCTTGCGCAGGGTGGCCTCGGGATCCCCTGGAACCGCCGAGGTATCCAGCACCACGTCGCCCCCTACCGCATAGAGTTTTCCATCCGGACCGCGTCTGTAAATATAATGGGGTCCGCTCCGTACCAGTTCGCCTCCGGCCACCAGATGGGCCCTCTCGTGGGCCCGTACCGCCTGGTCTATCCGCCGAAGCCGGGATAATTCCAGCAGTTCCCGGAGCTCGGCCATCTCCCTTCCGGGCCCCGGAGGCCCTTTTTTCTCGCTTCCCCCTTTTTCCGGGGCGGAGGCCCGGACTTTCTGAAGCTGCATCGCTCCATTTATGGCCCCGGATACGCTTCCGATCCGCACCTAGTCCTCCAGTTTTTCCTTTACCGAGGGGAAAAGCTCGATATCGGTGTGGGGCAGAAAAAGGGCCGAGAGGTAATAGTCCATATATCCCGGATGGGCCGAGAGTTCAAAATGGGTCATCATCCTGGCCACCTGCACCGCCCGGGACCGATAGGCCGTGGAAAGGGCCATCAATCTTGCCCCCAGAAGACTGCTGTTCCCCACAAAGTAAAATCTATCCCGGGGCAGGTCCGGAAGCAAGCCGATAGTGATGGCCTGTTCCAGGTCCAGATAACTTCCGAAGTTCCCGGCCAGAATCACCCGTTCCAGGTTCTCCACCGAAAGTCCCACCGATTCGAGCAGGGTCTGGCAACCGGCGAACATGGCCCCTTTGGCCCGGATGAGGTTGTCTATGTCCGCCTCGGTGAAGACGATATCCTCTCCGGTGGCCGAATCTTCGGCAAAAACCAGGACATATTCCCATCCGTAGCGTCCCTCTCGGATGCGGGGGTGATCGAGGTCCCGCCGGTATTTTCCGGAACGATCTATAAGCCCGGTAAGGAACAGGCTGGCCAGGAGAGCGATGATCCCCGAACCGCAGATACCCTTGGGTTTGCGCCCCCCGATGGTGAGGATCATGGGTTCATAGGTGATGGGGTTGATGTGGACCGCCTCGATGGCCCCCACCGTGGCCCGCATCCCGTGTTTAATCCCCCCGCCCTCGAAGGCCGGGCCTGCGGAACAGGAGGCACAGGCCAGAAAGTCCTTGTTTCCCACCACGATCTCCCCGTTGGTGCCGATGTCGATGAAGAGGGTAAGGGGTTCCTCGGCGAAGAAACCGGTGGCCACCACGCCGGATACGATGTCTCCTCCCACGTAACTGGCCACACAGGGAGAAAATTCCACCATGGCTCCGGGGCCGGCGGGTAGCTTCAGGGCCTCGGCCGGAGCCGGGGGATAAAAGGCCGCCACCGGTACATAGGGACTTTCGCGCAGGAACCGGGGTTCCAGCTCCAGAAGGAGGTGGGTCATGACCGTGTTTCCGGCCACCGAGATATGGTCGATCTCCTCCACCGCTCTCTCGGCCTTCTGGCAGAGTTCCTCGATCAGTTCCCCCAGCCGTTCCCGTACCTTTTCCGAAAGGGTGCGCAGCCCTCCCTCGCGTCGGGCGAACTCAATGCGACTGATGACATCCTCTCCGTAACTGATCTGGGGGTTGTAATCCGAGGTTTCGGCCAGGACCTCCCCGGTGGTAAGGTCCAGAAGTTCCAGACACAGGGTGGTGGTGCCCACGTCTATGGCTACGGCCAGCCCTCCCTCCCGGCGACCAGGAGAGACCCGACGGATAACCGGGATCCGGCGTTCGGGATGATGGTAGATACCCACCGTGACCCGAAAGTTATCCTCCCGCAGGGTGTAGGGAAGGGAGCGCAGGAGATCCCATTCCGCCTCGGGTTCTTCCCCCAGGATCTCTTTGAGGGCCTGTTTTAGCCGCCGAAGGTCCGGAAGGTTGTCGGAAAGATCCGGAGGATGGAGTTCGAGGTAGAGCCTTCGGAAGGCCGGTTCGGGTTGGATGGCCCGGAATTCCGTGCGGGAGAGCCAGGCCGTGGCCCGGCGTTTGGGGGTGCGCAGCAGGGCCCGGCGGTCCAGATAACTTTCCACCGGTACCCGTACCACCAGATCGGTTTCGGGGATGAGGGTGCAGGCCTTAAACCCCCCTTCGGGCAGAGCCTCTCCCCGGGCCTTTCCCTCTTCCAGGAAGACCCGGCATTTATTGCATCCCCCGGCCCCGCCGCAGGAGGCATTGATATGGACCCCCACCCGCATGGCTGCATGAAGTACGGTTTCGTCTTTGGCGGTTTCGACCTCCACCTCAAAGGGCAGAAACCTGATCCTGGGCATCGTCCTCCTCCGGTAGGATTTCGCCTCCCCCGAGCACCAGTTCCCCCTGATAAAACACCGCAAACTGCCCCGGTGTTACCGCCTTCTGCGGTCTTTCCCATATTACCCGGTAAACGCCGGGCCCCCAAGGCCGCACCTCGGCCGGGGCCTCCCGATGTCGATAACGAATGCGCACCTCGGCCCGAAAGGGTTTCCCCGGTTCCACCGGGTAGATGAAATTGACCCCTCCCACCCGAAAACTCCGGACCAGGAGGTGTTTTTTCTCCCCCACGATGACCCGATTTCGGCGGGGATCGAGACGGATCACGTAATAGGGCTTGCCCAGCCGGAGCCCCAGCCCCCGGCGTTGCCCCACGGTATAGGCATAGAGACCCCGATGTCGCCCCACCACCCGACCATCCACGGTTACGATCTCCCCCGGGGGAAAATCCATGCCCCGAAAGAGCTCGCGGTAATCACCCCGGATAAAACAGACCTCCTGGCTTTCGGGGGCGGTGAGGGGGAAAAGGCCGATGCGTACCGCCTCCCGGATGACCTCTTCCTTGAGGTAATCTCCCAGGGGAAAGAGCACCCGGGCCAGGGCCTCCTGGGAGAGTTGATGAAGGAAATAGCTCTGGTCCTTGGCCGGGTCTCTGCCTTTGTAAAGGAGATACCGCTTGAGGTCCGGGTGGTAGCGTACCCGGGCGTAGTGTCCGGTGGCCAGACGTTCGGCCCCCAGCCGGAGGGCTTCCCTGAGGAGCAGGCCGAACTTGATCTCCCGATTGCAGAGCACGCAGGGGTTGGGGGTAAGCCCCCGGGTATAGGCCTCGCGGAAATAGCGGATGATCTTTTCCTCAAAGGGCCGGCGCAGATCTACGATTTTCAGGGGAAGACGCAGGAATTCGGCCAGCCGATGGGGACGTTCCAGATCGGGCTCCCCTGGAACGAAGAGGGCATGCAGGAGGAAGACCCGGTTGCGGCGGGAGAGGAGCCAGGCGGTAAAGGCGCTATCCACCCCGCCGGATATGGCTACGGCGATCATAAGGCTTCGCGTTCAAGGTGCACCTCCATGGCCCGCACTACGCAGGCGGTAACGCATAAGCCGCAGGCACTGCACCGTTCCGGCTCGAAGACCACCTCCATGCTGGGGCGACTCACCGCCAGGGCACCGGTGGGACACACCGCGGTGCAGGACCCGCAATGAATACACACCTCCTCCTTGCGATAGATCTCCTGGCCGATGGATTTTACTTCCACGCCCAGATTGCGCAGATATTCCAGCCCCTGGGAGACCTTTTTGGGGTGACCGGAAAGTTCCATGACCATGATCCCTTCCTTGCCCGGGAGAATGGTGGCCTTGAGGATATTGAAGGAGAGGTCGAAGTCCTTGACCAATCGCCATACGATGGGTTGATCCACCACCTCGGCCGGGAACCTTAACACCAGCCCCTTTTTATACATGGCCCTCCTCCTGCTTCTGGTTCTCGCACCACTTTAATCCTTCCTGGGCCATCTTTAAAGAAGGATCCAGGGAGAGGGCCATTTCGAAGAAGCGCCGGGCCTCCTCCGGGGCTCCCATTTCCCGCAGACAGTAACCGGCGTTGGCGTAATCCACGGCCGAGGAGGGCTCGAGCTCCACGGCCCGGAGGAAGGCGGTGAGGGCGGTGGCGTGGTCTCCGAGCCGGAAACAGGCCCTGCCCATGAGGTTCCAGAGTTCCGGGAATTCGGAGATACTCAGGCCTTCCTCCGCGGCGGACCGGGCCTCGGCCAGGCGCCCCAGCCGGAGGTACACCTCAGCCAGGTGGGCCAGGATGGCCGGGCGATCCGCCGGATCGGGGGTGCATTCCAGGGCCCGGCTCAGGGCGGAAAGGGCCTCCTCGGAATGACCGTCCTCGGCCAGAAGCTTTCCGTAATAGGCCCACAGGTAGTATTTATCCGGGAGTTCCCGGGTTAAGGAAGACAGGAGATCGAGGGAGTTTTCCCGCGGAAGATAAAGGGCCGCGGTGCGCACGAGATGATAGAGCGGAGAGATGCGGGTGCGTTCCCGGAAAAGGGCCCCGGGAATCACCGCATACACCGCCGGAATATTCAGAAGGGAATGGGCGATGTCCACCAGGAAAAGACGAAAACCCCGTTCCTGAAGCCCCCGGGCCAGAGAGATAAGTTCCGTGGTATGATCATCGGCGTAAAGATTGGGGAGTTCCGAAAGGGATACCTCTCCGGCCTTCTGAACCACGTACTCGGCCTCTTCCAGATCGGCAAATTTGGGCAGAGCGCTTTCCAGATATTTACCCTCGGTGTCGAAGTCTCCGGCCAGCTGGGCTATCTCGGTAAGGGTACGAATGAGGGATCTTTCCGGGCTGGTTCCGGTTCCGGAGGCATAGACGATCTCGCTACGATGAGGAAAGGTGGAGGGATCCAGGGCCATGGCCGCCACCGTGGGAGCAGGCATACCGTAGGTCATATCCCTGATCCAGAGCCGTATTCCCAGACGTTCGAAGCACCGACACAGACGGTCTCCCTCGCCGGTTATGGAATCGCGCCGGATTTCCGGCATGGGGGAGCGGAGTCGATGCGACAGGGCCGAGACGTGCCGTTCGATGAGCTCGCAGGTGGCCTGAACCGAGGCCTCGGGATAGGTGTTTCCCGCGGCGGATCCGTTGTATTCGTAAAGGATCCAGAACCAGAAAAAGGGAAGATACACGGTGCGGTTTTCCGCCACCGCAAAGGCCGGAACCCAGTGCATGGGAGTGCGGGGAAAGATCCGGAGGAAAAGCTCCCGGGCCCGGCGATCGTTCTCCGGGTCCTCCACCGAATCGAGAATCTCCTCGGGCCGAAGGGCTTCTTTGGGCAGGGACTCATAGGGAAGAGGGGGCTGGTTGCGGGTGTTTTTTACGAAATGGAAAAGCGAAAAACGTTCCACCAGTTCCATAAGGGCGCTGGCCCGGGAGAGGGCATCGGTGGCCCCTTTGCCCATCTGTTTATAGTTTCCGGTGGTGCGCTGCCCCTCTACATCGTAGATACTTATATACACGGGAATACCCAGACGCCCCTTATCGATACGCCGCAGCTCCCGAAATACCCGCAAGCCGCTCTCCCTCAGCCGCTTTTCCACCAGGGAAATGGTTTCCTCCGGGGTCAGGGTCTTGTCGGCTACCTTTTTGGGGGAAGGGGTGAGGAATTTCTTTTCCATGGAAGAACCTCCGGCCAGGATATTTTTCAATTCCTATATGTTTACCCTAAATTCTCAAGTTTTGCCAGCCAGAAATTTTTCCACCTCCTCAAAGATGGCCTTACGGTCTGCCGGATGGAACCACCTCACCTCGGGATCGGCCCTGAACCAGGTAAGCTGCCGCTTGGCGTAGCGTCGCGTATCGCGCTTCATGAGCCGTACGGCTTCCGAAAGGGGGAGCCGGCCGGAGAGATAGGCGATCAGATGACGATAACCGATGGATTGAAGGGGCTTTAGGTCCGGGGGATATCGGGCCAGCAGTTTCTTTACCTCCTCCAGGAGTCCGGACCGGAGCATTTCCTCCACCCGTCGATCCAGACGGGCGTAAAGTTCCTCCCGGGGCAGGGTCAGACCGATCTTGAGGGCGGAGTAACGCCGGGGGCGAAAACCGTGTTCCCGGGCCAGCTGGGAGAAGGGTTTTCCGGTGGCGTAATAGACCTCCAGGGCCCGAAGGATACGCACCCGATCGTGGGGATGGATACGGGCCGCGGCCTCCGGATCCTTCTCCTGCAATTCCCGATAGAGGGAGGAAAGCCCCTCCCGGGCGAGCCTTTCCTTCAGGTTCTTCCTCAGTTCCTCCGGTACCTCCACCGGGAAGAGACCGTGGAGCAAGGCCTTCAGATACAGGCCCGTCCCCCCCACCAGGATGGGGAGCCTTCCCCGGGAGGTGATCTCGGCGATCACCCGATCGGCCTTTTCCACAAAGGCTGCGGCATGGAAGGGTTCATGCGGTTCCAGAAGATCGAAGAGGTGATGGGGGACCCGTCTTCGTTCCTCCGGCGTGGGTTTGGCGGTGCCGATATCCAGGTAACGGTAAACCTGTACGGAATCATAGTTTACGATTTCTCCCCGGAAACGTTCAGCCAGGTCCAGGGAAAGGGCGGTCTTTCCCACCCCGGTGGGGCCCACGATGGCCACCACCTTACACTTTCCTTCCGAAGCGTTTTTCCAGTTCATCCCAGGAGAAGAGAAGATAAAGCGGTCTTCCGTGGGGGCAACGGGAGAGTCCCTCCTGGCGAATGCGCCGGAGGAGATGCAGGGCCTCCTGCGGGCTGAGCCGGTCTCCGGCCTTGCGGGCCAGGCGACAGGCCAGACGGGCCGCCAGTTGTTCCCGGATTCCCGGTCCGCCGGGTCTTTCCTCGAGAAGGGCCCGTAATTCCTCCACCGCCGCAAAACCTCCGCCCCGGGGGACCCCCTCCACCATTATCTCCCTGGGGCCGACCTCCCGGAATCGAAATCCCGAACGCCGGATTTCTTCCCCCAGTTCCTCCAGACGCTCCCGGGCCTCCTCCGAGAGCTCGAATACTGCCGGGAAAAGGAGGGTTTCGCTTTCCGGGACCTGCCGGCAAAGCCCTTCGTAAAGCAGCCTTTCATGCGCGGCGTGAAAATCGAGAAGAAGCAATCCCTCCCGGGTCTCGAAGAGGGCGTAGGTCTTCCCCAGGAAGCCGAGGAAACGTTCCTCCGGAAAAGGCCCCTCCGCGAAACCGGGACTCCGGGGTTCCGCCACGTGCCCGGGAGGGGATGCGGGAGCCTCGGGATACTCCTGGCGGAGGGTTTCGGCGGGGGAGGACCGGCGGAAATCCGGAGATACCGGAAAGGGCCGGGAGAAAGCGCCTTCCACCGCCCTTCGAACCAGGGCATAGATCTCGCGTTCCTCCCGAAAGCGCACCTCCCATTTGGCAGGATGTACGTTTACATCCACCAGATGAGGAGGGAGATAAAGGGAGAGCACCCCGGCCGGGAAACGCCCTCCGGGAAAGAAGGCCCTGGCTCCTTCCAGCAGAGCGGAAAGCAGGGTTCGATCCTTTACCGCCCGGTCATTTACCAGGAGAAAGAGATAGCGGGTGGTGCCCAGGGCCACCTCCGGCCGCGTAAGAAGGAGATGGATGCGGTAGGGTTTCCTTTCCAGGATCTTTTCCTGCAGATCCTTTTCCGAGACGCCGAGGATCCGCGAAAGGAGGGCCTTTCGGCTGCCGCCGGGCCACCGAAAGACCTCTTTTTTTTCCTGGGTGAGGCGAAAGGAGGTTTCCGGGGCGCAGAGGGCCATAAGTCGAAGGATCTCCAGGACCCTTCCGGCCTCGGCTCGCGGACTGCGCAGAAAGGCCTTTCGGGCCGGCATCTCCCGGAAGAGATCCTCCACCGTAACCGTGGTTCCCGGGGGTCCCGGTGCCGGACGAAATTCCTCTTCCCGACCGAAATGCACCCGCAGAAGATGGGCTTCGTCTCTTTCCCGGGGACGGGAAAGGATGGTCAGCCGGGAGACCCGGGCGATGCTATGGAGGGCCTCCCCCCGGAAGCCGAAGGTGCACAGACGCTGGAGATCCTCCAGGTGTGATATTTTGCTGGTGGCGTGGGGGTGCCAGCACAGACGCAGGTCCTCCGGGGACATGCCCTCTCCGTCGTCGTGCACCCGAATGAGGGTGAGTCCTCCGCCGGAGAGATCCACCTCTATGCGCCGGGCTCCGGCATCCAGGGCGTTTTCCACCAGTTCCTTCACCACCGAAGCCGGGCGTTCCACCACTTCGCCGGCGGCGATCCGGGAATAGACCTCCTCGGGAAGAACACGGATTCGGGCCACCTCAGGCTGCCCGGGCCTGGGCTTTGGGTTGAGCAAAGACCATGCGACCGGCCGGGGTCTGAAGTACGCTGGTGACCACCACCTCCACCTCCCGGCCGATGAGCGAACGCCCTCCCTCCACCACCACCATGGTGCCGTCCGGGAGATAGCCCACCCCCTGGTCGC
Source organism: Thermosulfurimonas dismutans (assembly GCA_011322625.1). Lineage (GTDB taxonomy): Bacteria > Desulfobacterota > Thermodesulfobacteria > Thermodesulfobacteriales > Thermodesulfobacteriaceae > Thermosulfurimonas_A > Thermosulfurimonas_A dismutans_A. The sequence goes on along the minus strand of DRMH01000076.1, from coordinate 22,163 downwards.
GTTCCTTGCCTTCCTTGATGATCTCAAGACGCAATTCCTCTCCCGGGGTTACCACCGGCCGCAGAGCCAGAGCCAGTTCGTTGATGTTGAGGACCTCGATGCCTTTGAGCCGGGCGATCTTGTTGAGGTTATAGTCGGTGGTGATGAGTTTGGCCGAAAGATCCCGGCAGAGGCGTACCAGTTTGGCGTCTATATCCCGAATGCGGGGATAATCCCGATCCAGAAAACGCACCTCCACTTTGCCGGATTCCTGGATCTTCTTCAGGATATCCAGGCCCCGGCGTCCCCTTTCCCGGCGGGCGTGATCCCGGCTGTCGGCCACATGCTGGAGTTCCTGCAGGACGAAATTGGGCACGATCAGGGGCCCCTCCACCCATCCCGTTTCACAAATATCCGCCAGGCGTCCGTCGATAATGGCACTGGTGTCCACCACCTTGGGACATTCTCGCCGGGGAAAACGACGGGAGACATAGGAGAAGGGATGGGACAACCCTTCCACCAGGCGGACCTCCCGGAAAAGGCGCCCGCCCACCACGAGCCCCAGATACCCCAGCCCCAGGGCCAGCATGGCATAAAGAAAGGCCGCCCATACACCCTGCCCCAGGACCTCGAAAAGCCCGGAAAGAAGCCGGGCCAGGGCCAGCCCCAGGAGCAGACCTATGGCTCCACCCAGAATCTGAAGAAAGGGCAGGCGACGGATGAGGCGTTCCACCAGAAGCACCAGCCCCCCGGCCAGGCCACCCCCCACAAACCCTATCCAGGGGGAAAGGGCCGCCCCCTCCCGCAGGGGAAAATAACGGACTACACCGTATCCGAGAACGGCAAAGATCAGGATCAGACTTAGAGGAAAAAGATAACGCCGCAAACCTGGCTCCTTATCCCAGGACCTCCCGAATCTTCTCTTCTACCTCCTCCTCCTTGAGGTTTTCGGCCAGAGATAGCTCCTTGATCAGGAGACACCGGGCGGTGTCGAAGAGTTTTCTCTCTCCGTAGGAAAGGGGTTTATGCTGGCTGACCAGATAAAGATCCCTATAGACCTCGGCCACCTCGAAGATGGACCCGCTCTTTATCTTTTCCATGTATTCCCGGTAGCGCCGATTCCAGGTCTGATGGTTGAAAGAGACCTCCTTCCGGGAAAGGATCTCATATACCCGGGAAGCCTCTTCCCGGGAGATAACATTGCGCAGACCTATCCGATGGGCATTGTCCCGGGGGATAAGTACGGTCATGTTGGTCTCCAGAATACGCATGACGTAAAAGGTCTTTTCTTCACCTCCGATGACTTTATTCTCCACGGCTTCAATGACTCCCACGCCATGAGCCGGATAGACCGCTACATCGCCGATATTAAACATTCCCTAAACCCCCTTCCCGGAATTCGAACTTAATTTTTTAAATTATACCCGCTTTTTCGGGGACTTTCAAAAATCGATTTCCGATGCTATCATGCCCGGGATGGGGTTGACCCCGCTGGATGTGGTCAAACTTTTGCCCCGCACCAATTGCGGGGAATGCGGGGAGGTTTCCTGCCTGGCCTTTGCCGTGGCCGTGCTTTCCGGAAAGCGTTCCCCTCGGGATTGTCCCTATCTCGATCCGGCCCTTTTGGCTGTCCCCGGAGAAAAGCCCCCCGATTCGGAGATAGAGCAGACCCGCCGGATTCTGAGAGAGATCCGGCAGGAGGTGGCCGGGCTGGATTTTTCGCGTCTTGCTCCCGGCCTGGGGATAGAGGAAAGGGGAGGGCGTCTCTATCTGCCCTATCTCGACGGCACGGTAGAGCTTACCCCGGAGGATGCGCGTCGTCTCGATGGCCAGGAGCTGGACCCCCGGGACAAGATCCTTCTCTATAACTATGTTCACTTCCAGGGAAAGGCCCCTTTATCGGGTACTTTCGTGGGGCTGGAGGCCTTTCCTCATTCGGTATCCAAGGTGGCCACCCTGCGACGTTACGCCGAGGAAAAGATGGCCCGGGCCCTGGAGCAGGACGAGGCCGGTCTGCGAAGGGCCCTTTCGGTTTTCCGGGTAAAGGAACTCCCCGGGGAAGCCGATCTGGCCTTTGAGGTGTGGGTCCTTCCCCGGGTGCCTCTGCGAATCTATTACTGGCGCGGATCTCCGGAGGAGGGCCTTTCCCCGCAGGTCAAAGTTCTTTATGATCTGCGGGCCACGGAATATCTGGATCTGGAATCCCTGGTCTTCTGTGCGGAACGTTTCACCGAGCGATGGATCGAGGTTTGCGCATGCTCTTCCGGTTAGCCCACGGTTGTCCGAATTGCGGAAGGGAAATCGAAGACGAACGTCTGCTGCGGGGTCTTCCGTGTAAGCATTGCCTTCCGGAGGAAAAAGACCCCTGCGAACTTTCGCCCGAGGATCTCCGTCGTTTGCGGCCCTTCTGTCTGGCCCGGGAAAGGCTGGAGCGTTTCCGGGAGCTGTTTCAGCGGGCGGTGGGCTACCCCCCCTCTTCCCTGCAGGAGACCTGGGCCAAAAGGATCTTCCTGGGAGAATCCTTTGCCATTGTGGCTCCCACCGGTTCGGGAAAGACCACCTTCGGGCTTCTGGCTCTTCTTCTTTCTCCGGGACGGGGGTTGATGCTGGTCCCCACCCGACTCCTCTGTGTGCAGGTGGCGGAAAGACTCCGGGAATTTGCGGAAAGGGTGGGGCTTTCCCGCAGGATATTGGCCTATCGGGGAAGAAAAAAGGAAAAGGAGGCCTTTGAGGCCGGGGAATACGATATCCTGGTGGTTACCTCGGCCTTTATGTATCAACATCTGGAGGAGTTGATCCGGGCCCGGTTTTCTCTGATCTTTGTGGATGATGTGGATGCCTTTCTCAAACGTTCCCGGCATGTGGATTCCCTGTTCCGGCTTCTGGGATTTACTGAGGAGGAGATCGCTCTGGCCCTGAAGCCCCGGAAGACCGAGAAGGACTATGAAGCCCTTTCCCGCATCCGGGAAAGACCCGGCCGGGGGCTCCTTCTCCTTTCCTCAGCCACCTTGAAGCCCCGCACCTCGCGGGTGCTCCTCTTTCAGCAGCTTCTGGGTTTTGATATCCAGAGGGCGGTTTCCACCCTGCGCAATGTGCTGGATGCCTATAAGGAGGTGGCCGAGCGGGAACTATTTTCCGCCACCGCGGAACTCTGCCGCCGGCTGGGGCCCGGGGGGCTGGTCTTTCTCTCCGAGGATTTCGGTAAAGAGAGGGTGCCGGAGATTACGGATTTTTTGCGGGCCCGGGGGATCCGGGCCGTATCCTATCTGGAGGTCTCCCCGGAGAAACTCCGGGAAGGACTCTCCGCAGGAGACTATCATCTGGCGGTGGGGCTGGCCCATCTGGCCAACCCCCTGGTGCGAGGGCTGGATCTGCCCGAGGTGTTGCGTTATGCCATCTTCGTGGGGGTTCCCAAGCGGCTCTTTCCTCTGCGGGTGGAGCCCTCTCCCTCGGCCCTTTCCAGTTTACTTTCGGCCCTTTTGCCCCTTCTGGAGGGGGAGGAGGAAGTGGAGGCCCTCGGGTACCTGGCCTATCTGAGACGTTATCTCACCCTGCGACCGGAGGACCTGCCCCGTTACCCCCGGCTTCAGGCCCGGGTCCAGGAGATGGCCCGATTTCTGGAAAACAAACTCGGGGATCCCTCCTTCCGAGAAAGGCTTCGTCAATCCGAGGAGGTCTTTCTGGAGGAGCGGGAGGGGGAGTTTTTTGTGGTGGTAGGGGAGGCCGCCGCCTATCTTCAGGCCTCGGGGCGGGTGTCCCGGCTTTCGGTCCATGGGGTCCTGCCCGGGCTCTCCGTAATCCTTTCCGAAAACCCGCGGGCGCTGAGGAGCCTGCGGCATCGTTTACGTTTTTTCCTGGGAGAAACCCCGGAGTTTCTTCCCCTGGACCGGCTGGACCTGGAGGAGGTATCCCGGCGTCTTACCGAGGCCCGTCGGGGGCTTCGGGAGGGGAAACGCCCGGAGATGCGCAGCACCCTTCTGGTGGTGGAGAGCCCTCACAAGGCCCGCACCATCGCCTCTTTCTGGGGGCGTCCCTCTCAGAGGCGTCTGGGGCGGGTGACCATCTACGAAATCCCCACCGAGGATCGCCTGCTCATGGTGGCGGCCTCCCTGGGGCATGTGTTCAATCTCTCCCGCCGCCGGGGGATCTTCGGGGTGCTCTCGGAAAACGGCCGTTTTGTGCCCCTGTTTGATACCATCAAGCGGTGTCTGGCCACCGGAGAGGAACTGGTGGATCCGGAAGAGGTGCGGGAACGCTGCCCGGAAGGGGAGGTGAGGGACAAGGCCGAGATCCTGGCGGCTCTGGGGCGGGCGGCTTTTACCGCCGACGAGGTGCTCATAGGTTCGGATCCGGATGCCGAGGGGGAAAAGATCGCCTATGACCTGTGGATCTCCCTGCGTCCCTATCAGCCCAACATTCGACGTCTGGAGTTCCACGAGGTGACCCCCCGGGCCCTGCGGGAAGCCCTGAACGATCCCCGGGAGTTCCATCTACCCCGGGTAAAGGCCCAGCTGGCCCGCCGGGTGGCGGACCGCTGGGTGGGTTTTTCGCTTTCCCGTTATCTCTGGCGGGTCTTTTCCCGCCGGGGACTTTCGGCCGGACGTGTACAGACCCCGGTACTGGGATGGGTGATCGAACGGGCCCGGGAGGCCAGCCGAAGGGTGTACCGCCTGAGTTTTCGTCTCGGGGGGCGCCGTTTTGTGCTCGAACTGGAAGATGGGCGCAGGGCCCGGGAACTTCGCGAAGCCCTGCCGGAACTGGAGTGGAAGATCCTGTCCCGGGAGGAAAGGGAACTTCCTCCCCCTCCTCCCTTCACCACGGATACGGTTCTCGAGGAAGCCCATCTCCGGTTACGTTTTTCCAGCCGTTACACCATGGAACTCCTGCAGCACCTTTTCGAAAGCGGGCTCATCACCTATCATCGCACCGATTCCACCCGGGTTTCCGAAACCGGTCGGTTTCAGGTGGCCCGTCCCTATCTGGAAAAGACCCTGGGGCCCGAGTATTTTCGTCCCCGGGGATGGGGCGAGGGTGGGGCTCACGAGGCCATCCGTCCCACCCGGCCCTGGGATATGAGAGAATTACGCTCCCGGCTGGCCCATGGACTGTTGAGCCTGGAAAACGAGAGGGATGCCCTGAGGCTCTACGACCTTATCTTCCGTCGTTTTATGGCCAGTCAGTGTCGCAATCCCCGGGTCCTCTGGGCCCGGATAGGGTTCTCTCTGCGGGAGCAGCGCTGGGAGGAAGAAGTCCCTCTCGAGATCCTGGAACACGGACACGATCTCCTGTGGGACCCGCCGGTACTTTTTCAGATGGAAGGCGGGCCGGAGGATATACGTTTGCAGGCCGTTCCGGCCAAGCCCCTTTACACCGAGGGGACCCTGGTCCAGGAGATGAAACGGCGGGGTCTGGGCCGACCCTCCACCTACGCCGAGATAGTGAGCACTCTTCTGCACCGGGGCTATGTCAAGGCCATCCGGGGAGGAGGACTGGTCCCCACCCACCTGGGAAAGGAGGTCTATCAGGTACTGAAACGCGATTTCCCTCACTATATTTCCGAGGAGTTTACCCGGGAACTCGAGGAGTTTATGGATCGTATCGAGGAGGGAGGGGATGACTGGCAGGAGGTCTGTCTGCGGCTCCGGGATCTGGCCCTGCGTTTTGTATAGGCTGGGATTTATCCTCCTTCTGGGGCTTCTCTCTGCCTGCGGGGTCCATTCCGGAGCGGTGCTCCGGGAATCCTCCCTGAACTTCAATCAGGCCCTTCAGCGGGCCCTTTCCGAACAGATGCTTCTCAATCTGGTGCGACTTCGCTACGGGGAACCACCGGTGTTTCTTCAGGTCACCAGTATCTCCACCCAGTTTTCCTTTTCCGGAAATGCAGGAGCAGGAGCGGAGATAAACGAGGCGTATCCGGATTCCTACAGTCTTAACCTCGGCTTTTCCTACGCGGCCAGACCCACCTTTACCTTTGTCCCCCTTCAGGGGGAAGAATTTGCCAAACGTCTGCTCTCTCCCATTCGTCTGGGGCACCTCCTGCTCCTTCTCAATTCGGGCTGGCGGGCCGATCGGGTGCTTCGGCTCTGTGTGCAGCGTCTGAACGATATTCCCAATGCCCCCACGGCCTCGGGGCCCACTCCGATCGAGGTCCCTCGTTTCCGGCGTTTTCTTCGGGTCAGTCGGGATTTTGAGGCCTTACGCCGCCGGGGCTATTTGAGATTCCTTTATCTGGAAAAGGGCGGTTCCCCCTTTCCGGCCCTGAGGATCTCCTCCGCGGCCCGGGAGCTTCCCGAATACGCCGAGCTTCTCCGTCTCTTAAAGCTTGAGCCGGCTCCGTATTATCGTCTGGTGGGTCCGGAGGGGCCTCCGGCCCCGAACGTCCTTCGGGTGGAAACCCGTTCCCTTATCGGGGTTCTCTTTTATCTTTCTCAGGGGGTGGAGGTGCCGGAGGAGGACCTGCGCGCCGGAAGGGCCGCCCGGACGTTAAAGGCCAGCGGGGTCCCCTTCAACTGGTCCGAGGTCCTGGGGGATCTCTTCCGGGTCTCCTCCTCCGCCACCCTGCCTCGCCGGGCCCTTCTGGCGGTGCGCTATCGGGGGCGCTGGTTCTATATCGCGGATCAGGATCGCAACAGCAAGACCACCTTCATCCTCCTTCAGCAGCTCTTTGCCCTGGAGGCCTCGAAGGGCAAGGGGATATCCCCGCTCCTTACCCTTCCGGTGGCTCAGTAGAGCGGGGGGTCTTACCCTGGTAAAAATTGAGCCAGGAGGAGGTGCGGAAAAGGGCCCAATCCCGGGGGGGTAGTTCCAGGTCCCGGAGATAATAGGGCCTTTTTTCGGGTTTCAACCGTTCGTATATCCGCACATATACACACCGGCGTTTGCCGGGATAGACCTCACACCAGCCGTCCCGACTTCCTCCGCAGGGGCCGTTCAGGAGAAATTTGGCGCACTGGCTCTGCGGACAGAGATAGGCCATCTGCGGAAGCACGCAATCGCCGCATTCCTGACAGTCGAAGAGGACTTTTTTGAGGGCGTATTCCAGATGCAGGAAATATTTCTCCAGCGCACTGTGCGCCAGTTTATCCGCCCAGCGTCGGAGATAGGGGAAAAGAGGGCTACGGGAAGAGAAGAAAACCCGATGTGCAAGCTCCATGAAGGGATAAAGGATGCCCCGGCGGGTTTTGGGGGTGAGGGGCATCCGGCGCGGACGATTAAGACCGGTTTCCCGGTCTTCCTCATAGAGAAAGAAGGCTCCCCGGGGATGATCCCGGAACTGCGGGAGGAATTCCTGCCAGCGGGGAAGATATTCCCGGGAGCGCTCGAGGAGTTCGTGGGCGGCTTCGACATCCAGCGGGGCCCCGCAGATGTGGACCCCCTGGAAGCCCAGGCCCCGGCAGATGGCCATGAGTTTGGCGGCCCGATCCAGGGCTGCCTCCCGCCCCCGGTCCGGGTCCTGGGATTCTTTCTCTACCTCCCGCAGGAGTTCGGTAGAGATGGTTATGCCCGGAACCACCCCGCGATGGAGGATGCGGGCCAGGCGGATATCCAGCACCAGGATTCCCGCCAGTACGGGTATGCGGAGCCCCTCCTCCCGGAGGAAGAACAGGAGTTCCTGGAACTTCCGCACACAAAACCCCACCTGGGTGATCACGAACCGGGCTCCGGCCCGAACCTTGCGCACCAGTTTCCAGTATTGCAGGAGGGTTTCGGCCTCGCTCCATTTGAAGGGATTGACCACGCATCCCGGAAAGAAGGGGATGGGGGGAAGTTCCACTCCGCCCCCGGGTACCTCCGGTGACAGTCGAAATCCCCGCCGCATTTCCGAAACCATCCGGAGAAGACTTACCGAGTCGAGATCGAATACGGGCTTGGCCCGTCCCCGATAGCCGTATCGGGGATAGTCGCCGGTGAGCACCAGAAGGGTGTGCAGCCCCTCCCGATCCAGGGCCAGGAGATCGCTTTCGATCATGTTGCGGTTTTTGTCTTTACAGGAGAAGTGGATGATGGGGTGATGTCCCATGCGGCGCAATTCCCGGCCCAGGGCTTCCGGGGCCAGGGCCGGATGCCCCCCGGCATTGTCGGTGATGGAGAGGGCGTCAAAGAGCCCCTTGGAGGCCACTTCCTCGGCAAATCGGATAATATGCCGGTAATGTCGGGTGCGGGTACTGCGTCCGGGTACCAGTTCGAAGGTTACTACGAAGTCCCTGCTCCGGAGGATTTCATCAAAACCGCGCCTTTCACTCACGGGAGAGCCCCAGGGCTTTTAATTTGCGATGAAGATAGGTTCGCCTAAGACCTATGGCCTGGGCCATGCGGGAGATGTTACCGTTGAATTCCTCCAGTTTGCGACGCAGGAACTCCTTTTCAAAGAGTTCCCGGGCGGTTTTGAAATCCGAGACCCTGAGCCACTCCGGGACTTCCTCCGGCCCCTTTCCTCTTTCCGCGTATTCCAGGAATTCGCGGGGAAGATCATTCAGGGTGATCTCCTGTCCCGGAGAAACGATGACCAATCTCTCGATAAGGTTGCGCAGCTCACGCACGTTTCCGGGCCAGGGATAGGCCCGGAGCACCTCCAGCACCTCCGGAGAAACGGTCTTACGCCCCAGACCGCTGTGCTGGGCCAGTTCATCCAGAAACTCCTCCACCAGCAGGGGGATGTCCTCCGGCCGTTCCCGCAGGGGAGGAATTACCAGGGGCACCACATTGAGACGAAAGAAGAGATCTTCCCGAAAACGCCCGGCGGCGATTTCCCGGCGAAGATCTTTGTTGGTAGCGGCGATGATACGCACATCCACCTCGATGAGGCGGTCCCCTCCCACCCGCTGGAAACGTTTTTCCTGGAGCACGCGCAGTACCTTGGCCTGAGCGGCCAGGCTCATATCTCCCACTTCGTCCAGGAAGAGGGTCCCTTTATGGGCCTGATCGAATTTGCCCCTTCGGGCCTGGGTGGCTCCGGTGAAGGCCCCCTTCTCGTGTCCGAAAAGTTCGCTTTCGATAAGACTTTCCGGGATGGCGGCGCAGTTTACCTCCACGAACGGACCGGAGGCCCGGGAGGAGAGCCGATGGATCATACGGGCCGCCACCTCCTTGCCCACCCCGGATTCCCCCTGAATAAGCACCGTGGCCTCGGTGGGAGCCACCCGGGCGATCAGTTCCCGCACTTCGCGAATGGCCGGGGAATTTCCGGTAAGACCGGGTTCCCTCAAGCGGGCCCTCAGACGCAGGTTTTCCTCCTCCAGGGCTCGCATGCGCAGGGCCTTTTCCACGGAGACCACCACCCGGTCATAGGAGAGGGGTTTTTCCAGGAAATCGAAAGCCCCGAGCTTTACCGCCTTTACCGCCAGTTCTATGGTTCCATGGCCGGAGATCATGATTATCGGCAGCGACGGATGTCCCTGGCGCAGGCGAGCCAGCACCTCCATTCCGTCGATCCCGGGAAGCCAGATATCCAGCAAGACCAGATCCGGGGGGTTTTCCTCCACCTCCCGGAGGGCCTCCTCTCCGGTTTCCACGCAACGCACGGTATAGCCTTCGTCCTCCAGGATGTCCCGGAGGCTTTCCAGGATGCTCTTTTCGTCGTCCACCACCAGGATCTCAGGCATGGGCGGTCTTTCTCCGCAGGGGAAGCCGGATAACGAACCGGGCCCCGTGAGGGAGGTTCTCTTCGGCCCGGATCTCCCCGCCGTGTCCCTGAACGATGGAATGCACGATGGCCAGCCCCAGGCCGGTTCCCCCTTTGCCCGAGGCATAGGGCTCGAAAAGCCGCGGGCGGATCTCCGGAGGGATTCCCGGACCGGTGTCCGCCACCTCGATGCGCACCCATTCTCCCTCCCGGTGGACCTCGACCCGGATCTCCCCTTCCTCTCCCATGGCGGCTATAGCGTTATCGAAGAGATTGAGGAAGACACGTTTTATCTGGTCCCGATCCAGGAGGAAGGGGGGTATTTCCTCGATATTTACCCGAAAATGTATCCCCCGATGGGCCTCCTGATAGAGGGTTACCACCTCCCGGATGACCTCGGAGAGCCGGTGCTCCTCGGGTTTAAGGCCGGGGAGTCGAGCAAAGGCGGAGAATTCGTTTACCAGGCGCTTTAGCTCTTCCACCTGTTTTTCGATGGTGGTGGTGCAGCGCTCCAGAATTTCGCGATCTTTGGGAGAGAGGTGATCCACCAGGCGGCGCCGGAGGCGTTGAGCCGAGAGCTGAATGGGGGTAAGGGGATTTTTGACCTCATGGGCGATGCGTCGCGCTACCTCTCTCCAGGCGGCCAGACGTTCCATGCGTTCCTTCTCCGTAAGGTCTTCCACCAGAAAAAGGTAGCCGGGGAAGGCCTCTTCGGGAAGACGTACCCCGGTGAGTCCCAGGACCAGGGTCTTGTCGCCGCGAACCAGGCGCAGGGGCTGGCCTGCCGGGCGGTCGCGGGGGATTTTTTCCTTGAGTTCCCGAAAGATCTCGTAGAGTTCCGGGGGGAGGATCTGTTTTAAGGGGGGGCCCTCCTGAACCCGGGGGAGCCCCAGAAGTTCCCTGGCTCGCTGGTTGATCAGGGTGAGACGTTCTTTCTCGTCGATGGCCATCACCCCGGCGGTAATATTAAAGAGGATGGTTTCCAGGTAGGCGGTGCGCCGTTTGAGTTCTTCATTGGCCTCGGCCAGGGCCCGGGTGGTCTCCTCGACCCGGGTGCGGTAGTGTTTGAGCTCCTCGGTCATACGTCGGAAGGCCCGCACCAGAACCCCTACCTCATCCGGAGTTTCTTCCGGGAGGTGCACCTCGAATTCCCGGGCGGCGATGCGATCCGCAGCCAGGGCCAGCTCCTGAAGAGGACCGGTAAGCCCACGGGCCAGACGCATCCCGAACCATACCCCTACGAAGATGGTAAGGAGGGTCACCAGAAGGAGAAGCAGAAGGAGAGAGGTCTTGAGAGGGGCTCGCAGAAACTTGAGCTGTTGATAGAGCCCCACGCCGGAACTTATGTCCTTGATCAGTTTTTCCAGACCGGGGTCCAGGAATTTCCCCCCGGCCAGTACCAGGGTCTGTTTGCGAAAGGTGGTGGGCATAAAGACCCGCAGGAGGACTCGATTGCGCAGGTTGCTGGTCTCGGAAACCGGGGTGCCGGTGGAAAGGACCTGGTTGAGAATGGAGGGTGGGATGCCCAGTTTCTGGTGCGGCCCCTTTCGGGTATAGCTATATTTGAGCAAACGTCCCCGGGCATCGTATATCTCCAGGGTATCCAGCCCCATTTTACGCCGATAGTGTTTGAGCATCCTCGAGGAAAGGTGTCGGGTCCTTTGCAGGTATTTTTTCTCCAGGTGTTGAAGCTGGAGGAGGATCTCCCGTTCCCGATCCTGATAATAGGCCCGGGCCTCGATGAGGGCCTTTTCCATCTGCTGGTCCAGGTTGCTTCCGAACCAGTACTCCAGACTGGTTTCGATGAATTGATGGGAGGTTACGAAGAGGATGAGGGCCGGGAGGAAACTCAGGAGCAGAAAGGAAAAGACCAGTTTGACCTGAAGACTGCGCGAGATCCGGCTGGCCCGGGCTTCAAAGAGGGTTTTGAGTACGTTCCGCAGGACCAGGTAAGTTACCAGGAGAAGGAGGATGAGGTTGAGCTGAATGAGGGCGAAGATAACCAGGTTTTGGCCGGAAAAACTCCAGGGAAGGAGATGAAAGATGCGGAATTCTATGAAAACCAGGAGGCTGAGAAGGATTATTCCTAGAAAGATATAGGCAAGTTCGCGACGACGCTTGAATTTTTCTTCGTCCGGGATCCTCATAACGAAAAGACCAGACTGGTCCAGGAGGATTCAAGGCTTTCTCCTTTAAAAAGGAGAAACCGAATGATCTTTTTGGGCCATCCCACCCGGGCGATTTTGCGCACCTCGGCCTTCAGTTTCAGCCGGTAGCGGGTTTTGGGCTGAAGGCGCACCAGGGGCATCAGGGGAATGCCCTCCAGATTGGCGGCCAGCCAGAGGGCCTGCCTGAAGGAGGGGGCCCGGCGGGGGGCCTCCGGGGCTCCGACGGTCTGAACGTAATAGATATTTTTTACCGGGTCATAATACACCACCCGGGTGATTTCCTGATCGAAGATCTTTTCATCCCGAAGAAAGCGCCGGATGCGATAGATTTGGATATGGAAGGTGAAGGAAAGCCCCAGCCCGTGGCGGGTGGCCTCCCGGAAGTCTTCCTGGGGAAAATCCTCCAGGTAGGCGTAAAGCAGGAGATAGTCCCGATAGGGGGCCACGTTGAGGTCCCGCACCTTAAGGGCCAGAGCCGAAGTCGCCCCCAGGAAATAGAGGATCAGGGCCAGGATCGGGAGCTTTTTCAAGGAAATTCCCTCAAAATAAAGCTTTGGAGAGGTTTGCGTCCGGCCCGGCGGCGGTGGTCATTGGGATATCCCAGGGCCACCACCGCTGCGAGCTCCAGATCCTCGGGTAGCTCCAGGACCTCTCGCACCCGGGCTTCGTTTTTCAGGATTTCTCCCAGCCATACTCCGCCCAGTCCCAGGGCATGAGCGGCAAGGAGCATATTTTCGATACAGGCCCCGGCAGATTGATGATCCTTGATCTGGTGATACATGACCTTACGATCGAGAAACACGGCGATTGCCACCGGAGCCCGGCGAATGATTTCTCCGTAACGGGTGAGTTCCGCCAGTTTTTCCCTTTTTTCCGCGTTCCACACGATAGCGAAACGCCAGGGCTGGTTGTTGAGCCCGGAGGGAGCCCAGATGCCTGCCCGGATTATCTCCAGGATAAGCTCCCGCGGAGGCACTTCCTGCGTGTATTCCCGGATGCTCCGGCGGCCGTAAATGGCCTTAAGAACCGGATTTTCCTCGAACCTGCGTTCTATCCCTTCCATTGTGTGCCTCCTGGCGCGTTTTTTCCTCCAGTACCTTCTGACGAATTCGCTGCAGAAGCTCCGGATCTTCCCGGTAGGTGAGGGGGCCCTCGCGGCCTTGCAGGCGAAGGATCAATCCTCCCACCAGGCGCCCCACATTTATGGCATCCATGGTGGCCCGATCGTCATAAAGGGCTTCTTTCCCGCGATGGGAATAGGCATGAGCCCACGGAGGGATCATGGCCCCCATGGCATTGAGCACGGTAAGGAGATAGGCCCCGGCCAGGGTGGCCCCGGCATCGGCCCCCACCGTAATAACCCCTACTACTTTGCCTTCCACGTAACTGGCTTCACCGAAGGCGACCATGTTTTCGAGAGCGGTCATCCGATCGATAAGGATCTTAAGGGGGCCGGAGGGACCGTACCAGTACACCGGGGTGGCCAGCACATAGCCCGCGGCTTCCTTGAGTTTGGCCAGGATCTCCCGTCCATAGTCTTCGAAGATACAGGGGTACTTGCAGGTGGGTTCCTCGTCCTGGACACAACCGATGCAGGGTTCGATCCGTCCGCGATAGAGTTCGATGATCTCGGTGGTGAGTCCCAGTTCCTCGGCGGCGTAAAGAGCGCAGCGGAGCAGCGACCCCGATCCCCCGTAAGGATGGGGGGACCCCAGGATACCCAGGATCTTAGCCATTTTTGTCCAGTACCTCCTTAAGCCAGAATCTGGGAAGGGCAAAGGAGGCCCTGTGGATTTGGTGGGTGTAATAGAGGGTTTCCGGAATCCAGGTGCGTCTGGGTTGAGTTGGATCTCCGGGAAAGCGCAGGAGATAGGCGTTGTCCCCTCCGAAGGAGGGGATGGAGGCCCGGTAACAGAAGGTGTTTTCCTTTCCATAGACTCGTTGGAAGACCCGGTAGGAACCTTCGAAGATTTCCTTCATGGTGAAGGGGGTGGCTGCTTGCTGGACGATGGCTCCTTCCGGGGCCAGCTGGAGCAGCATACGGTGGAAGGACTCACTAAAGAGGGAGTGAGAGAGTTCCAGGGTGCGTTCAGCCAGGGAGACGTCCGGATCGGTGGAGTCGATGATAACCAGGTCGAAGTGTTCGTTTCTTTCCACCAGTTCCTGGACCAGGGCAAAGGCATCCACGGTCAGGAGTTCGAGGCGGGGATCAGCGGGATTTTGCGGCAGGAGGGCAGGGAAGAATTGGCGCACCAGGCGGGGGACCCGGGGATCTATATCCGCGATAAGGACCTTTTCCACTTCGGGATATTTGAGAACTTCCCGGGCAGCGCCGTAATCTCCGCCTCCGCAGATCAGAACCTTTCGCACCCGTCCTTCGGGGAAGGCCTGGATGGGGATATGGACCAGGGCTTCGTGATAGATAAATTCGTCCCGGGAGGTGAACTGGGCGGTTCCGTTGATGAAGAAGATGCGACCCCAGAAGGGGTTTTCCAGGATCATGATGGCCTGTTCTCCGCCTTCTTCGTGCAGCACCACTCCTTCGTAACCGTAAAAATATCCCTTTTGGACCGGTTCTCCCAGGATGATCTTGGCTCCGGGGCCTTCGGTAGGTAAAGAGGTTTCCATAATGGGCATAAAGGCAGCCTCCGTCGAGGGGATCTTTGCCTTCAATAATTACAGGAAAGTGGGTCCCTTGCCAAGTTAAAGGGAAGAGATTAAAGTAGGAAACGGTGCGCCCGTAGCTCAATCGGATAGAGCATTGGACTACGAATCCAAAGGTTGGAGGTTCGAGTCCTCCCGGGCGCGCCAGAAATTTCCGTAATTTCAACCCTCCCGGACCTCCGTTTTCCGGATCAATTTGCGTCGTTCCGGGTCGTTTCGTGCTATCACACGGTAAAAATACGGTAAAAGGAGATCCGGCCCATGGCTACCCTTTCCCGTCACCCCTACAAGGGTCGCTTCCGGGTCCGGTATAAGATCACCTACCCCGACGGAAGAAAGGTCGAACGCTCCCGTCTCTGTTCATTGCAAGCCGGTTTTAGAAAAATTGCAGGATAAACTTAGACAGTTGCAAGATAAGTTTGGACTAGTTAACAAATAGCGGGACTAGGCGGGACTTGGTGGGATTTAGCGGGATGTTGAAAATCAAAGGGTTCGGAGGGGCATGGGTGTTTTCGCAGGATAACTTTAGACTGTTTTGCAAGGGGCTACCCGAAGCCTGGAAAGGCTGCGGCCAGAAAGATTGATTTAGTTTTTGGCTTTTAAGCTGCCCCCCCTTGATTTTTCGACAATTTTTCCAGCACTTATATCATAGTTCGCTATCAGAATCTCCCGGCCGACTTTCTGCCTTGCACGAAATCTGTTTCCGGTGCTCCAGGGGACTTTCGCTTCAAGGATATGGTAGCCCTTGAAGGCCTCGCGCACCCTCGGATGATCCACGTTCGAAAGCAGCCACTTTCCTCGGATTCCCCGTAGGACTCTCACCAGGCGGTCGAAGTCCTCACGATGAGCTCCGGGATACATCGACTCATAGCCGTAATAAGGCGGATCACAATAGAAAAAGGTCTCCTCAGTATCGTAGCGGCGGATACACTCCTCAAAGTCCAGATTCTCCACCACAGCCTCCTGCAACCTTCCAAAGGCTCTATAAAGCCTGGCCCTCAAGACTCGCGGCGCAAAGCGTTTCTTTTCTGCCCGACGCCCGGCAAAAAAGTGAAATCCATCCAGCTTGGCACCGAAGTTATTCTTCAAAAGATAGAAGAACCTCACGGCCCGCTGGATATCGGTAAGCGTCTCCGGTGGAGTCTTTTTCAGATCCTCGAAAAGTCTGCGGCTCTTGAACATGGGTCGGATCTGACGCCAGAACTCCGGCCAGTGGTGTTTGAGGACGCGATAGAAATTCACGATCTCCCCGTTTATGTCATTCAAGATCTCGACTTCCGAGGGTTCTTTGGCGAAAAAGAGAGTGGCTCCACCGGCAAAAGGCTCCACATAGACCCGGTGAGATGGGATGAGGCGGAGAAGGGTTTTGACCAGGTGGCGTTTCCCACCTATGAGGGGCAGAGGTTTGGTAACGCTCATCGGGTTCTCCAGCGAGGCATTCGGGGCGAGGTTAGGCCCCGCCCCCGAATGTACTTAGGCGGTTCCACCAGACTGGGTCTCAAGATTGGCTTTGACCTGATCGTAGGCGGATCGTGCCCAAGACTCAAGGTCTAGTTCTAAAAGTTGCTGGAGCGTCATCTGCGAAAGCTCGGCCTCCAATTCCTCTTCCTTCGCCCACACCGCGTCGTAAAGCTGACGCAAGAACTGTGCATCCGAGTCGCCCTGGGCGGCGTCGTGCTCAATCTCCCCCATGTTGAGATACCCACCCCGGGCCTTGGCCTCGGCGTAAAAGTAGCGGTCGGTAAGCCAGTTCAGGGTATCAATGAAACACTCCCTGGCCTTTGCCTCGTTCGCCAGCTCGGGAATTGTCCACTGCTCCTCGAACTGGATCGGATCGCCTTGTTCATCAAACTCAACAGGGGTGAAGGTCTTGGGTGCGATATTCTGAAAAATCTGATCGCCTACTTTGAGATACTTAATCATTGTTCACCTCCCCTAAAACTTAAAAAATTACATTAGAAAGGACGTTCCTGGGCACACCATTACCATCTTTAACTATTCCACCTATCAAATCTGCCCAACTTGATATTGTTCCGGTATTATCTATTAAAGAAGCTTGGGATGGGAAAAACATAACTGCACCCGGATATGCCGTAATTAGTTTGCCTTGTCCGTTAACAACTACATCAACTTCCCATAATTTTAACACGAGAAACTCTAAGGAATGGTCACTTCCTGCGGACATAAATACAGGACTGCTATTCACTCCGTTCAACTCAATAATAGGCTTGATAGTAGTGCTTGAACCGTTCACATATACTAATCCTATACACCTAGAAGCTTTCTTAATGAACTGAGTGTAAGAACTATCACCTATATTTACGGTAGTGGAATAACCTGTGTCATCTAATACGACCTTTGCTCCATCTTCTAGACTTATCCCTAGAATAACTCTACCTATAAGATTGAAAACATTTAACCAATTAAAATCATTTGAAGAATCTTGTGCCCAGCTTGGCTTTAAAATCTTTCCTGAGGAAACCTTTATAGTGATGTCTTTATTGACTATCTGAATGTTGTTGTTAATAGTATAATCGGAAATTAAATTAATCAACCCTTTTCCACCGACAGGCACGCTATCAATTGCTTTCTTCAAACTCGCAAACGGTGCACTCTCTGAACCGTCATTGCTGTCGTTTCCATTTACCGCGTCCACGTAGTAGATGCGATCCATAACGGAATCCATGTTGTCCCAGTACTGCTGGCGGAGTTTAGGAAGGGACGGGGCGGTGATGACCGTTCCGTCGGCAAGATTGAAGTTCACATCACCGTTTACCAGCAGAAGCTCCCGCAGTTTGCTCAGCACTTCCCTGGCATCGGCACTTGAGTTGTTCAGGGCCTGGATCAGTTCATCAAGAGTCATGGCTTATCCCTCCTAGGAGATATTGTTTTTCCAGTTTTCAAGATCGGAAATACGAGTCTCTAGGCCTTCTACCTGGCTCTGGAGGCGAATGATCGCCCGCCAGAGGTTTCCCGCGGTGGCGGCAAGCTCGTGAAACAGAATGGTCACCCAGTCCTTCGAGAGATCCTTGAAATCGAATGTGCTTACGGCGTTCACCAGACGCACCTGGGCCTTAACCGTTAGTCGCGTGCCGCGGAGCTTCTGTGAGAGAGGAGTCTCGCCCACCGCAAAGAGCGTCCCGTCCTCCAGATAAAGTCCGAAAAGCCGCACCCAGAAGTCGCCAACGGATTCGTCGGCTATACAGCGAAACTCAACCGTATTGTCATCCACGATGTAATAGGCAGTAATCGGCAGACGGATCTTCTCGCCGGGAAGGGACTCCCATTCAGGAGAAGGGAATTCCGTGGAGTCGGAGAGGCCGAAGTGGGTGAGCTTGATCAGCCAGCCTCCGGCCTGGGCTTCGTTTGCTTTTTTGAGTCCTATGTGGGTGATGAGAAGTTCCACGGTTTACCCCCAGGTAATCTCTATGGTTGTGCCGCCCTGAAGGGCGGGGATGGCTTCGGCAAGAAGTTCTTTTTCGGCTGTAGCCATGAAGGTAATGGTTGTCTCCTCTGCGGCTCCGGCGACAGCGTAGGCTCCGCCGGAGGCGAAGATGGCCCCTTCAATGGTCTCAAGCCAGCTCCTTTCGTTTTTGTAGTCCCGGATAAGGCTCTTAAGCTGGGAAAGAGTTTCGGAGGTTAGAAGAGTTCTGGAGCGTTCGAGATCTATAAAGACCCGGAAGCGGTAGGGTTGACCGGCGTAACGGAACCATTCATCAAGATCGGCGGAAAAACCGAGGGAGGAAAGGGCCTGTTTGACCGCCCATGGCGTCCCTTTGTAGCGGTGAAGCTCAATGGCGCTTTTTACGAGGGCCCTTTTTTCTTCCACAGTTCGGGCCAGGTCGTAGCCCTCGATATGGAACTGCCAGGCCAGAAGATCGAGGACAGGCTCGGGAAGTTCGTCTATACGGGAAAGGATATAGACGGCGTTGATGTTTCGGTCGATTTCGGCAAGCTCGCTGTCACAGGCCCGGGCGGCGGCCTTAATCTTTTCGTCGCCGGCAATTGAGACCGGAAGGAGCGTCTCCAGCTTGCCATCGTTAGGCATCTTCAAGTCCTCCGTAGGTCACCGTGACGGTCCCCTCCCGGGCCACCTGCCAGGGTTCGAGCGGTTGATACGCCGGGCTCACGACCGAGACCCGCTTTACCCCTGCCACGCTCTGCACGTAGTCCACCAGCACGGAAGGCGTTATGTCGCGCCCGAGCTTGGTTTTCTGCCATTGAATGTAAGCGTTTACGGCCTCAGTTACGGCCTGCTGGATCTGGGAGACCAGGGCCTCGTATTCGCGGTACACATAGTAGGTAAGATCAATATTGTAGGAGACGGTCTGCGGCGCCTGAACGGTAACCTGATCCGTGAGCGGACGGACCTTTTCGGAAGAAAGCACCTGGGTCACGAGGTCAAGGATCTCCTGGGAGGGAAGCCCCCCGTCTTTCATGAGGATACAGACATTTACCTCACCGGGGGACGGGCTCCACACGGAGACGTCCGCGATGTCCTGGTGGGCGCTTTTGGCCCAAAACTCGTAGGCCCCGCGGGAGCCGGCGTTGCTGAAGGACTCCGGGGCTAGGCGAATTCTTTCCCGGTAGTGTTCATCGCTTTCGGTGTCGGCCCCACCGAGGGAAACCGTGGTATTCTCCACCTTCACCACATAGGCCACGGGATCGACCAGGCGGTTGATCTGCCCGGGAAGAAACCCGTTCCCTCTCGTTCCGGCCTCAAGACACTCGGCCTCGACCTCGACCGAGGTCTTTCCCGGCTCGATCTGGGCCTCGGAAAGCGTGGCGAAAAAGAGTTTTCCGTCCGGTGTGGCCCGCGCGCCTTTCGGAATAACCACCGGGAAGCTCAAGGGCTCGGCGATTTCGAAACGAAGCGTTGTCCTTGCGGGCTGGGCGGAAAGACGGGAAACGCCCAGCAAGGCCCCCAGGTGGTCGAGATGTCCCCCTCTGGCGTAGGCCAGAAGGTTCATCTTGGCCGCATAATCGATAAGAAAGTTCTGCTGGGCGATGATGTAGGCCAGGGACTCCAGGAAGAGGCGTTCCGGGTTTCCGGGGTAGAGTTTGCGGCCGGTAATCTCCTCGTAAGTGGAAAGGATGCGCCGCTCCACCTCGGCGGCGTCGGTCTCGACGAACCTTATGTCCGGAAGTCCGAAGGCCGGCCTCATCAAGAAAAAGATAGCCCGTAGATACCCCGGGCGTGGGAATATAGGGAAAATAAGGAATATAGGGAAATCGTTTTAAGTTACGATCTCGAGTTTTACGTTCGGGATGACTTTTCCCGGCTTTCCGGCATCGGCGGTAAAGGAAATCTCAAGAACCCGCACTCGTGGCTCATAGCGTTCGAGAGCGGAAAGAATCTCGGCCCGGAGTTCAGCCAGGGCCCGCGGCGTGGGGGAGTCCACAAACATCCACGACACCCCAAACTCCCGGTCCAGCGGAACAGAGCCTTTGGGAGTAGTCAGGATCACGGCCACGTTCTGTAGGATTTCCTCCACACCTTCGAGACCGATCTCAATCTTTTTGAGCCCGGGTGCAACCTCAAAGGTCATTAGTTATACTCCTTGAGCGTTAATTCCACTTCGGCCATAACCAGGTTCCCGTGAGCATCCAACTCTCGCAGGGTCTCCCTCACCTTCTCAATCACAAATTTACCCATGTGCCGGGAACCGACAAAGAGGGGGTAGGCCTCGCGCTTACGGGCTAACTCTCTGATCCGGGAGAGCTCTTCCGCCGGATCGCAAGTGAAGGTCCCTAGGGACACGGAATGAAATCTGAGCTTCAAGGTCACTCGAGCGAGCTTCTCTCCGGTCCATTCGAGAAGTCCTTTTGCCCCGGCCACTTCGTGTTCTGCATAAACCTCCTCGATCTCCCTTGAGACCGCCTCCGGGGCCCTCAGAACCTCAAAGACCAGCGGTCCGAAGCTTCCCAGACTGGGCATGTCTCACTCCTAATGCGAGTGGTGATTCGTGTTTCCGCCCTCGTCAATGATGGTTCCGGTGGCATGGATGTTGCCTATCACCTCTAAGTTGCCCATGAGAGTGAAATTACCCTCCATGGTGGCTGTAGTGGCCCCACCCTCAGCCTTGATGACCACGTTCGGGGCCATGATGACTACCTGAGTGGCGGAGACGATCCGCACCGTACCTTTGGCCCGGACCTCCACCTCCCCGGGAGTCTCCACCCGAACATTCCCCGTGCGACGGTCATGCTCGACATAGGCCCCGTTCGCAAACTCCACCCGGCGAACTTCCTGGTCCGCTACCGACACCGGATCAGCCGAGGAGTAGAAGGCCCCCAGGACAAAACCCTGCTCCCTTCCATAGGGCAAAAATGCGCAGAGCACCTGCTCCCCCACATCCGGCATCCAGTAGTCACGGTCCCGGTGGGTCTTGCGCACCAGAACCCGCATCTCGTAGGAAACCTCGCCATCCTGATCTAGGAAACGCACCCGGACCGTCCCCCGCTCCGGGTAAGTCGCCACCACCACCCCCACCCGGATGATCCGGAAAACGATCCTCGCAAGGCTTTCGAGATCGCCCCGGATCTCCTCGATCATTCCCTCACCCTCCTCAAGCGCAGGCTCGTCTCGTAACCGGCCCGGCTGTAGGTGTGGCGGCTCTCCTCCACGGCATATCGCCCGGAAAGTCTCCCGAAATCTTTAAGTTCCACGGAAACCCCGGCCACAAGCGAGGGATCTCCCGGAACAACCAACTCCCCCTCGGTCTCGAACCTGTTGCGCCGGGAAAGCTCCGCCCGGGCCCGCTTAATGGCCTGGGATAGGCTCTCGCATCTTTCGTTCAGCACCAAGGTCTCCCCGCTTGCCGGGGCCTTCGGATCTTCCTCCACGTGTTCAAGAAGCTCCTTTCGCTCGGGGTCGAAGTAGTAAACTTTGCAGGCCCGGAAGATCCGGTGCGTCTTATCTCGCAGACGGAAGCGCTTGCACCCCTCTTTCATAATCGTCCCGACAAGGGGGCCGCCGACCTTCGCGGTCTCCTCTGAAATGATGAGTTTTTCGTGGGCGAGCTTTAGATAGCGATCCGCGGCCTCGCAAAGGCGTTTCAGAAAAGCGAGATCCGGTTCTTCGGTTTGATCTACGCGGCGATAGGGCACATCCGGCCCGTCCCAGATAAGCTGAAGGCCATGGTGCCCGGCGATTTCAGAGGCGATGGCCCGAAGACTAGTGTTCTCCCAGGCGCGGGTGCGCTTGGTAGAGCGTAGGTCTTTGGTGACGAGGGCCGAATGCGCCCGCACGACCACCTCCGAGGGCGGCCCCGAGGCCTCGATCTCGTCTATCTCGAAAACCCCGCAGCGGAGGGTCACGTGGCGGCCTGATCCAAGCCAATTCTCACAGAAAAGCTCCACCTCGATCCTATCTCCCTTCCCCGGATACCAAGGGCCGGACCAGAGCCCCTCCCGGTCGGCAAGGCGGATCTCGAGATCGTCAGCCTTACCGTGGGCGTAGTCGGTATAGGTCAGGGAAAGGAGGTAAGGAGCAAGATCTGCGGTGATATCCTTTTTGAGATATTTTATGCGGGGTCTCACCCGCCTTACCGCTTCCACGGCGGAAGCACCTCCGGCACGGTCTCGATTTCAACTTCGGGACAGACCACCTGCGTGTTTCCGGGAAGCGTGAGGTGGTGCCGTAGATTCGGGTTGGCGGAAAGAAGTACATGCATGAGTTTTTCTGTGCCATAGACTTTGCGGGCGATTTCGTCCCAAGCCTCACCTTC
>DRMH01000075.1 GCA_011322625.1 Thermosulfurimonas dismutans | reverse complement strand
CGGCCTTAAGGGCCGCAATCATCCTTTTAAACCCCAGAAACCGAGATTTTCCCAAATTATATATCATATCAAGAAGTACAGCCTTTCGCACCGGGGAAAGCGCTTCGTAAGTTTCGCCCAGGACCTCCCGAAGCTCGGCCTCGCAGCGCGAAAGGTCGTTTCGCAGAAGCGCTTCGGCCTCCTCAAGGCTCAGTCCTATGTCCTCAAGGTTCCGCCCGTAGCCGATGGTGAGTTTTCCAATCGTGTCCCGGTAGGGCTTGAGCCGCAGGCCCTCGTGTTCCTTGATCCAGGAAAGAGCAAGCTCAAAGTGTTTCCCTTTCTTTTTTGCAGGCTCAGAAGTAGAGGCCAGAGAGTCCGGGTGCTCAAGGCTTCTAAGAAGGACAAAGGCCTCGGCGGCGGGAACTCCGGTCTCCATGCCCCGATGCCGGGCAAGAATCTCCACCCCCTCAAGGGAGCGGGGGTGAGGGAAATTCCGCAATTCCTGCCGGTAGCACTTAAGGGCCTCAAGTTTCCGGGAAAGGGTATCTGAGATGTCGAAGTAGGCGTTGGGGCGGAAGGCCTCGGTAAAGTTCCACTCGGTGGAGGAGGGGACCTCAAAGGCGTAGATGCGGCGCACGGAGGTTTCCGGAAGGGGGCGGGCCGCGGTAAGCACGGCCCGGGCGGTGAGGGCATGGTCCAGGTTTAAGTCCCCGGGAAAGTGGGTAAAGATCGTCTGCGGACGGATCCTTCCGAGATGTTCTTCCACCAGTTTCACCAGATCAAGAAAATCTAGGGAATCGAAACGGTTGTCCGGAAGGTCTTCAAAAAATATTTCTCTGGCTCCCAGGATATTTGCTGCCTCTCGGGCAGCCTCACGCAGGGCTTTAATCTCTTCGCGGCGGGCCCCGGGGTCGCGCTTTCTATCGCGGGAGGTGACCCCTTCCCCCAGGATCAGGATATAGACCTCGGTCCCCTTTTCGGCGAATAAGGCGAGTGTTCCCCCGCAGCCCAGGACCTCGTCGTCGGGATGGGCGGCCACGGTAAGGATTCTCATTCCCCGACCACCTCCTCAAGGGTCCGGTTAAGTATCTCCACCACCCGCCTGAGATCCTCCTCTTTAAGTCCCGGATAAAGGGGCAGGGAGAGCTCCCGGCGATAGAACTCCTCGGCCTGCGGACAGAGTCCCGGGGCGTAACCCAGCCGGCGATAGAAGGGGTGTAGATATACCGGAAGGTAATGCACCTGCACCCCCACACCCCGCTCCCTTAGTCTCCGAAAAAGTTCCCCTTTGCGGGATGCGGTTTCCCCCTTAAGCCGCACTGGGAAGAGATGATAGCCCGAGCGGGCATAGGATCTTTCCGGGGGAAGCTCAAGATGAGGATTTCCGGAAAGGAGCTCCCGGTAAAGCTCGGCAAGCATTCTTCTTCTGCGGATAAATTCCGGAAGTTTCCGCAGCTGGGAGATCCCCAGGGCGGCCTGAAAGTCGGTCATCCGATAGTTCCAGCCCAGAAACTGCATCTCATAATACCAGGGACCGGGAGAAGGGTGTTTGAATTCAGCGGGCTCCCGCGTGATCCCGTGCTCCCGGAACATGCAAAGTTTCCGATAGCATTCCTCGGAATTGGTGAGCACCGCGCCGCCCTCGCCGGTGGTAATGGGTTTTACCGGATGAAAGCTAAAAACCGTCATGAGGGAAAAACGACACGATCCGATCCTTTCTCCTTGGTACTCGGCCCCCAGGGCGTGGCAGGCGTCTTCTATCACGATGGCGCCCTTTCTTTCGGCTATTTCGGCTATGGCCTCAAGGTCCACGGGATGACCGGCATAGTGCACCGGGACAATAAGCTTCGTGCGGGAAGAGACGACCTTTTCAAGCTCTCCCGGATCCAGGTTTCCGGTATCCGATTCCACATCGCAGAAGATGGGTCTTGCCCCGAGGAAGACCCCGGCATTGGCTGTGGCGCAGAAGGTTATGGCCGGAACGATAAACTCGTCGCCGGCAGAAAGGCCGGCCGCAAAATAGGCCGCATGCAGGGCCGCGGTCCCCGAACTGAAGACCACCGCAAAGCGGGCCCCGCAGAAGGAGGCCAGGGCCTCTTCAAACTCCCTGATCTTCGGACCCTGGGTGATAAAATCCGAGCGCAGGACTTCGACTACGGCCTCTATGTCTTCCTGGGTGATAAGCTGGCGGCTGTAAGGAATCACAGTCTGGCCCCCAGTTTTTCCTTAAGGATCTGCCGCAGGTCCTCCACCGTAAGCCACCAGGTGTTGCGATCGCTCCGGTAGCTGAACCCCTCGGGCACGGCCGGATACCCGGCGTAGTGTTTCTCAAGGTCCTTCTTGCGGAAGACGAACTGGGGGAGGATGACGTAGTAGCGGCCGAGATCGCGCACGGTACGGGCCTCGTCCTCGGAAATCAAGGTCTCGTGAAGTTTCTCCCCGGGGCGGATGCCGATGATCCGGAAACGGCACTCCGGCTCTATGGCCCGGGCGAGATCCGTGATCCGCATGCTGGGAAGCTTGGGCACGAAGACCTCTCCTCCGAGGGCGTTTTCAAGGGCAAAAAGTACAAGCTCTACGGCTTCCTCCAGGGTGATCCAGAAACGGGTCATACGTTCGTCGGTGATGGGAAACTCCTTTTCCCCCCGGGCCTTAAGCTCCAGAAAGTAGGGCACCACACTTCCCCGCGAGCCGAGCACGTTCCCGTAACGCACCACCGAGAAGGTGATATCCCGGCCCCCGGAATAGTTTTCCGCGGCGATGACGATCTTTTCCATGGCCAGTTTCGTGGCCCCGTAAAGGTTTATAGGATTTACGGCCTTGTCCGTGGAGAGGGCCACCACTTTTTTGACACCTCTGTCAATGGCCGCGTCAATCAGGTTCTGGGTGCCGATAATGTTGGTGCGCACGGCCTCAAAGGGATTGTATTCCGCAGCCGGGACCTGCTTCAGGGCCGCGGTGTGGATCACGAAATCCACCCCCTCAAGCGCCCGGCAGAGGCGAGATTTGTCCCTTATGTCCCCGATGAAAAAGCGCAATACCTCAAGATGCTCCGCAAACCTCTTCTGCATCTCCAGTTGCTTGAATTCGTCCCGGGAATAGATGATGATCTTCCGGGGCCGGAATCTTTTAAGGACTATCTCCACGAACTTCTGCCCGAAAGAGCCCGTCCCCCCGGTCACCAGCACGACCTTTCCGTCAAGCATCACCCTCTCCCGAGCGATTTTGTTTTTTATAAAAGCAAAAAATATGCCGAGAGCTTACGCATACCGGAGATAGTCTCTCAAGGCCTTTCTTTTGAGCTCGCTTGCGGGATCTTTACGCATGCGGGGGAGAAACCCGGACCTGATCTTCTCAACGAGATCTTTTATCTGCCTCTCCCGCTCTCTCAGTTTCTCGAGGTGGGGAAGCAGGGAGGAAATTTTTTCCGGGGAAAGGATCTTCAGGGCTTCCTTGAACCGGGCCTGAAGTCTTCGTCGCTCATAAAGACGGGCGTAAAGCTCTTCTAAAGGGATTTTTTCAGGCGGGGTTTTGGTACACCTTTTAAAAAACTCAAGATGTTCTTTCTGAAGCTTTTCAAATTCCTCAAGCCATACCTCTACCTTTTCCGTGATCATAGTCTCGCCTTCTCTACGCCCGTGTAGGCCTTAGGACCTCGGGGATGACCACCGAACCGTCCTCCTGCTGGTAACAGTTATCTTATTCTAACCCAAGAAACTCCTCACCATAAGTGATCTGGAGCCGACTTTTCCCGCACCAATCCACATCAATATAAATATGATGGAAACTTTATTTTACACCTTTATGAAAGCAGACTTGCCCGGTAAATTGAAGCGGTTAGGATTTCCCTTTAATCAAGAGAGTCAGGGAGGGGAGATGAAAGTCACGCTGCTTGATTACGGGGCGGGAAATGTGCGAAGCGTGGTAAACGCCCTCCGGGCTCTGGGGGCCGAGGTGCGGACCGTTAAGCGTCCGGAGGACATCCTTTCTGCCGAGCGTCTGGTTTTCCCCGGGGTGGGAAACTTCGGAAGCATCATGCGGGCCTTAAACGAAAAGGGTTTTGTGGAACCCTTGCGCGAATACCTGCGTCAGAACCGGCCCTTCCTCGGGATCTGCCTCGGGCTTCAGGTCCTTTTTGAGGGAAGCGAGGAGGCCCCGGGGGTGGCCGGGCTTTCGGTCTTTCCCGGGTTCGTGCGCCGGTTCAGGGTTTCGCTTTCCGTGCCGCACATCGGCTGGAACGGCATAAAACCGGTAAAACCCTCCCGCCTCTTCCGGGGTCTTTCCGGGGAGGAAAAATTCTACTTCGTCCATTCCTATTACGTGGATCCGGCGGATCCCGCCCTGGTCCTCACCCGCACGGACTACGAAGTGGAGTTTGTGTCAGCGGTAGAAAGCGGAAACATCGTGGCCCTTCAGTTCCATCCGGAAAAAAGCGGGCCCGCGGGGCTAAAGATCCTTGAAAACTTCCTCTCCCCGGAGGGCGAAGCCGTGCTCCCCCCGCGCATCCCGGAAAGAACCCGGCTTGCCAAACGCATCATCGCCTGCCTTGACGTGCGCTCGGATGACGAGGGGCGCCTGGTGGTGACCAAGGGTCTTCAGTACGACGTGCGCGAGGGCGGCCGAGTGCGGGACATGGGTGACCCGGTGGATCTCGCCCACCTTTACTTCCGGGAGGGGGCAGACGAGATCACCTTCCTCAACATCACAGGTTTTAGACACTTTCCCTTAAAGGACCAGCCCATGCTTGAGGTGCTGAGGCGTACTTCGGAGCGGGTCTTTGTGCCCCTTACCATAGGGGGTGGCATCCGGGATTTTACCGATCGGGACGGTACCAGCTATAGCGCCCTTGAGGTGGCCTCGGCCTATTTCCGGGCCGGGGCGGACAAGGTCTCCATCGGCTCGGACGCGGTCTATATCGTTGAGGATTACCTTCGCCGCGGAGGCCCCTCCGGAAACTCCTCCATCGAGACCATCTCCCGGGTCTATGGCCGGCAGGCGGTGGTCATTTCCATTGATCCCAAGAGATGCTACGTGAAGAGCCCCTCGGAGACCGAGTATCCGGTGATTGAGACCGGGATCCCCGGGCCGAACGGGGAGCGCTACTGCTGGTTTCAGTGCACGGTAAAGGGCGGGCGCGAGGCCCGTGAGGTGGACGCGGTGACGCTCGCCCGGGTCTGCGAGGAACTCGGGGCCGGCGAGATCCTTCTCAATAGCATAGACCGCGACGGGACCAACCTGGGCTATGATCTTGAGCTGATTCAGGCGGTCTCCGAGGCGGTAAGCATCCCGGTCATCGCCTCAAGCGGAGCCGGGCGGCCCGAGCATTTTTACGAGGTCTTCACCCGCACCCGGGCCGAGGCGGCGCTTGCCGCAGGTATCTTCCACCGTCGCGAGGTGGAGATCCCGGCCTTAAAACGCTACCTCCGGGAAAAAGGCATAGAGGTCCGCCTTGTTTAAGCTTTCGGAGTTCCTTCGCGCTTGCGCCCGTTTCGGCGAAGAAAACCGTGTGCCCCTTCTCCTTGTCGGAGCCTTTGCCCTTAAGGCCTACGGCCTTTCGCGGATGACGGGAGATCTTGATTTTTTAACCGCCAAAAGCCGAAAATTCCTCTGGTTAAACTTCCTTGAGGGCTTAGGGTTTGAGACCGCAGGCCTATCCTCGGGTTTTTCCGCACACCTTCATCCCCTAGGGGGTCGGGTGGATACCATCTACGTGGATCAGAAGACCCTTGAAAAGCTCCTTTCCGAGGCCGAAAGGCGAGAGATCTTTCCGGGCGTCTCCTTTTCGGTCCCCTCGCCCCGGCATCTTGCGGCCTTAAAGATTTTTGCCGTAAAGAATCAGCCTGAAAGACTTGATCGGGAATGGGCGGACCTTGCTTGGCTTCTTAAGGAAAACCTTGTATCCTCAGAGGAAATCAGAGAGCTTGCCAGGCATTATGGGGTGCGCGAAATCCTCAAGAGACTGGATACCGGATTTCGGGGAACTTGAGGTCCCAGATCTTCCCCCTCCCGAGATGAGCTTTGAGGAGTACCTGGAATTTCTTGAGGAAAACGGTTTCCGGGAGACGCGTAAGGCCCCGCCGGTCTTTTTTAAAGAGGATTTCTATCTTCCGGAGGAGTGAATGGCTGAAAGGGAAAAGTTTATTCTTTGTGCGGCCTTTGTCCTTCCGGCCTGGGATAAAGAGCCCCTAAAGGACGGAGCCCTTCTGATTAAGGACGGAAGAATTGAGGCCCTAGGGCGGAGGGATGAGCTTATCTCCCGCCACCCCGGGGTTCCGGTTGAGGATCTCGGGGAGGTCCTCGTCTTTCCGGGGCTGGTTAACGCCCACACCCACGCCTCCATGACCATCTTCCGGGGGCTTGCCGACGATCTTCCGCTCATGACCTGGCTTCACGACTATATCTTTCCCGTGGAAAGCCATCTCAAAAGCGAGTGGGTTTACTGGGGGGCGAAGCTTGCGGTGGCCGAGATGCTTCGCTCCGGGGTTACCTGTTTCTGCGATATGTATCTCTTTGAACCCTGGGTGATCCGGGTGGTGGAGGAGACCGGGGTGCGGGCCGCCCTGGGGGAGGGGCTCTTTGACTTTCCCTCCCCGGGCTACGGTCCCCTTGAGGAGGGGCTTAAGCTTACCGAGGAACTTCTGCGAAGTTACGAGGCCCACCCCCGGATAAACATCCTGGTTTGTCCACATGCGGTCTATACCTGCTCGCCCGAGACTTTAAAGAAGGCCCGGAGGATCGCCGAGCGTTACGGGGCCCTGGTCCACATCCATCTTTCGGAGACCGAAGAGGAGGTGAAACAGTGTCTTGAGCGCTACGGCCACCGGCCGGTGGCCCACCTTAAGGAACTGGGGCTTTTAAATGAAAGGCTCCATATCGCCCATGCGGTGGAGCTTACCGACGAAGAAATAGAGGAACTTTCCCGGGCCGGGGTCTCGGTGGCCCACTGTCCGGAAAGCAACCTTAAGCTCGGCTCCGGGGTGGCTCGGGTGCCGGAGATGCTGGCCGCAGGCGTAAGGGTCACCCTGGGGACCGATGGTCCGGCCAGCAACAACGACCTTGATCTCCTTTCCGAGATGCGCACCGCGGCCCTGATCCATAAGGGCCTCCGCCGCGACCCCACGGTGCTTCCCGCCCGCGAGGTCTTCCGCATGGCCACCGAGGAGGGGGCCCGGGCCCTGGGGTTTCCCCGCTGCGGACGCCTTGAGCCCGGCTTTGAGGCCGACCTTGCGGTGCTTGATCTTTTGCGGCCGGATCTAACGCCGGTCCACGATCCGCTCTCGCTTCTGGTCTATAGCGCCCGGGCCGGGGCGGTCTCCGGGGTGATGGTCGCCGGGCGCTGGCTCCTCCGCGAGGGAAGAATCCTCACCTTTGATGAGGCCGAGACCCGGGAGCGGGTCCTGGCCATTGCCCGCGAGATCCGGGATCTGGTAAAACACTAACCCTAAATCAGATCCAGAAAATCCGGCCTGTTAAAAATCTACTCCCGGATCTGGCCCTCCCCGAAGACGATGAACTTGAGGGTGGTCAGTTCCTCAAGGGCCATGGGGCCGTAGGCATGAAGCTTGGTGGTGGAGATCCCGATCTCGGCCCCGAGACCCAGCTCGCCGCCGTCGTTAAACCGGGTGGAGGCGTTCACCATGACCACCGAGGCGTCAACCTCCCTGAGGAAACGCATGGCCCGGTGGTAGTCCTCGGTGACGATGGACTCGGTGTGGTTCGAGCCGTAGCGGGCGATGTGGGCTAGGGCCTCGTCCATGGAGGGCACCACCCGTACCGCAAGGATCAGATCCAGGTATTCGGCCTCCCAGTCCTCCTCCGTGGCTTCCCTGGCCCAGGGGATGAGACGCCGGGTCTCGGGGCAGCCCCGGATCTCCACCCCATGGGCCCTGAAATCCTCGGCCACCGCCGGAAGGAACTTCTCAGCCACCTCCCGGTGCACCAGAAGGGTCTCCATGGCGTTACAGACCCCGGGGCGCTGCACTTTGGCGTTTACCGCGATGCGCCGGGCCATCTCAAGATCGGCGTATTTGTCCACATAGACGTGGCAGACCCCTTTGAAGTGTTTTAAGACCGGGATGCGCGAGTTTTCGGTAACGAACCGGATGAGCCCCTCGCCGCCGCGGGGGATGATGAGGTCGATGTATTCGTCCAGTTTAAGGAGCACGTTTACCGCCTCGCGATCCGTGGTGGGGATCACCTGGACGGCCTCCTCCGGGGCTCCAGCACTCTTAAGGGCCTCCTGGAAAATCTTCGCCAGCGCCAGGTTGGAATTTATGGCCTCAGAGCCCCCCCGCAGGATCACGGCGTTTCCGCTCTTAAAACAGAGCCCCGCGGCATCAATGGTCACATTGGGCCGGCTCTCATAGATCATGGCGATCACTCCGAGGGGGATCCGCATCCGGCCCACCCAGAGGCCGTTCGGCCGCCGCCACATCTTCACCACCTCGCCCACCGGATCCGGAAGGGCCGCCACCTCCTCAAGCCCCCGGGCCATGCCCTCAATAACTTTATCCGAAAGCGTAAGCCGATCTATAAGGGCCGAAGAAAGCCCCTTTTCGCGGGCATAGGCCAGATCCTTTTCGTTTTCGGCCTTGAGGAAGGCCTTCTCCTCCCGCAGCCGCTTTGCGGTCTCAAGCAACACCCTGTTTTTCACCTCTGTGGAAAGGGAGGGGAGCTTCTGTGCCGCCTCCCGGGCCTTCCTGGCGATCTCGGTTACCATCTCCCGGATCTCGCTCATTTCTTCCCTCCTCCGGAAAGATTTCTTCTATTTAAACCAGGGACTCCCCAAAGGCAACCGGAAAGATTATACTGGAAGCGGGGTTCCGAGGTATGCCGGTCTTTGAGCACTATTTTCTGGTCAAGGCCGAAAGCTTTGAAGAGGCCACACATCGGGTGACTCGATTTATTGAACGCTACGAGCTCCTTTCCTACGACACCCTGGAATTTTTCCCGGAAGACTCCTTCCCCGCCACCCATCCCCGGTTCTATGAAATTCTGGCCCGGGTGGAGGAAAAGAACCGGAAGACCGTGCGAGAATTCCTTTCCGAGCTAGCACGGGAAGGGTACGGCCGGTTCGAAAACCTTGCCGAGATTCCCCAGGGCTATCTTTCCAAGCTCTTTCATACCATAGCTCATCTTTTGGATGGTTTTATGGGCATTGATTCCCACTTTTACAATCTGGTGGAAGACTCCCACTGGGTAAGTCCGGCCTTAAGAAAAAAGCTCCAGGAATCTCCCCATGATTTCTGGCTTATCCGCCTTTTAGGGCACACGGAGATATCCGAACCCCGTTTCGAGTTACTCAACCCCGAACGCCTGCTAAAAGTTTGAGATCCCTCCGGCCCGGTAAGGGGTCTAAGCCAGATAATCGCTTAATATATCCAGGTAATCAGCAAGCATAGTTTTTTTATCATGAAGAGCTTCAGCAGGGATTTCCAGGATCCTGTAACCTTTGACCTGGGCTTTGGCTCTTAAAAGTTTGTCTTTTTGTCGCCGGACAGGATTTCCGTGTATGCCTTCGGAGAGTCCGTCAATATAGATCAGAATTCTTTGGTCCGGATAGGCAAAATCGGCTATCGTTTTTTGGGTGCCGCCCAGAACAACCTCAAATTGTGGAACCGGCGCAGGGAATCCGCGTTTTTCCAGAATCTTTAAAAACCGTTCTTCCGCCGGACTTTCAAGTTGCTCTTCATCAATATCAACCTCAACATAATGGGGTGGAATATCATGTTCTTTTTGCCACGGTAAAAGGTCCTCCATCAAAGCGAGGGCTTGCGAGCGACTCATAAGATGGTGATAAGGCTGGTTACGATAGTGTAGAAGGCAGTTATAACAGGCCTCTTCGCAATCGCATTGTTCGATAGCAACTTTGGCGCTAAGCACTATGTCCGACCAAAACTTTAAGATGAGCGGCAAAAATCCGGTTCCTCCTGGAATCGGGTCATAAAATACCAGTTT
>DRMH01000074.1 GCA_011322625.1 Thermosulfurimonas dismutans | reverse complement strand
GCCGACTTTGTAACCTCCACCACCCACAAGACCATGCGTGGCCCCCGGGGAGGGTTTATCCTGGCTCGCGAGCGTTACGCCAAAGTTCTGGATAAAACCGTATTTCCGGGCATTCAGGGGGGGCCCCATATGAATATCATTGCGGCCAAGGCGGTCTGTTTCCGGGAGGCCCTCAAGCCGGAATTCAAGAGCTACCAGCAGCAGGTGGTGGCCAATGCCCGACGCCTGGCCGAGGTCCTTTCCGCCGAGGGGTTTCGTCTGGTCTCCGGCGGCACGGACAACCATCTCCTCCTGGTGGACCTCACCCCTCAGGGGATCACCGGGGCCGAGGCCGAGGAAGCCCTGGCGCAGGCCGGGATCACGGTAAACAAAAACGCCATTCCCTTTGATCCGAAACCCCCGCGGGTTACCAGCGGAATTCGGATCGGCACCCCGGCGGTGACCACCCGGGGTATGCGTGAGCCGGAAATGGAGAAGATCGGCGAGTGGATGGCTGCGGTGCTCAAGAATCCGAAAGACGAAGGGCTTATCCGTGACATCCGGGAGAAGGTCCGCAGACTCTGTGCCGAATTTCCGGTCTATGGGGATCTGGGCCTATGAGCCGTCCTCCCTGGCCCGAGTATTTTATGCTGCTGGCCAAGATGGTGGCCCTGCGTTCCGGGTGCAACTCCCGGCCCTCGGGGGCGGTGATCGTCAAGGACAAAAGGATTCTCGCCACTGGCTACAATGGCCCCATGCCCGGGGCCTGGCACTGTACGGATCGTGGTCCGGGATACTGTTTCCGTCGGGAAAAGGGTATTCCGGACATAGATAAGTATAATTTTTGTCGGGCCACCCACGCCGAGGCCAATGCCATCGCCCAGGCCGCCCGCTTCGGGATCTCGGTGGAGGGGGCGGAGCTTTATTGCACGCTTGCGCCCTGCTACGTGTGTCTGAAACTCATCGCCTCGGCCGGGATCCGTGCCGTCTATTACGAATACGACTACGAGAGCCGGGACTTCGAGCGGGATCGTTTCTGGCGCGAAGCCATCGCCGAGGCCGGGCTTGAGGAGTTTCGACAGATTACGGTCTCCGAGGAAACCCTGAGGAGTCTTTCCGAGATCCTACCCTATCCCACCTCCAAGAGACGTCTCCAGCCCACGGAATTCCTTGCGGTATTTGAGGAGGGAGGACGCTATCGGGTGCCCCATCCCGAGGCCCTGCTCAACCAGCTGCGTTATCAGGCCAAGGTCCAACCCCACCTCCGGGAGGTGAGTTTCGAGGTGGAAACCCCGGGTGGATTTGAGGAGGAATTCTTCGGGGAGGTGCTATTCCCCCACCCGGGAGAGACCCTTCCGGTTTCGGTGGGAGGGTTTTCGGGAGAATTCACCCTGGGCCCCGAAGGCCGGTTTCAGCTCTTCTTTGAACGGCTGGATCTGAAGGGATTGCGCCAGGTGTTGGCCATGGCTGTATCCCTGGCCCGGGAAATGGATAAACTGACCCAGCCCTTTCTTACCCTTTATCTCCGCAGTCTTGACCTCGGGGAAGATTAGGCTATATTTACTTCCCGGAGCTGGGGGGTCGTCTAATCGGCAGGACAGTGGGCTCTGGACCCACCGGTCTAGGTTCGAATCCTAGCCCCCCAGCCATTATTTTTTGAAAAACCTTCCCTATTCGGCTCCTTTTCCCAGCACCTGGGTCAGGCTTCTCATCCGCCACACCATGGCCCCGGTCTCCTCAAGCCTCCGCTCCCCCCGGGAAAAAAGGGGCAATCTCTCCCTTCCACCGTCAGATTGTTCCAGTGCACCATCTCCGCAAGGAGGGATTCCGTATGGTTCCCTCCGGGTTTAATAGGGAGGCACGATACTGTGGCCCAGGAAACCCTTGGAGGTATAACGCAGACCCACATAGATGGCCAGGAGGACAAACAGACGCTTGAGCCAGATATCGGGGATATACTTCTGGGTTCGGGGGCCGATCATG
>DRMH01000073.1 GCA_011322625.1 Thermosulfurimonas dismutans | reverse complement strand
GCCTATCTCACCGAGGCCGGTTTCAAGGTGAACCTCAATGTGCGACTGGCGGAGCTTGCGGTGCAGAAGGTTCGGGAATGGATCAATTATTACGACTGGGCCGAGTCTCCCTTCAAAGGGTTCGATTATATGGTGGTGAAACACCGCATGCCCGGCGGGGCCTTCCCCTCCTCCTTCGAGCAGGCGGAAAAAAACGGTTTTCTCCATCTCATGCCCTACATCCTGGAACTCATGTCCTATTACAACCGCATTGTTAAGTACTTCGATGTCACGCCGGGTTCTCAGATCACCTGGGTGACCTGTTCCGGCATCGTCAACCGTTACGCCAAGGAACACGGCGAGGCCGGGGTGCGTCACATCTTGGACCTCCTGCGGCGTTTCGTGGAGGAGAAAGGGTGTGATTTTTCGGCCATGAGCGAGGAGGAGCAGGAGGAATTGCTCGATCTTTTCAAGACCGCTCCCGGAGATTTTAAGAATCTCATCCTGGGTAAATACGGGAAATTACCCGCCGGCTGGCCGGATGAATGGGTCTATCGCAGTGCCTTCGGAGAGGAATGGGAGAAGAAGCTGGCCGAACGCACCGAGAAGAGCCCTCTGGAGACCGTGCCCGAACTCGATCTGGAACAGGCCTTCCGTGAACTCAAGGATAAACTGGGGCGAGAACCCACCGAGGAGGAGTTCATCATCTATCTTATGCATCCCAAGGACGCCCTGAACTTCTTTGAATTCTTCGAAAAATACGGCAAGGCCAGTTATGTTCTGCCCACGCCGGTTTTCCGCTACGGCCTGCGCAAGCCCGGGGATAAGGTGGAATTCACCTTTCTGGGCAAGCCCTACACCATTGAACTGGTCTCGGTGGGGGCCGAACACGACGGAGTGATCCATGTAGTGGTGAAGGTCAACAACAAGACCCGGGTCTTTGAGGTGGCCACCCCCAGGGTGAAAAAGAAGGAAGTGCGCATGGCCAAAGGCCCCAACGAGATCGGGTCCCCCATCAAAGGGAATGTCTGGCGGCTGGGGAACCCCAAGCGGGGAGAACTCAAGGTGGGCGATATCTATCACAAGGGCGAGGAGATAGCCAACCTTGAGGCCATGAAGATGGAGACCCCGGTCTATGCGCCGTTTGATTGTGTGATCGAAGAGATATGCGTGAAGGTGAACGAGCCCGTGGTGGAGGGACAGTTACTCTTCGTGGTAAGGCCTCTTGAGGAATATACCCCGAGGGAAACCCCTACCAACCTGGGGGAGGAGGTCAAGGACTAATAGATATTCTGGAGGAGGTCGGAGAGCATGGCCCGGGCCACCTTCTCCGGAGGAACTTCATAGTTTCCGCTCTGGATCTTTTCGCGCAGGGCCGCTATCTTTTCCTCCCGTACCTCGGGAACCTCCCGCAGCCGGGTGCGGGCTTCTTCGATGATCTTGCGGGTACGCAGCTCCACCCGGTCCTCGGTTTCCGGCTTGCGGGCCTCTCCACCGGCCCCGGAACGTGCCGCCCTCTCCGTGCGCCCCCGGTCGGTCTTCTCCACCCCCTGGGCCGAAGGCTTTACATAGGGTAGGACATTTTTGACCTTCAT
Organism: Thermosulfurimonas dismutans; assembly: GCA_011322625.1. Lineage (GTDB taxonomy): Bacteria > Desulfobacterota > Thermodesulfobacteria > Thermodesulfobacteriales > Thermodesulfobacteriaceae > Thermosulfurimonas_A > Thermosulfurimonas_A dismutans_A. Next base: position 11,818 of record DRMH01000073.1, on the reverse strand, counting down.
GGTTTTTCTCCCCGCGGGAATTGGTGCTTCATTAATATTTTAAACATTCCTTTAAGCCTTGGGAAGATGATCAATATAGTCTTCGGTTGTTCCCGGTCAAAACTTTAACCCCTCTTTACTTGTTTAGCAAAATGTTTACCCCTTTTAAAGGGCCGGGGAAATCTTTCCGCGGCTGGTTATTTTCTGAAAGACAGGCTATAAAATCCTCCGAAAGGGGGGTGAAAGGGATGCGGGAACTGGCTCGTTTCGAGGATCCGGTAAAGAAACAACCCCTCAAACTGGCGGTGTTCGAGCTGGAGGAGGTGCGGGTTCCTCCCTTCCAGCGGGATATCTCCGATGGACTCAAGAAGCACCTGGAACTGGCCATAGAGAAACTGGGTTTCATTACCCCCATCGTGGTCTGCCCCCACGACGGTGAATATTACGTGGTGGACGGCCAGCATCGGCTGGAGGCCCTCAGGGACCTGGGGGCGCGGGAGGTTCTGGCGGTGGTGGCCCCGGAGGATCTTTACCTTCACATCCTGGAATTTAACACCGAGAAACCCCCCAATGTAAAAGAGAAGTCCCGACAGGCCTACCGCCTCTTCCAGGAGTTTCTTCACCAGACCCCGGAGGCCATTGAGGCCGATCTTTTTACTTACTTCAAGGAACCCCAGTTCATTACCCTGGGCTTCGTGCTGGAGGAACTCGAGACCCGGTTTCCGGCCAGCTTTTACGAGAATCTCCTTTCCAAGATCGATCGATTTCTGGAGGAACCCCTTTCGGAGGCGGTAGAGGAAAGAAGACGTCGGGCCCGGGCCCTGGTGGAGCTCAACCAGGAGGTGAACAGCAAATACGCCGAGATGGGCTGGACCAATGCCCTGCTTAAGGGAGAAATCGTGCGTAAGGCTATCCAGCGGGCCTACGGCGTGCGGGTGCGAACCATAGAAGACGAGTATTATGACGCCCTGGAACGGGTGAAGGAGGTGGTAAGAGAGCTGGGGCCGGAGGACTTCGGAGGGATGGAATGAGTCCGGCCTTCACCCCCCGCTTGAGGCCGCTTGAGGTCCTGCCCCTCAACTGGCAGGGGCGCTCCTCTCTGCTTCTGCGCGATCCACTGGGCTACAGTCAGGAGACCCTGGTGGTGCCCCAGGTCCTAGGGCCGGTGCTGGCCCTCATGGATGGACATCACGATCTTCGCGATCTCCAGGTCGCGGCCACCCGGGTGCTGGGGCGGGTGGTCCTTCTGGAGGAGATCGTCCATCTGGTGGAAAAGCTCGACCGAAGCGGGTTCCTGGAGGGGGAGAACTTCGAACGGCTTCGTCGGGCCGCGGAGGAAGCCTGGCGCAGGGAACCGGTTCGTCCCCCGGCCTGCGCCGGACAGGCCTACCCCAGGGATCCGGAATCCCTGCGAAGGTTCCTGGACGAAATCCTTTCTTCCTTTGCGCCGCAACCCCGGAAACCTCCCCGCATACTCATCGCACCTCACCTGGATCTCCGTTCCGGGGCCCGGGGGTTTGCCGCGGCTTATCGGGCCCTTGAACTTCCCCCGGGAGCGAGGGTGATCCTGCTCGGCACCGGGCATCAGCTGGAAGCTCCCCTTTCCCTGCTCCTCAAGGATATGGATACCCCCCTGGGAAGGGTGTGGATAGAGCGGGAGGTAACCTCCCGCCTGGTGGAGGCCCTTCCGGTTTTTCCGGACCATTTTGCTCACCGTCGGGAACATTCGCTGGAGTTTCAGGCCCTTTTTCTGCGCCATCTCTTTTCCGAATTTAAAGTGGTACCCTTTCTGGTGGGATCCATGGAACCCTATCTCCTCCGCGGAGAGGATCCCCTCGAGGCCCAGCCCCTTTACCGAAAATGGGCGGAGGTCCTTCGGAATCTCTGGGACGAGAGAACCTACATGATCCTGGGGATAGACTTCGCCCACCTGGGGAAACGATACGGAGATGCCTTTTCCGCCGGTCCGGAGGAGGGGAGTCGGGCGGTGGCCCGGGATCGACAGTTGATGGAAACCCTCCTCCGGGGGGACTACCGGGCCTTCCTGGAGGAGGCTCGCCGCAGTCTGAGTTTCAAGATATGCGGTCTTTCCACGCTGATCCTCCTCCGTGCCTTTCTCGAGGGATACCCGTTCACCGGAGAGATCTATTATCAGGAGGCCGTGCCCTTCGGACCGGGTTCTCTGGTTTCCATTCTTGCCGCCGGAATATGGTGGTGATGCGGCTGGATCGTTTTCTGGCTGAGGCCGGCCTGGGGAGCCGCCGGGAGACCAAAAAGCTCATCCTCAAGGGGCGGGTTAAGGTGGAGGGGCGTCCCGTAAGGGATCCCTCCTATCGGGTGCGGCCCGGGGAACACGTGGAGGTGGACGGAAAACCGGTGGTTTCTCCCCCGGGTTATCGCTATTTTCTCTTCTACAAACCCCCGGGATACGTAACCTCCACCCGGGATAAACTCCCCACGGTCATGGAGTTCTTTCGAGAGGTGCCCCGTCACGAGCGTCTTTTCCCGGTGGGAAGACTGGATCGCGATGCCGAGGGGCTGCTGCTTATCACCGACGACGGGGAACTGGCCCACCGTTTGCTCCATCCCCGGTACCGTCTGCCCCGGGTCTATGAGGTGGAGGTGGAGGGGGAATTTCCCGAGGAACTTCTTCCCTGCCTGGAGGAACGTTTCATCCTGGAGGGACGGCTCACCCTTCCGGCGCGGGCCCGTCTCCTTTATAGGTCCGCGGATTCCACCCGACTGGAGATAACCCTTTATGAGGGCCGTCATCACCAGGTAAAACGCATGTTCTCCCGTCTGGGGTTCCGGGTGGTCCGTCTCAAACGTCTCCGTTTCGGACCTCTGGAACTGGGTTCCCTCCGCCCGGGAGAATTCCGCCCCCTGCGTCCCGAGGAACAGGCGGACCTTGTCAAATTAAAATAGAGAATTATTATCATTATCAAAACTGATTCGGAGGAGAAAAATGCCGGGAGGTAAGAAGATGAGGTGTAGAAGAGGTGCAGGACATGGAGGGGAAGGCCGGGGGAGAGAAGGATGCGGGATGAAGAAGAGATTGCGGTTGCGTCTCAGGAAGATGTCATGCCTGAGAAGGGCCGGGGACGAGGGGGCGGAGCAGGAGGAGATCACCAGCGCAGGAGTACCGAAGCCCAGGTAAAGCCTCCCCCGAAGGAGACCATGAGCACCAGGTCTCCGGGGGAGAGTCGGCCCTCCTCCTGGGCCTCGTCCAGGGCGATGGGAATACTCGCGGCGGAGGTGTTTCCGTAGCGATGGATATTCACAAAGACCCTCTCCTCCGGCAGCCCCAGGCGTTCCCGTAGATATTCGATGATCCGGATGTTGGCCTGATGGGGAATGAGCAGAGAGAGGTCCGAGGGGGAGATGCCGTTGGCCTCCAGGGCCTCCATGGCCACGGCCTCCATGGCCCGCACGGCCTGCTTAAAGACCTCCCGACCCTGCATGCGGATGAAGTAGTCTTCTCTGGGGAGGCGGGGATCACACGGAGGATAAAGGGACCCGCAGCCCTTGAGGGTCAGGAGGTGCCAGAGGGAACCGTCGGCGTGTAGGTGAGTGGAAAGGACCCCGCGCCGGCCGTCCGGAGAACCGGTGACCACCGCGGCCCCGGCTCCGTCGCCGAAAAGCACGCAGGTAGTGCGGTCTTCCCAGTTGGTCTTGTGGGAAAGGACCTCGCTTCCGATGACCAGGATCCTGCGCTTTGGTTCCTCCCTTACGAATTTATCGGCCACGGAAAGGGCGTAGAGGAAACCCGAACAGGTGGCCGAAAGGTCGAAGGCTCCGGCCTTCCAGGCTCCCAGGGCCTGCTGCACCAGAATAGCCACCGAGGGCATGAGATAGTCGGGGGTGAGGGTGGCCACGATGATAAGGTCCAGCTCCTCCGGAGTCACCCGGGCCCTTTCCAGTGCCTTTCGGGCCGCGGCGATGGCCAGCTTGCTGTTGCTCTCCCCCTCGGCCACCACCCGGCGTTCCTTGATCCCGGTGCGCTGGGTGATCCATTCATCCGAGGTGTCAACCATCTGTTCCAGGTCCCGGTTGGTGAGGACCCGGGAGGGGAGGGCACGACCGGTTCCCAGAATAAAGGCACCCGCCCGTTTCATGAGATGGCCCGAAGATCGGGAAGGTGGTTCCTGGCCCCCAGGGCCTCGCTGAGCCTGCGAGCCAGATCTATCTCCACAAAACGCCGGGCCGTGTTCAGGGCGTTGCGCACGGCCCGGGCATCCGAGCGACCGTGACCGATGATGACCACACCGTTTACGCCCAGGAGAGGGGCCCCTCCGTATTCGCGCCAGTCCACCCGGTGGCGAAAGCGGGAGAGGGCCCGCCGCGCCAGAAGAAAACCCAGGATGGCCAGGGGATCGCGTCGCACCTCCCGTTTGAGCATCACCGTGAGGGCCTCGGCCACCCCCTCCGAGACCTTGAGGCAGATGTTCCCCACAAAGCCGTCGCAGACGATGACCTCGGCTTCCCCGGAATAGATATGCCGACCCTCCACGTTGCCCACAAAATTGAGGGAACTTTCGGAGAGCAGGGCATGGGCCCTTTTGACCAGAAAATTGCCCTTGCCTCCCTCCTCACCGATGGAAAGAAGCCCCACCCGGGGATTTCTGATCCCCAGAATTTCCTGCGAAAAAAGGGCCCCCATAAGGGCAAACTGGAGCAAATGGCTGGGCTTGCAATCCACATTGGCCCCGGCGTCGATGAGCACCGCGGGATTCTTCAGGGTGGGGAGCACCGTGGCGATGGCCGGACGTGATACTCCGCGGATCCTCCCCAGGGCGAAAAGGGCGCAGGCATAGGTTACCCCCGAGTTCCCGGCGCTCACCACCGCCTGGGCCTTCCCGGACCTGGCCAGCTCAAAGGCCACCCGGATGGAGGAACGGGGTTTTTTGCGCAGGGCTTCGCTGGGGGCCTCGTCCATCTCCACCCATTCCGGAGCAGGGACCTTCTCCACCCGTTCGTGTTCCGGAAAATCCGCCAGGGCCTTTTCCGTGCCCACCAGATAAAGAAAAAGATCCGGAAGGGCCTTTAAGGCCTCCCGTGCCCCGGCCAGGATTTCCCGGGGGGCGTAATCGCCCCCCATGACATCCAAGGCTATGCGAACCACCGTTTAGACTTCCTCGGAGGGGAGGAACTCCTTGCCGCGATAGGTCCCGCAACTGGGACATACCCGGTGGGGTAACTTGGGGGCCTTACACCGGGGACATACCGAAACACACGGGGCCGTAAGGTGTTTGTGCGCCCGTCGCATCCCCCGTCTGGAGCGAGAGGTCTTCCTCTTGGGTACAGCCATGACTCCCTCCTAACCACCTGATTTTTGTAACAACGTCCTGAGAACCGCAAAAGGGGATTCCTTGCGGATCTCGCAGCCGCAGGGCCCCTGGTTTAGATTTTTTCCGCATCGGGGGCATAACCCCCGACAGTCCTCCCGGCAGAGCTTCTTATAGGGAACAGCCAGGATAACCTGTTCCCGTACCAGCTCGTCCACCGGTACCGCCTCTCCGTCGTAGAAGATCACCTCCAGGTCTTCCCGACTGAGCTGGGTCTCCTCCCGCAGCGGGAGGCTCGCCAGCGGCCTGAACTCCACCTCGAATTCCTCGTCTATCTCCAGCTCGAACCGCTCCAGACACCGGTCGCAGGTGAGCTCCACCGTGGTCCTTACCCGTCCTTTGGCTTTAACATCAATTCCCTGTTTTTTCAAGAATACCCGGGCTACCAGAGCCCTTTTTAGAGGAAAACAGTCGGCCAGAAGCTCCGGGCCTTCCTCGAATTCCAGTTTTAGGCCCTCCGGAGGAATATCCTCCAGAGGGATCCTTAGGGCCGGCTTATCCATTTTGAAAAGACCTCCGTGGGTTGCCCCTATAACTTACTCCTCTTCCGGAAGGGAGGAAAGAAGGGCCCGGAGTTCCGGATAGGAGGAAACGTGAAAGTCCGCCGGAAGTTGCGGATTGCGGTAGGCCACCAGCGGTACCCCTACCGACCGGCAGAGCCGGAGATCCACCTCCGAGTCGCCTATATAAAGGGTCTCGCGGGGAGAGACGCGGAAATGTTCCAGGATGACCGTGAGGGCCTGGGGATGGGGCTTGGGCCTGGGGCTCTTTAAGGCGGTCATCACCAGGTCGAAGTATTTCTCCAGCCCGTATATCTCCAGAAGCCTTCCCATGGTGGTGGTGCGATTGGTGGAGATGGCGAGAAGAAACCGCTTCCGGGCCCACTCCAGAAACTCCTTGAGCCCGGGCTCCATGCGCATGTAGGGGAGGAATTTCTCGTAGGGAAGATTCTTTTGATAGGCGAGCGCAGCCTCCAGTTTTTCCGGAAGCTCCCGGAAAAGATAGCGCACGGATTCCTCAGCGGTGTGCATGTGCACATAATGGAGTTCTTCCTCGGTGAGGGGAGGTCTTCCCAGGGCGCGACAGATTTCCTCGTAATAGGCCCGGTTGGCCTCGCGGGAATCGAAAAGGACCCCGTCACAATCGAAGACCAGGAGGCGAGGGCTTTTCATTTCCGGCGCACCAGAAGATACCGGGTGAGATCCTCGAGCAGTTTGCGGGTGGAACTGGGGGGAAAGAGACTCAGGGCGGAGAGGGCCCCTTTTACTTCCTCCTCGGCTCGCTGTCGAGCCCGGGTGAAACCGCCCCAGCGTTCGATGATGCGGCAGGCCTCCCGAAAGGTCTCGGGAGAGGGTTCGAGATCCCGCAGGAGGGTGATCAGACGGAAACGATCCGGATCGTCGGCCTCATTGAGGGCGTAAAGCAGGGGCAGGGTGACCTTGCCCTCCCGGAAATCCGTACCGATGCCCTTGCCGGTTTCCTCCGCGGCCCCCAGATAATCCAGTAAATCATCGGTGATCTGAAAAGCCATGCCCAGACGGCGCCCGAATTCATAAAGGGCCTTTCTTTCCTCGGGAGAAACCCCGGCCATGATCCCCCCGCACTCACAGGCCGCGGCCATGAGGGCCGCGGTCTTCCGGAAGATGACCTCTTCGTATTCCGCTTCGGTAAGCCCGGTATTATCTACATTGAGAAGCTGAAGGACCTCGCCTTCGCTCATGAGCACCGTGGTGGAGGTGACCACATCCAGCACCTCGAAGTTTCCTTTCTCCACGGCGATGCGCAGGGCCCGGGCATAAAGGTAATCGCCCACCAGGATGGTGGCCTGGTTACCCCAGAGATTGTGGGCCGCCCGGCGCCCCCGCCTGAATTCCGCCCCGTCCACCACGTCGTCGTGAAGCAGGGTGGCGGCATGAAGATACTCGAAAAGGACCGCCAGATCGTAGATCTTGGGGTCCTCGTAACCGCAGAGTCGGGCGCACAGCACGGTGAGGAGCGGCCGCAGGCGTTTGCCCCCGGCAAAGAGGATGTAATGACTCACCTCGTTGATGAAGGGGACCTGGGAGGCCTGCACCGCTGAAAGGGCCTCTTCTATACGTTTAAGATCCGGGCTCAGGGCCGCGATCAGGCTTTCTTTATCCATAGTCAGCCTTTATAATGCTATAAAATATTGAAAAAGGGAAGGGAGCGAAAGGGCTAACCTTCCACGGGATCAACACAAGGAGGCGGATGGATGCCCAGGAAGATCGTTCTCGCCTATTCCGGAGGGCTGGATACCTCGGTAATTCTCAAGTGGCTGATAGAAAAATATCGGTGTCCGGTGGTGGCCTTCTGTGCGGATGTGGGGCAGGAGGAGGACTGGGAGGAGGTGCGCCGCCGGGCCCTTTCCCTGGGGGCCGAGGACATAGTCATTCGGGATCTTCGGGAGGAATTCGTCTCCGAGTTCGTGTTTACCGCGCTCAAGGCCAACGCCGCTTATGAGGGCTGGTATCTCATGGGCACCTCCCTGGCCCGTCCGCTTATCGCCCGGGAACAGGTGCGGGTGGCCCGGGAGGTGGGGGCCGACGCCCTGGCTCACGGAGCCACCGGTAAGGGGAACGATCAGGTGCGTTTCGAGCTCACCTATGCGGCGCTGGCCCCGGAGCTTGAGGTCATCGCTCCCTGGCGGGAGTGGGAATTCCAGGGACGGGAGGACCTCATCCGGTTTGCCGAAAAACACGGCATTCCAGTGCCGGTGACCCGGGAAAAACCCTATAGTATCGATGCCAACCTCTTTCATATAAGTTACGAGGGAGGAATCCTGGAGGATCCCTGGGCGGAGCCACCGGAGGACATGTTCCGGATGACCGTCTCCCCGGAGCGGGCCCCGGATGAGCCGGAGTATCTGGAGATCGACTTTGAGGCCGGGGTGCCGGTGGCAATAAACGGTAAACGGCTCCCCCCGGTGGAACTCCTTTCCACCCTTAACCGGATCGGGGGGCGTCACGGAGTGGGCCGGGTGGATATGGTGGAAAACCGGTTCGTGGGGCTTAAAAGCCGCGGAATCTATGAAACCCCCGGGGGGACCATCCTCCATGTAGCCCACCGGGCCCTGGAGCACCTCACCATGGATCGCGAGGTCATGCACCTTCGGGACAGCCTGGTCCCCAGGTTTTCCGAACTTATCTACTACGGATTCTGGTTCTCGCCGGAGATGGAGGCCCTCCGGGCCTTCATCGAGGAGACCCAGAGGAGGGTCACCGGTACGGTGCGCCTCAAGCTTTACAAAGGGAATGTGACGGTGGTGGGGCGGAAGTCGCCGGTGAGCCTATACCGGGAGGATCTTGCCAGTTTCGACCGGGCCGGCGGCTACGACCAGAAGGACGCCGCGGGGTTCATTCGTCTTCAGGCCTTAAGGCTTAAACTTTCTGCGGGATTCCGGCATGCCGGATAGATCGCGCGATTGGTTCCGCCAGGCTGAGAGGGAGAGAATGTAAAACAGGCCGAGGAGGCCGTAGAGTATGCCCGTAAGATCCTTGAGTTCGTCCGTGCTAAAATGGCCGAAACGGGAGGAGGTGCTTCAGAAGCTTGAGGCCTGGGCGAAGGAGGTCATGGAGCAATATTCCGAGATCCAGTGCGTGGGGTATCTGGGTTCGCTGGCCCGGGGTGACTGGGGGGTGGGAAGCGATGTGGATGTGGTCGTGGTGGTGAACCGGAAGGATCGCGAACTTCACCGGCGGCTTTTTTTCTCCCTTCTAAGGCTTCCCGTGCCCGTGGATCTCCTTCTTTATGGGGAGGAGGAGCTTAAAAGCCCCCGGTTGCAACGCTTTCTTCAGGGGGTAATCTGGCTTCGGAAAAAGGAGGTAGGGGATGAAGATCTTCATTGACACCGCAGACATAAATGAGATCCGGGAGGTGAAGGCCCTGGGAATCCTGGACGGAGTGACCACCAATCCCTCGCTGGTGAAAAAGACCGGGCGACCCTGGAAGGAAGCGGTAAGCGAGATCCTGAGGGAATGTGCGGGGCTTCCGGTCTCCGTAGAAGTGGTGGCTACCGAGGCGCAGGGGATGATCCGCGAGGCCCGGGAACTGGCCAAGCTGGGAGACAATGCGGTGATCAAGATCCCCTGCACCGAGGAAGGCATAAAGGCGGTAAAGGCCCTTTCGGCCGAGGGCATAAAGACCAATGTTACCCTGGTCTTCTCCCCTCTCCAGGCCCTGCTGGCCGCCAAGGTGGGGGCCACCTACGTTTCGCCCTTTATCGGGCGCATCGATGACATCGGTTACGATGGCCTTTCGGTGATAGAGGAGATAGTCGAGATCTATGAGGTCTATGGGGTGGAGACGGAGATCATTGCCGCCAGTATTCGCCATGTGGATCACGTGCGCCGCTGTGCGGAACTGGGGGTGGATATCGCCACCATTCCTTACCGGGTGATCAAGCAGATGTTCAGGCACCCCCTCACCGATACGGGGCTTAAGCGGTTCCTGCAGGATGCCCGGGAGGCGGGGATCGAGATTTGAGCCTTTTTACCCTTCTGAACACTCCCCGGGGGGCTCTCTGGGACCGGTTTATGGTTCTTCTGAGCTGGCCGGATTTTATCGTGGCCTTCTTTGTGTTTCTGGGGCTGGTCCTGGTGGTGCGTAAGGGCAGGGGGATGATGGGGGTACCTCTGGTGGCCCTGGTGATGGTGATCCTGGCCGATGCCCTGTGTGCCCGGGTGCTCAAACCCTATTTCGCCCGTCCCAGACCCTATGCCGTGCTCTCAGGGATTCGGGTCTATAAGGGGGGCGGATTCCGGAGGATAGAACATCCCCTTCGGGCCAGGCACTACGGTTTTCCCTCCTGTCATGCCACCAACACCGCCGCGGCCACGGGGGTCTTCTGGATGGCGGATCCGGTTCTGGGGATAGTAGCCGCGGGGTTTTCCTTTATGGTGGGTCTTTCCCGGGTGTATCTGGGGCATCATTTTCCCGAAGACGTGCTTTTCGGCTGGATCATAGGTGGAAGTATAGGTCTGGCAGGAGGATTCCTCTGGCGGAAATGGAAAAAGACAAGGGAGCCCTAGAACTTCTCTTTTCCATGGAGGGGATTTTTCTTCTGGCCATCCTGGCCTTTCGGCTGGGTTTCATTCGGGAATTACATCTACAACTTTCTCCGGACGAGGCCTATTACTGGGACTGGTCCAGGCATCTGGCCTGGGGATATTACAGCAAGCCTCCCATGGTGGCCTGGCTTATTGCTCTTTCCACCCGATTTCTGGGTATTTCGGAATATGCGGTGCGGGTACCCGCGGTCCTATGCGGTATGGCCTTTCTGGTTCTCTTTTATCTTTTCGTGTATCGGCTCTTCGGGAAACTTCCGGCGCGCTGGGCCCTGTTTGCCGCGGCCCTGATCCCCATCTTTACGGTCTTCGGATTGCTCATGACCATCGATCCCCCGCTGCTGCTTTTCTGGGCCGGAGCCCTTTATGCGGGATGGAAAGCCGCCGAGGAAAATCGATGGTTTTACTGGGGCCTTTTGGGGGTTTTTTGCGGTCTGGGGTTGCTTACCAAGCAGACCATGCTGGCTTTCGGCTTCTTTTACGGATTGTGGCTTCTCGTTTTTCGGAAAGAATTGCTTCGAGGCTTCGGGCCCTGGCTGGCCCTGGGGCTGGCCTTTCTTATCTGGGCCCCCAACCTATACTGGATCGCCACCCATCACTGGGTGACCCTGCACCATACCGAACATCACTTTAAGGAGGAAGGTCTCTCTCTTTTCGGTCCCGTACGCTTTCTGGGGGAACAGGCCGGGGTGCTCTCTCCCCTGCTTCTAATCTTGTTCATCTGGGTCTCCTGGCAGATCCTCCGGCGGAAAGACTGGCGCTCCGAGCCCCGGCTCACCTATCTCTGGGTCCTTTCGGCCTGGCCTTATCTGGCCGTTCTTCCCCTTTCCCTCTTCCGGAAGGTGAACGCCAACTGGCCCATGCCCTTTTTTGTGGCCGGCCTGGCCCTTACCGCCGGGGTGATCTTTTCCCTGCGCGGGAGGGGGGCCAAATGGCTGCGCCTTCTCTATGTGGCCGGGGTGGGGATGGCCCTGGTGGGAACCGCTCTTCTCTATCAATTGCCGCGTTTTCCCCAGAAGTTTCCTCCCTCTCTGGCCGGTCTTCTGTTTCGTTTTTACGGGTGGAAGGAACTGGCCCGGGTGGTTGACTCTCACCGTCGTCCCGGAGAGGCTCTGGTGACGGATCATCGATATCTGGCCTCGGAACTGGCCTTTTATCTTCCGGATCACCCGCAGGTCTATCAGATTCCGGTCTCACCTCCCCGGACCCAGTATCATCTCTGGGGAATACCGCGGAATCTATGCGGAAAACCGGTCCTGTGGGTGATGAAGGATGCTCATCGCCCGCCGGATCCCCGGGCCGTACCGGTGCTCCGGGAAAGTATCCCCCTTCCCGGAAAAAGGAAGCGAGACTTTTCCCTGTGGCGGGGATTTTTTATAATGAAGTTGTGTTCTTTATCGGGTTAACGGT
>DRMH01000072.1 GCA_011322625.1 Thermosulfurimonas dismutans | reverse complement strand
GCACCGTTTCATTCCGGTGCTTACCGATCTGCGCGGGGCCCGCATCACCGAGGTCCCGGTGCGGCACTATCCCCGCCGTTTCGGTAAAAGCAAGTACGGTCTTTCCCGCACCTACCGGGTGCTTCTGGATCTTCTGCTCATGTTCTTTTTTCAGCGTTTTGCCACCCGTCCGCTGCATTTCTTCGGTCTCCTGGGTCTCTTCCTCTCTGTAAGCGGCTTTTGTATCGAAAGTTATCTCTCCGTCCTCAAAATCTTTTACCATCAGCGGATCGGACAGCGTCCCCTCCTACTTCTCGGTGCCCTGCTTATCATTACCGGGGTGAACCTCCTGGGAACCGGACTTCTGGCTGAACTACTGGTGCGCAGCTATTATGAGGGGAGCGGACGCAAGATCTACGCGGTAAGGGAGAGCCTGCCTTGAAAAAAACCGCCGGATTCCTCCTGCGCCTGGCCATAAGCGCCGGGATCATCTTCTACCTGCTGCAAAGAAGCGACTGGGCCGCCCTGAAAAAGGCCCTCCTGAACTATCCCCCCGCCTGGTGGCTAGCGGGACTGGTGTTTTACGCCCTGTTTCAGGCCGCAAGTATAGCCCGCTGGCGTTATATCTGTAAGACCCTGGGCTTCCGGAAACCTTACCTCTATTTCCTGAAACTCTACCTCCTCAATATGTATGTAAATACCTTCCTTCCCGGATTCATGGGAGGCGATGTGGTAAGAGGATACTATCTGGTGCGGGACGGGTTCGGGTTAAAGGAAAGTTCTTTCAGTGTGCTGGTGGACCGGGGAGCCGGTCTCATGGCCATCTGTTTCCTACTCCTCCTTTTTCTGCCCTTTTACGGGGGGTTCATCCCCCCGCACGTCCGTCTTACCGTGGAGGTATGGGCGCTGGCGGTGGTGATCGGGGGCGGGGGGATCTCCCTCTGGGCCTCCCTCCGGAGGAACCGGAGCCTTGCTCCTCTGATCTGGCCGGATTCGGGTGCGGTATTCCTTTACGGACTGGTGGTTCAGGTCCTTTATGTCTTTCAGTTTGCGGTGATGGCCCAGGGGCTCCATATCCGGCTTCCCTGGAGCCTGTACTTCGTCATTGTTCCCATTACCGGATTTCTCTCTTCCCTTCCCGTGAGCCTGGGAGGGCTGGGGCTGCGAGAGGGCAGCCTGGTCTATTTTATGGGACTCCGGGGGGTCCCCCAGGAAAAGGCCCTGCTGCTGGGGCTCCTGGTCTATTCCACCGTGCTGACCGGGGCTCTGCCCGGGGCCCTGGTCTATCTTCGCGGGGTAAAAAGTGCTCGAACTTAAACTCCTCTTCAAGACCTTCGTAGCCATCTTTATCATCGTCGATCCCATAGGAGGGATCCCCCTCTTCCTGAGTCTTACCGCCCGGGAAAGCGAATCCCAGAGAAGGGCCACGGCCCTTAAGGCCGTGGTGGCGGCTTTCCTGGTGCTGGCGGTCTTTGTCCTGCTGGGGGAGAGGATCCTCTCCTTCTTTCAGATCTCCCTGGGTTCCTTCCGGGTGGCCGGCGGGGCCCTCCTTTTCATCATCGCCCTGGATATGCTTCAGGCCAAACCCCGCAGCACCAAAAGCACCCCTCCGGAAGAGGAGGAAAGCCGCCAGCGAGAGGACGTGGCCCTGGTCCCCTTGGCGGTTCCCATCCTGGCCGGCCCGGGGGCCATAACCACGGTTATCGTCCTTTCCGGTGGCGAATCCCTCCAGGCCAAGCTCATCGTACTTCTGGCCTGTGCCCTGGTCATGAGCAGCACCCTCCTCATCTTTACGCAGGCCTCGCGCATCGCTCGCTTTCTGGGACACACCGGGGCCAATCTGCTGGTGCGAATTATGGGTCTTCTTCTTTCGGTTATCGCGGTAGAATACATGGTGGCAGGGATTAAAGAATTATTTCCCGGACTAGGAGGTCAAGGATGAAGATAGGTCTGGTGTATGACCCCATCTTTCTACGGCATGTACCCGGGGCCTTTCATCCGGAAAGGCCGGAAAGATTAACCGCCATCCGGGAGAGACTGGAGCGTGAGGACCTCTCCGGACTGGTGGAATATCTATCCCCCCGGCGGGCCCGACGCGAGGAAATCCTGTGGAACCACAGCGAGGCCCACTACGAACGGGTGGCCTCCACCGCTGGGAAGGCCTCGGTCCAGCTGGACCCGGATACCGCCACCTCCGAGGACTCCTTCGAGGCCGCTCTTCACGCCGTGGGAGCCCAGTTCGAGGGTCTGGACGAGATCTTCCGGGAAAATTATCGGGTGGTCTTCTGTCTGGTACGGCCTCCCGGGCACCACGCCGAGTATGATCAGGCCATGGGTTTTTGCCTCTTCAATAACGTGGCTCTGGCCGCCCATTATGCCCTGAGGGTCCTCAAATTCTCCCGTATCCTCATCGTGGACTGGGACCTCCATCACGGAAACGGCACCCAACACGCCTTTTACCGCCGGCGGGAGGTGCTCTATTTTTCCCTGCATCAGTTCCCCTACTATCCGGGCACCGGTCGTATGGAGGAGGTGGGGCGGGAAGAAGGCACCGGTTTTACGGTCAACGTTCCCCTTCCGGCCGGCCAGGGGGATGTGGAGTACTTGGCGGTGTTCCGGGAAATCCTGCGCCCCATTGCCCTTCAATATCGGCCTGAACTGATCCTGGTCTCCGCGGGTTTTGACCCCCACCGCAACGATCCTCTGGGAGGAATGCGCCTTTCCGCCGAAGGATTCGGGGCCATGGCCGAAGTGATTCAGGAAATCGCCGGGGAGACCGCGGAGGGACGCATCCTCCTCACCCTGGAGGGGGGCTACGATCTTACCGGGCTGGCCGAGAGCGTGGCCGAGGTGATCAAGGTCCTTTCCGGTCACAAGAGGGTGGAGATCCGGGGCGAACCCTCCGCTTCTTTTCGTGAGTATTTGCGGGAAACACGCCAGTTCTTTTCCCGGTACTGGTCCCTCTGATGGCTCCCAAGGACTTCTCCCCCTGGGCCCTGCTGATTTTTGCCCTGCCTATCGGGGTGGTGATCTATTTCCGGCAGAGGTGGTTTTCCGAGTCTTTTCCGCCGGGCTGGTCTCCATCCCCGCATCTTTATTTTTTCTTAGTTTTATAGTAAAAATCAGCCCCGAAAGGAGTTCTCGATGATCGCTGCTCAAATAAAGAACTATCTCGAACGGGCCTCCTGGATCCGCAAGATGTTCGAGGAGGGGGCCCGCCTCAAGGCCCGTTACGGTGCGGAACGGGTCTGCGATTTCAGTCTGGGCAACCCCGACGTCCCTCCCCCTCCGGAGGTGAGCCGGGCCCTGCGGGAACTTCTCTCCGAGGACAGACCGGAGCTCCATGCCTACATGCCCAATGCGGGCTTTCCCTTTGCCCGTGAGGCCATGGCCGAAAAAGTAACCCGGGAGCAGGGGGTGCCGGTTTCCGCGGAGGAGGTGATTCTCACCTGCGGGGCCGCCGGGGGGCTTAATATTATCTTTAAGGCCCTGCTTGATCCCGGCGATGAGGTGGTCTTCCCCTCGCCCTTCTTCGTAGAGTACGGGTTCTATGTGGAAAACCACGGAGGGGTTCCCCGGCCGGTCCCTACCCGGCCGGATTTTTCCCTGGATCTCACGGCCCTGGAGAAGGCCATAGGCCCGCGCACCAAAGCGATACTGATCAATTCTCCCCACAATCCCACCGGGCGCATCTATCCCGAGGAGGATATTGCCGGTCTGAGCCGGATCCTCCGGGAAAAAAGCCGGGCCCTGAACCGAACCCTCTATCTGGTTTCGGACGAACCCTATCGGAACCTGGCCTTCGACGGCCGAAAGGTCCCCTCCATCTTCCGACACTATCCGGCAAGCCTGGTGGTGGGAAGCTTCTCCAAGGAACTCAGTCTTCCCGGAGAACGTATCGGTTTTGTGGCTGTGCATCCGGAGATGCCGGAGAAGGATTCCGTCCTTGCGGCCCTGATCCTGGCCAACCGCATCCTGGGGTTTGTCAATGCTCCGGCCCTGGCCCAGCGTCTGGTGGCCCGGTGTGCCACCGCATTGGTGGATGTTTCCGTTTATGAACGCCGGAGAGACCTCCTCTGTTCCATCCTGGAGGAGGCCGGCCTGGAATTCGTTCGTCCCGAGGGGGCCTTTTATGTCTTTCCTCGCACCCCTGTGGATGACGTGGAATTCTGTCGTCTCCTTCAGGAAGAACTGATCCTGGCGGTTCCGGGGCGGGGCTTCGGAGCTCCGGGACACATTCGTCTGGCCTTCTGTGTGGATGAAGCCACCATCGAACGTTCCCGGGAAGGATTCAAACGCACCGTGGAAAAGGCTCTAACCCAGGGGAGGTAAGATGTATCAGGCGCGTCTGGAAACCATGCCCCGGGAGGAACTGGAAAAACTGCAACTCAGACGGCTAAGAAAAACCCTGGAACATATTCGAAAACACAATCCCCGCTACGCCCAAAGATTCGGGGATCTCCGGCCCGAAGACCTCACCGACCTCTCCCAGATCCGGGAACTCCCCTTCATCACCAAGGACGACCTGCGCCGGGCCTACCCCCTGGGGCTGGCCTGTGCCCCGAAGGAAGCCCTGGTCCGGTTCCACATGTCCTCCGGAACCACCGGCACCCCGGTGATCAACCCCTTCACCCGGGCGGACGTAGAGCAATGGGCCGAAATTATGGCCCGGTGTCTGACCGCCGCCGGACTTACCCCTGTCGATGTACTTCAGATCACCCCGGGGTTTGGGCTCTTTAACGGGGGTTTCGGGTTCCATTACGGTGCGGAAAGGATCGGCTGTTTCGTGGTGCCCATAGGCCCGGGACGCACCCTCATGCAGCTCAAATTCATGCGCGATTTCGGCACCACCGCCCTGGCGGCCATCTCCTCTTATCCCCTGCGACTCATTGAGGTGGCCCGTAAGGAGGGGTTTGACTTTGGCGAAACCCGGCTTCGGGTGGGTATCTTCGGAGCCGAGGTCTGGAGCGACGAAACCCGCAAGTATATCGAGGAATCCATGGGCATCGAGACCTTCGATATCATAGGTATGACCGAAACCGGTGGGGTGGGGCTGGGCATAGATTGTCGGGCTCATGAGGGTATCCACATCTGGGAGGACCATTATCTGGTGGAAATCGTGGACCCCGAAACCGGAGAAGTGCTCCCCGATGGAAGGGAAGGCGAGATGGTGGTCACCACCCTGACCCGGGAAGGGTTGCCCCTTATCCGCTATCGCACCCGGGACATC
Organism: Thermosulfurimonas dismutans; assembly: GCA_011322625.1. Taxonomy (GTDB): domain Bacteria; phylum Desulfobacterota; class Thermodesulfobacteria; order Thermodesulfobacteriales; family Thermodesulfobacteriaceae; genus Thermosulfurimonas_A; species Thermosulfurimonas_A dismutans_A. The sequence goes on along the minus strand of DRMH01000072.1, from coordinate 7,678 downwards.
ACCCGGATCATCTCCCGGGAACGCTGTTCCTGCGGGAGAACCATGCTTCGGGTGGATCGTATCCGTGGGCGCACCGATGATATGCTTAAGGCCAAAGGGGTGAACTTCTACCCCCGCCAGATCGAAGAAATCCTCATGCGTCATCCGGAGACCACCCCGGAATATCTCATCCGGATAGGCAAAAAGGCCGGGAAGGACTTCGTGGAAATCCTGGTGGAATGTCAGCAACTGGCAGAGGGACTCTCCCGGCGGCTGGAGGAGGAAATCTATAATTTTCTCGGATTCCACGCCCGGGTAAAACTCCTTCGGGAGGGAGATCTTCCCCGCAGCGAGGGGAAGGCCCGCCGGGTGGAACGGGTGGAGGAAACCTAGGAAAGGCCCCGGGGGGTGAAGATCACCCTTACCGTGCAGGGCTGACCCGGGGCGGGATAGGGAGCCGCGGCCTTTATCGCCGCTTCGGCCGCCCGATCAAAAAGGGCGTTGCCCGAGTGCTTTATCCATTGATAATCCAGAAGTTGCCCCCGGGCCGAAAGTCTCAGCCGGATTTCGGCGGTGAGATTCTTTTCTTTTTCCAGGGCCAGAGGAACCTCGAAAAAGGCGGACAGATGAGTCTTGAGCCGGAGCACGAACTCCGCCCCCGGACCGGACGAACCCGAAGACGTCCCGCCCCCTTCCCCCTCCACCTTTTGACGGAGACGGCTTAACTTCTCGGAAAGGATCTTTTCCTCCAGCCGGGCCAGACGCTGCTTGAGGAGCTGCTCGGAACGGTCCTCGGCCCTGCGCTTTCGGGGGCCGGGCCCTGACCTTCGCCGGGAAAGGGCCTTTTTGGCCACCTTGCGGCGAAGCGAAGCGGTTTTTTTGCGGACCCGGGCTTTGTGGGGCGAACTCGAGGATCTTCGGGGGCTGTGAACAGGGGAAGACCTGGGTCGGGGAGGGGGCGGGGAAGCGGGTCGAGGGGAGGGCGTGGAGATCTGGGTCTTCAGGGAAACCAGCCGCACTTCCACCGTGGGGTAGGCCTTGCGAGAGGGCCATTCCAGCCAGAACATGCCGGCCAGAAGAAAGTGCAGGAGCAGACTCAACCCCAGATAAGGTTTAAGGGCCTTCATTGGATAGAGGCTGGGTAATCAGAGCCACTTTGGTAATTCCGGCCCCGGAGAGTTCGCCCAGGACCCGGGCCACCACCCCGTAGGGGACCCTCCGATCGGCCCGCACCTGGACCTCCTGTACCAGTCCTGCGGCCCGGGCCTCGGAGAGCCAGCGCGAAAGACGGGAGAGGCTCAGGGCCTCACGTCCTACCAGGATCTTTCCCTCCCTGGTGATGGTTATTATCAGGGGTTTTCCCGGGGAACGTACCTCTCCGGCCCGGGTCTCCGGGAGATCCACCCGCAATCCGGTGGTGAGAAGGGGAGCGGTAATCATGAAGATGATGAGCAACACCAGCATTACATCCACCAGGGGGGTGACATTTATATCGGCCAGCAATCCTCGGCCTCGGGAGGGACCCGGCATGATTTCAATATACCCCTTACCCGGAACTCGGGGCAATAATCCCCCTTTGCAGGAGAAGTTCCACCGTTTCGGCCAGGGGAAGCCCGATCACCCCGGTTACCGACCCCTGCACCTCCACCACAAAGGCCGAGGCCAGACCCTGGATGGCGTAAGCCCCGGCCTTGCCCAGGGGTTCGCCGGTAGCCAGGTAGGCCTCTATTTCCTCCGGGGAAAGGCCGCGAAAACGGACCCGGGTGCAGGTGAAAAAGACATCCTCCCTTTCCCGGTAACGCAGGGCCACTCCGGTATAGACCTCGTGCCAGCGGCCCGAAAGCAGGGACAGCATTTCCCGGGCCTGGGCAAGATGACGGGGTTTTCCCAGGATCCGCCCCTCACATACCACTATCGTATCCGCGGCCAGGATGGCCCTTTCCGGAAACCTTTCGGCCACCGCCCGGGCCTTGCGCCGGGACAGCTCCGTTACCGTTCGAACGGCCGAGGTCTCCCCGGATATCTCCTCCGAGATCCCGGCCGGTGCCACCTCAAAGGAAAGCCCCAGCGCGGCGAGGAGATCCCTCCTTCGGGGACTTCCCGAGGCCAGAACCAGAGGTACTAGATTCCGAAAAAGCGCCGGGCGGTGAGAGTGGTTTGCCATGCACATTCCTCCACCGGGACCCCTTTAATCTCCGCCACCCGTGCGCATATATATCGCACATAGGCCGGTTCGTTGCGTTTCCCCCGGAAGGGAACCGGGCTGAGAAACGGACAGTCGGTCTCAAGCATTAGGGATTCGAGAGGAACATATCGCACCACCTCCCGGATATTCTCCGCCTTGGGAAAGGTCACGATCCCGGTTACCGAAAGGAACCCTCCCAGATCCAGCACCTCTCGGGCCTCCTTCAGCCCCCCGGCAAAACAATGAAACACCATGGGATGAGGAGCGTACTTCCTGAGTATTTCCAGGGCCTCGGCATAGGCCTCGCGCACGTGAAGGATTACCGGAAGCCCCAGGCGCCGGGCCAGATCCAGTTGCCTCTCAAAGTGTTCCATCTGCTCCTTCCGGGGAGAATATTCCTTGACCCAGTCCAGACCTATTTCCCCCAGGGCCACGGCCTGGCCGGCCAGGCTCTCCAGTTCCTTATAATCCCCCTCGGTAAGCTTCTTTACCTCGTGGGGATGCACTCCCACCGCCGGATAGAGATAATGCGGATGGTCCCGGGCCAGTTCCAGGGCCTTTCGCGAGGTCTTGAGATCTATCCCTACCACCACAATGGCCCGGACTTCGGCCTCCCGGGCCCGCTTCAGCACCTCGGGCAGATCCCGATAACTTGTTCCCAGATTTAAATGGGCGTGCGTGTCTATCAGTTCCATAACGGGCGCTTATTTTATCACACCACGGTCCTGCGCACCAAAAAACCCACCAGGAAGATGAACCCGGAAAAGAGTACGATGGCCCCGGAGGGCGGAAGATCGAGCAGCACGGAAAGGACGAGCCCTCCGGCCACGGAAAGGACCCCGAAGAGGGCCGAAAACCACAGGGACTGGCGAAAGCTGCGGGCCACCTCCAGGGCCGCGGCCCCGGGAATAACCATCAGGGCCGAGATGAGAAGAAGACCTATCAGGCGCATACCGATCACTACCAGGAGGGCGGTCAACATGGCCAGCAGGAGCTTCAAAAGCTTTACCCGCAGCCCCGAGGCCCGGGCCGACTCCTCATCAAAGGAAACAAAGAGCAGGGCCTCCCAGAAACGGGCCAGGGTGAGGAGAACCAGGAGCGCCAGCCCCAGGGCCACAAAGGCTTCCTCCGGGGTGATCACCAGGATGTTCCCGAAAAGATAGGTGAGAAGCCTCACGTCGTAACTGCGGGCCAGGGAAGCCAGGACCACCGCCAGGGCCAGTCCCAGGCCGGCCAGAATGCCCACCGCGGTATCCTCGTAAATCCCCGCCTTTTCCCGGATATGCATGACCGCAAAAGCCGCGAGCACGGTCACCAGCAGGGTCAGGGGCAACGGGGCGCCGTGCAGGAGAAACCCCAGAGCCACACCGGTAAAGGCTACATGGGTAAGGGCATGGGGGAGAAGACTGTCCCTCCGGAGGATCAGAAACACCCCCACCGGCCCGGAGGCTGCTCCCAGGGCCAGACCAGCCAGAAAGGCCTGCCAGAAGAGGATATAGATTTTGAGATCCATCAGTGACAGTGTCCGAGGATATGATGACCCCCGGAAAAGAAACCGCATATCTCCGGGTGCCGGCAAAATTCGCTATGCTCGCCGTGGAAGACCAGACGCCGGTTGAGACAGGCCACCTGTTTCACGTGCCGATCCACCATGGCTATGTCGTGGGTTACGATGAGGATGGTGAGCCCCCGGCGATTAAGCTCCCCCAGCAGATCATAAAATTTTTCCTGCGCCGCGAAATCCACCCCGGTGGTGGGTTCATCCAGGAGAAGGACCTCGGGTTGCCCCACCAGGGCCCGAGCCAGAAAAACCCTTTGCTGCTGACCACCGGAGAGTTCGCGCAGAAGCCTCCCCGAAGCCCCGGGGAGCCCCACCGTCTCCAGGGCCTCGGCAATGCGTTGCGCCTGTTCGGGCTTCTCCATGGGTTTGTTGAGCAGCCCCAGGGCCACGGTCTCATACACCGTGAGGGGAAGCACCCGGTCCACCAGGGCGGTAACCTTTTGGGGAACGTAACCTATCCGCCACCACTGTCGAAAGGAGGAAAGATCCTGTCCGAAAAGGCGCACCCGGCCGGACCGGGGTTGAAGAAGCCCTACCACGATCTTGAGCAGGGTGGACTTTCCGGAACCGTTGGGGCCGATGAGGGCACAGAAATCCCCCGGATAGATGCGGAGGGAGACTTCCTCCAGAACCGGTTCCTCCTCGTAGGCAAAACTTACCTTTTCCAGTTCGATAACCGGATTCATTCCCCTGCCTTGATCTCCTCCCATACCCGGTCCATTTCCTCGAGGGAAACCTCCCGGAGATCCTTTCCCCGGGAACGGAAAAACTTTTCCATGGTTGTAAAGCGCCTCCGGAATTTTTCCAGGCTGCGTTTGAGGGCCTCCTCGGGATTCACTCCCAGTTTCCGGGAGAGATTGGCCAGGGTGAAAAGCAGATCCCCGATCTCTTCCTCCAGATCCTGGCGGGAACCGGAACGCAGGGAGGCTTCCAGCTCCTCCCATTCCTCGCGCAGTTTGGGAAAGACCTCCTCGGCCCGTCTCCAGTCGAAACCCACTCTGGAGGCCCTTTCCCCCAGCCGGTAGGCCAGCTGTAAGGCCGGAAGACTCCGGGGAAGATTCCCCAGGATCGTGCTCTCGGTCTCCTTCTTTTCCTTCTCTTTGATCTTCTGCCACCTGGCCACCACTTCCTCGGCACTGGCCGCCTTTTCCTCTCCGAAAACGTGCGGATGCCGGCGGATCATCTTCTGGGCACAGAGTTCAAGCATCTCAGACACGGTAAAAAGTTGCCTTTCCTGATAGATATAGGCGATCATAAGGATCAAAAAGAGAAGGTCTCCCAGTTCCTCCTGGACCTCAGCGGCCTCCCCCTCGCCGATGGCCTCATAGGCCTCGTAGGCCTCCTCCACCAGATACTTCCGGAGGGTCTCCGGGGTCTGTTTGCGATCCCAGGGGCAGCCGTCCGGACCGCGCAGGCGTTCCACGATCTCCAGCAATCTTTCCAGGGCCTTTCCGGCGGAGGACATCTCAGATCGCCTTTCCCGGGGGGCCGAAATACCGGCGCCAGTGATAATTGAAACGGTGTTTTAGTTCCGGCGGGATCAGTTCGATAAGGATCCGGGTGGTCCGCAACACCAGCGGCATCACCCGGGAATTCTTTATTATCTCCGAGGTACGGGGATAGAAACTCACCAGGAAGAAGAGAAGCACCGAAAGAAACACACAGGCCTTGACCAACCCCAGCAGGGCTCCCAGCAGGCGATTCAACCCGGAAAGATGGGCCGACTCGAAGATCCGGGTAAGGATCTCGGCCAGAATAAACATCCCCAGGAAGATGATGAGGAAGCCGAGGATCCAGCTTACGGCCTCAAGCCAGGGATACCCCTTAAACCAGGGAGCCAGAATGTCTTTGATTCTGGGAGCCAGATTTCCGGCATAGACAAACCCCAGGATCAGACCGGCCAGGGAGGAAAGCCCCCGGAAAAAACCGATCCAGGCGGTGCGAATCACGAACCACAGCAAAATGGCTATGGCGGCGAGATCAAACCAGGGTACCTTCATGTCTCCACCATCCAGAAGGGCCCCCAGGGGGTGTCGCGTACCTCCACCCCCAGACGCAACAATTCCTCGCGCAGGGCATCGGCCCGGGCAAAATCGCGAGCCTTTCTGGCTTCCTCCCGGGCCTGGAGCTTTTCCTCTACCTCCCGGCGGGAAAGACCCCTGCGGGCCAATTTCCGCTCCCTTTCCTCCTGAATGAAGCCCTCGGGATCCGCTCCTCCCACTCCCAGGAGGGCCCCGGGAAGGTCCCTTATGACCTTAAGCACCTCCATGGCCAGCCGGGCTTCGGCCGAGGTAGCCTCTCGGGCTGCGGGGAGAAACCGATTCACCTCGGAGAGAAGGTTGAACACCTCTCCCAGCGCCACCGCGGTATTAAGATCATCAGCCAGGGCGGCGACAAAGCGTTCCTGAAAGGTCTCTAACGCCTGGGCCAAGCGCCTGCCCCCCTTCCGGAGTTCCCCTTCCCGGGAGGATTTTATCCTTTGAAGAAAATAAAGGCTCCCGTAAAGGCCGTAAAGGGCCTTTTCGGCCTCCTTTATGGCCTGTTCGGTATAGTCCAGAGGGCTGCGATAGTGTTTGGTGAGCAGGAACAACCGGATGGTCTCGGGATGATAACGGGAAAGCAATTCCTTAACGCTTACGTAGTTGCCCAGGCTCTTGGCCATCTTTTCCCCGTTTACGGTGATGAGGCCGTTGTGCACAAAGTAGCGCACAAAGGGTTTTCCGGTGGCGGCTTCGCTCTGGGCGATTTCGTTTTCGTGATGGGGAAAGATGAGGTCCAGGCCTCCGCCGTGAATATCCAGGGTCTCCCCGCAGTATTTGAGACTCATGGCCGAACATTCCAGATGCCAACCCGGACGCCCCGGGCCCCAGGGGCTATCCCAGAAGGGCTCGCCGGGCTTGGCCGCCTTCCACAGGGCGAAATCCAGCGGATTGCGTTTTTTCTCCGAAACCTCCACCCGCGCCCCGGCCAGCATGTCCTCCGGCCGGCGACCGGAAAGCTTACCGTAGCCGGGAAACTTCTCCACCGCAAAATAAACCTCTCCGTCCACCACGTAGGCCACCCCCCGGGCCAGTAATCTTTCCACCAGAGCGATCATCTCCGGGATATGTTCGGTGGCCCGGGGTTCATGGGTGGGTTTAAACACCCCCAGGGCCGCCATCTCCTCCTGATATTCCCGGATATACTGTTCGGCAATCTCCTGCCAGGAACGGCCCTCCCTGAGCGCCCGGTTGATGATCTTGTCATCTATGTCGGTATAGTTACGAACATATACCACCTGATAACCAAGATACTTCAGGAAACGGTAAAGGACATCGAACACCACCGCCGCCCGCGCATGACCCAGGTGAGCCTCATCGTAAGCGGTGATACCGCAAACGTACATATTAACCCTGGGGGGTGAAAGCGGCCGGAAGACCTCCTTGCTTCGGGTAAGGGTGTTATAGAGCCTGAACTCCGGCGCCTTTCGCAAGGATCACTCCTTTCTCCGCCATCTTAAGAGCTGGAATCCCTGAACCCTCTTTCCTCCGGGGGACCTCCCCCGCGGCGAGATCCCCCGGAGCCGATCACAGGCCGGAAAATTTTTATTATTCGTGGACCTCGCCCTCACCGGAACCCGGGGCCTTAGCCTCGGGCTCGCCCACGTCTTTAAAACGATCCTTAAGCTTTTCCAGCACCTTGGGAAGAGTGGTGTATTCCATCTCCTCCGGAGGCAGACGATGGGGTTCGAAGATTCCCTGACGCCGCAGGAAGTTGGCCAGATGAGCCGCCCGTTCCCGGGCCACATCAAAGGCCGGATCGTCGAAGAGATCGTTCGGTCCGATGAGTCGGCCCTCGCAGATCTGATACCCCGCAGCGATGACCCGGGGCGGGCCATCAAAACGGGTGGGCTTGGCCTGAGCAAAGGATACCGGCATGAGCGGGCCGGTATGGGACCCTCGCATCCACCCCTC
>DRMH01000071.1 GCA_011322625.1 Thermosulfurimonas dismutans | reverse complement strand
GGCGGAGGAATCATTGCTTAAGTGTTTGTACATGGCGGCCATGGAGCTAGAGAGAAAATGGAAGCGTCCGGTTAAGGATTGGCCTTCAATTTATGCCCAGCTCTCGATTTTATTTGAGGATAGGCTATAATGAGATTTACACAAAAGGGTGGACAGTCCCGGAGCTTCCTATCCCCGAACCCTCCCGTCTGGCTAAGGCCGTTTAGCTTTTATAAACATCCCCTCTAGGCCCAATATAGTCCACATAAATGGTTCGAGCCTCTTGATCTACCCAGAAAATCACCCTCAAATTGCCTACTCTGAGACGATAATAACCTCGCCACTCCCCCACCATCGCTTTCACTCCAGGACGGAAAGGGTCGTGAACTAGTTCTTTCAAGGCTTTCTTTACGCGTTCCTTTTGCTCAGGAGGAAGACGCCTAATGTAAGAAGCCGCCCGTTTGTGGACTACAACCCGAAACACTAAAGCTCCTCAAGCGGGATATAAGCCTCTTCACGACCGTCCTCCCGGTCCTTACGGGCTTGCCTGAGAGCTTCTTTGGCCTCCTCGTCAAGATCAAGACCTAACACCTCCTCGATCTCCTGGAAAACATCCCAGGGAAGAATAACCTCTACGGGCTTTCCGGTTTCGTCATAGACTACTTTTTTGGGGATAGAGATCATGGCTCTCTGGCTCCCTCGATCTTTGATTAAAGTTTCCCGGACCGAGGAGGCCCCGTCAAGGGGTCCTGAGCCACTCCTCAAAGTCTGCAAGCCTCATGACAGGCTTCCGGTAGCCCCGCTTGGTGGTGGTACCCAAATTTTTGTGTCCGGGTATAGAGATAAGATGAGTCTCTCCTAATTGGAGAGACCGCGGTGGAGAAAACACCCGAGACACTGATTCCCTGATCCTCTCCCCGACCCGGAATGGCCATTCCTCGGAAGTTAGAAATTTCAGGCAGCCTCGAGGCCGGCCGCGGCTTCCTGCCCCTCGAACCGGGTAAGGAAGGGACGGCCGTGTTTTCTCTCCCAGGCCTGTTTGATCTCGCTAAAGGTAAATACCGCGGAAAACGCGTACCCCCGGGAGATAATCGCCTCGCGCCCCCCTTCCTCCCGATCCACAAGCACCACCACCCTGGCCACCTCCAGCCCAGCCTCCTCCGCCCTTTCGATGGCCTTCAACACGGACCCACCGGTGGTAACCACATCGTCCACGATCAGGACCCTTCTGCCGGGGGAAACATACCCCTCTATCCAGCGCTGGGTCCCGTGTTTCTTAGGCTCCTTCCTTACGATGAAGCCCTCCACCGGAATCCCCTTAAGCCCGGCATAGGCGCATACCGCCAGGACCAGAGGGTCGGCCCCTAGGGTAAGACCTCCCACCGCGTGGATCTCTTCCTCTCCGATCTTTTCCCAGATGGCCTTCCCGATGAGGAGCACGGCCTGAGAGAAAAGGGTTACACGTTTACAGTCGAAGTAATAGGTGCTGCGCCTCCCGCTGGAAAGCGTGAACCCCTTCTGGGGATCGTAAAGCAGGGCCCTTTCCAGGATAAGATCCAGCAGTTTTTCCCGCTCCATAAGCAAACCCTCTTCGGAACGCAGAGCAGGTTACTATTTTAGCCCTTTCGGGTCAAGAACCAAAATAAGTTAGCCACCTCACAGGTAACCCAGGGCCTCCATGTGCCCCAGCCGTTCCTCCTGAACCTCCCGGATCAGGGACCCTACATGGTCGAGATGGCGGATGACCAGGGCCACCAGCCGGGGGTCCAGGGCCGAACCGGAAAGATCGTTCAATATCCGGGAGACCTTCTCCGGGGGCATCCCCCGGCGATAGGGACGATCCTCTATAAGAGCCGTGGTAATATCGGCCACCGCCAGGATCCGCGCTCCCAGGGAGAGTTCCCGGGCGGTAAGTCGCGCCGGATATCCCTTTCCGTCCAGACGTTCGTGGTGCGAGGAAGCCCAGAAATTGATCACCTCAAAATGAGGAATCCTTTCCAGAATCCGGTAGGTCACAAAGGGATGGGCCTTCATTACCGCCCATTCTTGAGGGGTAAGAGGACCGGCTTTATCCAGAATGCTTTCCGGTACGGAAAGTTTTCCCAGATCGTGAAGATAACCCGCCACCAGGAGCTGATCCCGCAGATAATCCCTGAACCCCATCTCCTCTCCCAGCCAGACCGCCAGTCGGGCCACCGCAGCGGAATGGATGCGGGTGAAGGGACTCTTCAAGTCCACCACCAGGGCGAACAGGGCCGCCAGAGAAACCAGGTCCCTACAGGTTAAATAGGTAGAATATTCCACCTGAAAGGTTACCTCCGTTTCCGATCGGAGGCGTTCCAGTCTCAACCAGAAGATATCCTTTTCTCCCAGCTCCCGAAGGGCCTGCAGGAGCTCCGGAGCAAATTCCTCCTTAAGGGCTCCCAGGTCCTCCAGGAGCGAGGGGGCATAGAGAAGGAGCGGGCGAAGGACCCGGGCCCGAACCTCGATACGGTCCGCAAGATGGATAATATTGCCCCCCAGGGCGGTGAAATGATCCGTATTCCGGCACAATTCCTTCCAGGGAGTGTGGTGATGGAGGATGAATTCCGCCGAACGGCGCAGGAAGGGAAATCTTCTGAGCATGTGATAGCCGAGCTGGGCATGTTTTTTCAGGACCCCGGGAATCTCGTCAAAGGCCAGCTGTTTCTCCTTGAAGGTGAAGAGCCCCAGATCGTGAAGGGCTGCGGCTATCACCAGGGCTTCCAGTTCCGGGCCCTTAAAACCGAGTTGACGCCCTAGAAGACGTGCAAGATAGGAAACCCGAATCTGATGTTTGGCTACCCTAGGATCTACACTGTCCAGCGCCTCCGAGAGGGCGAAGATGATGCTCTCTAAAGGGATAAGGGCCTGATCAAGGGGCATGCGCCAGCTTTTCCAGGGCCTGTCGAATCCGGGAAACGGCCTCCCGGAGGGTCTCCAGGCCCTGGGCAAAAGAAAGCCGCAGAAACCGATCCTCACCGAAGGCCACCCCGGGGACCGCCGCCACCCGGGCCTCCTCAAGCAGATATTCGGCCAGGGATACCGAATCCCTTATCTCCCGGCCGGATGGAGTCCTGCAGCCGTAAATTCCGGAAAAATCCGCAAAGAGATAAAAGGTTCCCTGGGGACGAACCGGAGACACCCCGGGAATCTGCTTCAGGGCCTGATACAGGAATTCCGCCCGTTCGGCAAAGGCCTGACGCATCCTTTCCACACAATCCTGGGGACCGGTAAGGGCCGCCACCGCGGCCTTCTGGGCAAAGGCCGTGGCGTTGGAGGTGCTCTGCCCCTGGAGTTTGGCCGCGGCTTTGATTATCTCTTCCGGCCCCACCGCCCATCCGATACGCCATCCGGTCATGGCGTAAGCCTTGGAAACCCCGTTCACCAGTAGAACCCGGGAACGCAGATCCGGAGCCACAGAAAGGATGTTCTCCGGAGGCCGACCGTCAAAACGCAGTCGATCGTAAATATCGTCGCTTATAACCCAGAGATCCTTCTGACGCACGATTTCCGCCACCGCAGACAAAAACTCCCGGGAATAGATACAGCCGGTGGGATTGGAGGGACTGTTCAGGATAACCCCACGGGTGCGTTCACTGACCCGCGCCAGGATCTCCTCGGGCTCGGGCTCGAAATTCTTTTCCGGTCTTCCGGCTACGATTACCGGCACCCCTCCGGCCAATTCCACAATAGGGGGATAGGAAACCCAGTAAGGAGAAAGGATCAGCACTTCGTCACCGGGATCAAGAAGGGTCTGGGCCAGATTATAAAGGGCCTGTTTGGCCCCGCAGGTGATCAGCACCTCCTCGGGCCGATATTTAAGGCCATAATCCTGCTCCAGACGGAAACATACCGCCTCCCTCAGTTCCGGAAGGCCCACGGCGGGAAGATACCGGGTGAAACCCTGATCCAGGGCCTGCTTGGCGGCCTCCCGAATATGTTCAGGGGTATCAAAATCGGGCTCCCCGGCCGACAGATTGAGCACATCCACCCCCTGGGCCCGAAGGGCCTTGGCCTTGGCATCCACCGCCAGGGTGGCCGAAGGCTTCAGCTGGCGAATCCTCGAGGAAAGCTTCATCGCCGGTACCTCTTCGGAGCGTAATCCCTCGCTTTCCATTTTTTATCGTAAATTATCTCCCGAAGGAAGAGCCCCTGAGGCGGAGCCGGGGGAGGAGCCACCGAACGATCCCGGGCCTCCAGAATGGCCTTAAAATCCTCGGGGGTAAGCCTTCCCCGCCCCACCTCCACCAGGGCTCCCACCAGGTTGCGCACCATATAGCGCATAAATCCGCGCCCGGTGATCTCAAAGCGAAGCACATGGGCCATCCCCACCGCCCGTTTAAAGGTGGCCTCATAAACCGTGCGCACGGTGCTCTTCAGATCGGTCCCGGACTTTCGAAAACTGGCAAAGTCTTTTTCTCCCACGATGAAGGGCAAACAGGCCCTCATGGCTTCCAGGTCCAGGGGTTCCGGTACCCACCAGGAATAAAGCCTCAGGACCGGATTACGGATGGGATGGTTGTAAATCTGATAAAAATATGTTTTTCGCAGGGCATGATGCTGGGCATGGAAACGAAAATCCATTTCCTCCACCCTCAGGACCGCGATATCCCGCGGAAGAAGGGCGTTCAGGGCCCGAAACAGGGTCTCGAGATCCCGTTTACTGGTGGTATGGAAATGGGCCACCTGACCCAGCGCATGGACCCCGGCATCGGTACGCCCTGCGGCCCGGAGTTTCACCTTGTGCCCCAGGATCTGACGCAGCGTATCCTCCAAAACCCCCTGAATGGTCGGACCCTGTTTCTGACGCTGCCAGCCCAGATAATTCGTTCCGTCGTAAGCGATAACCAGCTTAATATTGCGCATGATTCAGGGGAAAACCGGACTCCGGGGGAGCCCCAGGTCTTCCGGAAAACCGTACATCAGGTTCAGGTTCTGCAGGGCCTGACCACTGGCTCCTTTGATCAGATTATCGATGGCGGAAAAGAGGAGCAAACGCCCGGTGCGGGGATCGAGCTTAAGGCCCACCTGGCAGAGATTGGTGCCCCGGACCGCGGCCACCCGGGGAAACCTCCCCCGGGGAAGCACCTCCACAAAGGGACTGGAAGCGTAAAATTCTTTCAGGAATTCATGGATTCGCTCCTCCTTTTCCCGGGGATACACATAGATGGTGGCCAGAATGCCCCGCTGCATGGGGGTAAGGTGAGGGGTAAAGATCACCCGAACTTCCTTACCGGTGGCCCGGGAAAGCTGGGCTTCTATTTCCGGGGTATGTCGATGGGCCGCCACCCGATAGGCCCGAAAATCCTCGTTCACCTCGCAGAAGGAGAGTGAGACCTCGGCCTTGCGTCCGGCTCCGGAAACCCCGCTTTTAGCGTCGATGATAATATCCCGGGCTTCGATCAGCCCCTCGCGGAGCAAAGGCAGAAGGGGTAGCAGAGCCGCGGTGGGATAACAGCCGGGGTTGGCCACCAGCCGGGCCCGGCGCAGACTCCGGCCGTAAATCTCACTTAACCCATAGACCGCTTCCCCCAGAAGTTCCGGATAGCGGTGGGAAACCTCGTACCAGGTTTCATAAACCGCGGGATCCGGCAGACGAAAATCCGCCGAAAGATCGATCACCCTGAGGCCCCGTTTCAGAAGTTCCGCCGCCATCTCCTGGGCGGTACCGTGGGGAACACAGAGAAAGGCCACCTCGGCCTCGGAAGCGATCCTCGCCGGATCCGGAGGGACCATCTCCAGTTCGTAAGGCAGGGGAGAAAAACCCCAGTAGGCGGACAAAGTCTTGCCGGCCTCGCGCCGGGAGGTGGCCAGGACGATTTTTATCTCCGGGTGGCCGCCGGAAAGCCGCAATAATTCCAGACCCGTATATCCTGTGGCCCCTACCACGGCCACCCGAACCATGGCCATCGTCTCCCTGAGGGAAGGTGATTACCGTTTGGAGTACTGCTGACCGCGGCGGGCTCCCCGCAGGCCGTACTTCTTGCGCTCTTTGACCCGGGCATCCCGGGTAAGCAACCCGGCCTTTTTCAGAGGAGGCCTGTAATCGGGGTGATATTCGGTCAGGGCCTTGGCAATGCCGTGACGGATAGCCTCGGCCTGAGCGTTCTTACCCCCGCCCTTCACCGTACAATACACATCAAACTTGCCCTCGGTTCCGGTAAGCCGGAAGGGTTGCTCCACGATGTAGCGGGCCACGATATGATCGTAAAAATATTCGTCAAAATCCTTTTGATTAACCACTATCCTTCCGCTTCCCGGAGTAATCCATACCCGGGCAATAGCGGTCTTACGCTTTCCGGTGGCATAATATCTTTCCTGGGTCTCAGCCATAACCGAATCACCTCCTAGAGTTCAAGGGGTTTGGGATTCTGGGCCTGATGAGGGTGTTCCGGACCGGCATAAACCTTGAGCTTCCTGAGCAACTTGCGTCCCAAACGATTCTTGGGAAGCATCCGTTTTACCGCCAGCCGAACCAGCTCCTCGGGTTTGGTCTCCAGCATCTGCCGGGCGGTCCTCAGTTTAAGGCCCCCCATATATCCGGAATGCCGCCAATAGACCTTCTGATCCCATTTCTTGCCGGTGAGTTTTATCTTTTTTGCGTTAACCACCACGATAAAATCTCCCAGATCCAGATGGGGCGCAAAGTGAGGTTTGTGTTTGCCTCGCAGGCGCTTGGCAATCTCACTGGCCAGACGCCCCAGCACCTTCCCCGAAGCATCCACCACGTACCATTCCCGTTGAGCCAGAGCCTCCTCCCTGGTAGGCATGGGTGTTTGCGGCGTAAAAATATCCATAACCTCAACCCCTCTCCAGAATTACGGCCTCTTTACTAAAAAACACTCCCTCCCCTTTGTCAACCCGCTTCCGCGCGGTCTGCCCTCCCACCTTCGTTTGGTCCCTTGACAGAGAAAGAGGGAGAGAAGATAGTTTTTATAGAAATGCGTGATGTTTATCGGCTTACCGAACGACAGGAGCAGGTCCTGGCCCTGGTAACCGAGGAATATATTGAAACCGCGGCTCCGGTGGGATCCCGGACCGTGGCCAAACGTTTCCGTCCGCCGCTCTCCCCGGCCACCATCCGCAACGTCATGGCCGATCTGGAGGATCTGGGGCTCCTCACCCAACCCCACACCTCGGCCGGACGCATTCCCACCGAGGAGGGATTCCGCTATTACGTGGAACACCTGCTCGAACCCGAACCCCTTCCCCGGGAGACCACCCATCTCATTGAGGCCCGGCTTTCGGAAAAGGAATTGTGCCAGAGCTGGGGGGAGCTGCTTCGCGCGGTAAGCAACATCCTGTCGGATCTCTCCGGTTTCCCGGTGATCGTCACCACCCCCAAACTGGAATTCGAAAAGCTGGTAAAGCTGGATTTTGTCCCCCTTTCCCCGGGGGTAATCCTGGCGGTGGCGGTAAGTGCCTCGGGGATGGTCATTCACCGCGTCTTCAATGTTCCTGGGGATTTCCCGGTCCGGGAGATCGAAAAACTGGCCCGCCTGTTGAATCGCCGTCTGCCCGGGTTGACCCTTCAGGAGGTGCGGGAGGTGATTTCCTCGGAGCTGGAAAGCGAAAAGGAGTTTCTGGAACACTTTCTGTCCACCCTCTCGGAAGAGGGAGAGGAACCGCTGGTGGAGGGGCTGAATCGTTTATTGGATCTTCCGGAATTTCAGGATCTTTCCCGCCTCAAGGAAATTCTGCGGGCCTTTGAGGAAAAAAATCTTCTCCTGCAGCTTATCGATCGCTGTCTGGAGGCCTCCACCCCTCAGGTGCTGATCGGGGAACCCGGAACCGCCTGTCCCTTCAAACATTGTGGGGCCATCGTGGCCTCCTACACCTACCGGGAGACCCCGGTGGGAGGGGTGGCCATCGTGGGCCCGGTACGCATGGCTTATTCCCGGCTCCTTCCCCTGGTAGATTTCACCGCCCGCGAACTCTCCCGCAGACTGGACAAGTTATCCTCCTGAACTTAACTTCTTTTTGGCGAAAAGATCCGGACAAAGCGAGGAGGCCTATGATCCCGGTAACCCCTAAACCCGAGGAAGCTAAGGAGGAAAAGGACACCACGCGTCCTCAGGCCGCCCAGCAGGCAGAGGAGAAACGCCTGGAGGTCTCCCCGGAGGAGTGGGAGAAACTCCAGGAGGAGCTTAAGGTGTGGAAGGAAAGGGCCCTGCGTTACGCGGCAGAGATAGAAAATCTCAAAAAGACGGTCAAACGGGAAAAGGAAGAATTCTACAAGTATGCTCTGGAGCAGGTCTTCAGGGAACTTTTGCCCTCCATCGACAACCTGGAGCGGGCCCTGGAGGCGGCGGAACAATCCGGCGAGACCAAGGCCCTGATCGAAGGAGTGGCCCTTACCCTGAAGGGCCTTATCAATACCATGGAAAAATTCGGGCTCCGGCAGTTTGAGGTGGCCCTAGGAGAGGCCTTCAATCCTCACCACCATGAGGCCCTGCACGTGGAGGAGACCGAGGAACATCCGGAGGGCACGGTGGTGAGGGTTTATCAAAAGGGATACAAGCTTCACGACCGGGTGCTCAGACCGGCCCTGGTAGCCGTGGCCACCCGACCCTCCCGGAAAAAGGAATCCGATTCCGAAAGCCAGGAGGCGTCAGGCGACGCCTCGCAAGAGCATAAATCTCAGTAGGAGGTAGAGGAAAATGGCGGAAAAGGAAAAAGCCACCGGTCCCATTGTGGGAATCGATCTGGGCACCACTAACTCGTGCGCGGCCATCCTCAAGGGCGGTGAACCCGAGGTCATCCCCAATCGTGAAGGGACCAGGACCACCCCCTCGGTGGTGGCCTTTCAGGAAAGTGGTGAAATCCTGGTGGGGCTGCTGGCCAAGCGCCAGGCCATTACCAACGCCGAAAACACCATCTTCGGCATCAAACGCCTGATGGGGCGCAAGTACGACGACCCGGTGGTCCAGGAATGGGCCAAGCGGGTACCCTACAAGATCGTAAAGGCCCCCAACGGAGACGCTCACGTGGAGGTGAGGGGCAAGCGATACAGCCCTCCCGAGATCTCGGCCATGGTGTTGCGCAAGATCAAAGAGGACCTGGAGGAATACCTGGGCCAGCCGGTAAAGGATGTGGTGATCACCGTCCCGGCCTACTTCGACGATAGCCAGCGACAGGCCACCAAGGACGCCGGTCGGATCGCCGGGCTCAATGTGCTCCGCATCATAAATGAGCCCACCGCGGCCTGTCTGGCCTACGGACTGGACAAGAAAAAGGAAGGCACGGTGGCGGTCTTTGACCTGGGAGGCGGAACCTTCGATATCTCCATCCTGGAGATCGGCGAGGGGGTCTTTGAGGTTAAATCCACCTCCGGCGACACCTTCCTCGGCGGTGAGGACTTCGACATGCGCATCGTGGATTATATCGCCGAGGAATTCAAAAAGGAACACGGGATCGATCTGCGCCAGGATCGGATGGCCCTTCAGCGCCTCAAGGAGGCTGCGGAGAAGGCCAAGATTGAGCTTTCCACGGTTACAGAGACGGAGATCAACCTTCCCTTCATCACGGCCGACGCCTCCGGGCCCAAACACCTGGTCATGAAGCTCACCCGGGCCAAACTCGAGGCCCTGGTGGAGGACCTCATCGATCGTCTGGAGGAGCCCTGTCGCATCGCCATGAAAGACGCCGGGATCACCCCCCAGGATATCGACGAGGTGATCCTGGTGGGGGGTATGACCCGGATGCCGCGGGTGCAGCAGAAGGTTAAGGAAATCTTCGGCAAGGATCCGGTCAAGGGGGTGAACCCCGATGAAGTGGTGGCCATGGGTGCGGCCATCCAGGCCGGGGTGCTCAAGGGAGAGGTCAAGGACGTATTGCTGCTCGATGTAACCCCGCTTTCCCTGGGGATCGAGACCCTGGGTGGGGTCTTTACGGTGATCATCCCCCGAGGCACCACTATCCCCACCCGAAAGAGCCAGATCTTCACCACCGCGGCGGACAATCAGACCTCGGTAACCATCCACGTACTCCAGGGCGAACGCCCCATGGCCGCGGACAACAAGAGCATTGCCCGCTTCGAACTGGTGGGTATTCCTCCGGCGCCGCGGGGTGTACCTCAGATCGAGGTGACCTTTGACATTGATGCCGACGGGATCCTCCATGTCACCGCCAAGGATCTCGGAACCGGAAAGGAACAGTCCATCGTGGTGAAGCCCTCCTCCGGTCTCTCCGAGGAGGAGATCCAGCGGATCATCAAGGAGGCCGAGGCCCACGCCGAGGAGGATCGCCGGCGCAGGGAGCTGGCCGAGGCCCGGAACCAGGCCGACAGCCTCATCTACTCCACCGAAAAGTCCCTGCGGGATCTGGGGGACAAGGTCCCCGAAGACCTGCGCAAGGAGGTGGAGGAAAAGATCGCCGAACTGCGCAAGGCCATGGAAGGCACCGATCCCGAGGCCATCCGTCGGGCTACGGACGAACTCACCCGGGTCTCCTATCGGCTGGCGGAGATGGTTTATAAGCAGACCGGAAGCACGCAGTCCGGCACCGGAACAGGGACCACCGGTCCCACCGGCGGTGAGGAGAAAAAAGGCGGCGGAGACGAGGTAATCGACGCCGACTTTGAAGAAATGAAGTAGGCCCTGAGTGAGGTTCCTGCGCGAGGGGGGCAGATGCCCCCTTTTTTATTTTCGGCGGGTGGTGAGCTGATGGGCCAGCCGGGTCATGGGATCCGTAGAGGGGCTCTCTCCCAGATCACCCAGTTTGGTACGAATGGGAGGTTCCTCCCCTCCTCCCTTTTCCCTCCACCAGGGATATACGATTCCAGCCAGCCGGTGTAAAAGGACCCCTTCTGCGGAAAGGAGAAACAGGGCCAGGATCAAACCGGCCATCCTTTCCAGGCTGTCAAAGTAGCCCGTGGCGGCAAGCATGGCCGTGGAAGCCGCGGGAGGATGCAGGATCCGGAAGGAGACCATAACCAGGGCCGCCAGAGCCATGGCTCCGCTGGCAAAAAGGGCCTGAAGCAGGGGTAATCCCCGGTGAGAAAGGGCCTGAGGAAAAAAGCGAGAAAGGATCAGAAAGGCCACCCAACCGCAGATAAGGGCGGAAAGATGCCCCAGAATACAATTGCGGGGCCAGGACATGGACCGGGCCGGAGAATAAAAGATCAGGAAGGCCGTGGGACCCAGGACCGGAAAAAGAAGGGACCATTTCAGAAAATAAGCCACCGCCCCCAGCGTGCTCAAACTCACGAAGCTGGCGATCAATACGTATAGGGCGGTCAGCCGCTGCGTCTTACCCCGGGTGGCCAGATAGAAAAAGCGCAAACGCGAGAGCTTGGCCAGTTGCCACAAAAAACCAGGCATGGTTATATACTAGCATGTTCCGGATATTTAAAAAATTTTCCCAGTACGCCACCCTTCTCACCGGAGATTTCGCTCGCATTTTCAAGGATTTCTCACCGCCGCCCCTGCCCGAGGTGGTGGCGCGGGTCCTGGATCGTCTCTCCCATCCGGAGGTAACCCCGGCTGAGGTGGCCCCTCTTATAGAGAAAGATCCGGCCCTGGCGGCCCAGGTCCTCAAACTGGTCAATTCGGCCTTCTTCGGACTTTCCCGTTCCATTACCAGCATCCGGGAGGCCACCACCCTGCTGGGACTTAAAGAGATCAAGAGTCTGGTCCTTTCCTACGGGGTGGTCCAAACCATAAAAGACCCTCACCGCGAGGGCTTCGATATCGCGGTCTTCTGGGAGGACTCCCTGTTCCGGGCCCTTTTCGCCCGGGAGGTAGCCCGACACCGTGGCTTCCAGCCGGAGGAAGCCTTCTCCGGGGCCCTGCTGGAGGATGTGGCCCTTCCGGTGCTTTTAACCAACTGGTACGAGGGGTATCGGCGGGTCTATGAGACCTGGCAGGCCGATCGCTCCCGATCCCTCCACGAAGTGGAAAGGGAAATGCTCTCCTGGGATCACGCCCAGGCCGGGGCCTGGGTGCTCCGTAGCTGGAAACTCCCGGACGTGCTGGTCTGCTGCGTGGGGTTACACACCCATTCCCTGGTCCAGATCGCCGAAATGGGTTTCCTGGAGACCCCCATCGGAGCGGTGGCCCTGGCCTCCAAGATTCCTTCGGTAACCACACCTCAGGCCCTGGAGGAATTGAAGGCCGAAGCCCCCCTGCTTCGGCTTTCCCTGGAGACCATAGCGGCCCTCGCCGAAAAGGTCCTGGACACCTTCGGAGAGATTGCTGCCTGTCTGGGGCTGGAGATCAGTCCTCCGGTAACGGTGGTAGAGGCTCTCCGGGGTTAAGGAGATACACCATCTCCTCTTCCCTCACCCCTCCCAGGTCCCGAAAGTACAATCCCGGCTCCAGGGTTATGACCTGTCCGGCCCGAAAAGTACGCCTGCTGCGATAAGAAACCGAGGGGGCCTCGTGGACCTCCAGACCGACTCCGTGCCCCAAGGCGTGAAGATAGTGTGGAAGCACCCCGGCCTGCTGGAAAAACCCTCGCACCCGGCGATCCGCCTGAGCTATGGGGAGGCCGGGTTTGAGAAAGGGGCGAGCCTCCTCTCGGGCCTTACGTACCAGATGCAGGGCCTCGCGCAGCCTTTCCGGGACCCGCCCCAGGAAGAAGGTCCGGGTCAGGTCCGAACAATAACCCTTATATCGCACCCCCAGATCCACAATCACCGCCTCCCCCTCCCGGAGAAGACGATCGGTGGGTTCGGCATGAGGACGGGCGGCATTGGGACCCCCGGCCACAATCGGGGGAAAGGAAGGCCCGTCCCCCAGATGATGACAGAGCTCCAGGATGCGCCAGGCCATCTTCTTTTCCGATATTCCCGGACGGATCTCCTGTTCCACGATTCGAAGGATCTTGCGCGCCCTGGCCTCGGCCTCACGGATAAGGAGGATCTCCTCCGGAGACTTTATCTCCCGCCATCTTTCGATCACCCCGGATACCCCCCGAAAACGCACCTCCGGCAGGGCCCGACGCAGGGCCTCCATCCTTCCGCAGGAGATGAAGTTTTCCTCGTAAAAGAGCTGACGGAGTCCCAGCCTCCGTATCAGGGCAGCCAGGGTCTGGATGAGACTCCTGCGATAGATGAGGGCTTCAAAATCCGGGAGTTCCCGGGCCTCTTCCTGATAACGGGGGTCGGTAAGGATGAAGGCCTCAGCCGGGGTAACCAGGAGCAAACCCGCTGTCTCCTTGAGACTCACGTCCTGGGCCTTGAAGCCCGAAAGATAACGCCGGTTTTCCGGAGAGGAAACCAAAAACCCCCCTCCGCCCTTGCGCCTGAGCCAGCTTCGGAGACGCTTAAGCCTTTCCGGAAAGGACACGGGCACCCTCCTTGAGGATCCTGAAAGCCACCTTCTCCTTGGAACCGGACAACCTTATGGGTTCGGAAAGATGTTTCCCCAGGAGAAAGATCTCGGTCTCCCGGGCCTCGAAGGCCGAAAGGGGATTGGCTGCCACCAGATCGAAACCTTTATCCAGGAGCTTTTTCCGGGCCCGGGGAAGTAACTGAGAGGGCTCCTCCAGGGCGAATCCGATGCTTACCTGATGGGGACGTTTGCGGGAGTTGAGTTCGCGGGCGATATCCGGAGTGGGAACAAGGGAGATCCTCTCCGGGAGGTTCTCCTTGGGAATCTTTCCGGGCAGGACTTCCGCCGGGGCCAGATCGCAGACCGCAGCGGCGAAAACCACCAGATCCGCTTCCGGGAAGATCTCCCCGGCCACCTGAAGCATTTCTCGGGCGGTGGTTACCGCGTGGGTCTTAACGCCGGGCGGAGGAGAAACGGATAGCGGGCCGTGCACCAGATGGACCTCGGCCCCCAGGAGAAGCGCCGCCCGGGAGAGAGCCACCGCCATGCGCCCGGAAGAGGGATTGGAGATGAAACGCACCGCATCCAGGGGTTCCCGGGTGGGCCCTCCGGTGATGAGGACCCGTCGTCCGGCAAGAAGGGAGGGGGTCAACAGCTTTTCTACCTCCAGGAGTAAATCCTCGGGTTCGGGCATTCGTCCGGGCCCCTCCTCCCCGCAGGCCAGAGCTCCTTCCCCGGGGGGCACGATATGATAACCGAAGCCCCGAAGGCGTTCCAGGTTTTCCTGAGTAGCCGGATGTTTGAACATATGGGTGTTCATGGCCGGAGCAAGCAGTACCGGGGCCGTGGAGGCCAGGATAACCGCGATCAGAAGATCCGAGGGTTCCCCCCGGGCCAGTTTGGAGAGAAAGGAGGCCGTAGCCGGAGCCACCACGATGGCTTCGGCCCAGGCTGCCAGGTCGGTATGAGGGATAAATCCGCCCTGGGGAGCCAGAAAATCCCGCTGGGTAAAACACCGATCCCTAACCAGGGCCTCGAAAAGAAGCGGAGTAACAAAGGCCTCGGCCCCGGTGGTGAGAACCACCTTTACCTCCGCCCTCTCCTTTCGCAGGAGACGGGCCAGTAGCGCCGCCTTATAGGCGGCAATCCCCCCGCAGACCCCAAGGATAATTCGGCGTCCGGACAGCATCAGTACGCGGTGGTGGAGGGGGGAGGGGTCTCCAGGCTCTCGCTGGCCCAGATCTTTATCTCCACGCTTCCCAGGGTGGTTTCCTTAATGTAGATGAAACAACTCCCGTTGGGACGGCGGAAGGCCAGCAGGATATGCCGATAGCGGATACTTCCCATCTGATGCCATCCCCGGGCCGCCAGCTGTCTCTCGAAAAACTTGATCAGGGAATCCGCGGTGACCCTCCCCCGGGCCACCAGAAATCCCCCTACATAGGTGGGAGTCTTCACCACCAGACTCTGATCCTGATCTATCTTCATTTCGCTGGGAAGAACGATATCCGGAAAATCGGTGGTAATCAGAACCGGGCGGGGAGCAGGGGCCTTGGTTACCGGTGCCTTATGCCCCTGCCCCAGGGTGGAGCAGCCCGCAAAGAAGAGAAAAAGGACCCAGGTTAGGATCAGATTCTTTCTGGACATCTCGGCCTCCTTAAAGGGATTCTTTTTATCATAGATTAGCATCCGGGAACCCCTTTTCCAATCAGTCCCGATGATAGGGATGTCCGGAAAGAAGGGTAAGAGCCCGATAGAGGGTCTCCGCAAAGACCAGCAGGGCCAGCTCGTGATGAAAGGTAAGAGGAGAAAGGGAGAGTTGAAAATGGGAAACGGCAAGAAGATCCGCAGACAGTCCCTCGGGGCCTCCGGCCAGCACCGTGATACGACGCCGGGACGGAAGGAGATTCCCCAGCCACCTCGCAAACTCCCGGGTGGAAAAAAGTTTCCCTCTTTCGGTAAGGGCCACCAGATAGTCTCCGGGGGACAGATGTCTTTTCAGGATCCGTCCCTCCTTTTCCGGTCCTCCCGAAGCTTTGGGGAAAAGGGTTTCGAAGTGGAGATACGGACGAAGGCGTTGAGCGTAAAAATCCAGCCCCTCCCGGATGAAGGGATAACGTAAGGGGCCAGGGGCCAGAAGGAGAAGACGAACCGGCCAACGCATGGTATAAAGGTAGTGAATATGGCCGAAAAGGAAAGACTCCTTTCCCAGATACCGGCGGTTCACCTGGTAGCCGAGGAGCTGGCCCAAAGACATCCGGGACATCCGGCGGTCTTTTACACCCGGGCCGCCCGAAGGGCCACCGAGGGTCTGCGTCGGGAGATCCTGGCCGGGCGTCTCCGGGAATTGTCCGCGGAGATCGTTCACAGGGTCGCCGAGGAGAGCCTGGAGGAGGTCCTGCGCCCCAGCCTCTGCCCGGTCCTGAACGCCACCGGGGTGGTGGTGCACACCAATCTCGGGCGGGCTCCTCTGGCCGAGGAGGCCCTTGAAGCCATCCTTTCCGTGGCCCGGGGGTATTCCAATCTGGAATACCGTCTCTCCGAGGGGCGACGAGGGAGTCGTTATGAACACGTGGAAGGACTGCTCCGCGAACTTACCGGAGCCGAGGCCGCCCTGGTGGTAAACAACAACGCCGCAGCGGTCCTCATTACCCTGAACACCCTGGCCCGGGGGAAGGAGGTGGTGGTCTCCCGGGGGGAACTGGTAGAAATAGGGGGCTCTTTCCGGATGCCCGAGGTTATGGCCTGGGCGGGATGTCGTTTGCGAGAGGTGGGCACCACCAACCGCACCCATCTTCGCGATTACGAGGAAGCTATAAACGAAGAAACGGCTCTGTTGATGAAGGTCCATAAGAGCAATTACGCCCTGGTGGGGTTCACCAAAGAGGTTTCCGGAGCGGAACTGGCCGAGCTGGCCCATAAATACGGTCTTCCGGTGGTGGAGGACCTGGGAAGCGGCTGTCTGGTGGACTTTTCCCGGTATGGGGTACGGAAAGAACCCACGGTTCAGGAGATAGTCCGAACCGGGGTGGACATCGTCACCTTTTCCGGAGACAAGCTGCTGGGTGCGCCGCAGGCCGGCATCATCGTGGGGCGACGGGAACTGGTGGAACGGATCCGCAGCAACCCCCTGAATCGGGCCCTGCGTATCGATAAACTCACCCTGGCCGGACTTGAGGCCACCCTGAGGCTTTATCTGGACGAAGGACTGGCCCGGGAACACATCCCGGTTCTTTCCATGATCCTGATGCCGGCCCGCGAGGTACGGCGGCGGGCCTTGAGGCTGAAAAGGATGCTCTCCCGGGCCGGACTCCCCGGCTTTTCTTTTCGGGTGGTTCCCACGGTATGTCGAACCGGAGGAGGAGCCCTCCCCCTGGCGGATCTTCCCTCCTTCGCCGTGGCGGTGGAAAGCGATCGCCTCTCCCCCGAAGAACTTCACGCCAGACTCCGCACCACCGAACCCCCGGTGGTGGGACGGATCGAAGAGGAAAGGTTTCTCCTGGAGGTACGCACCCTGTTCCCGGAGGATTTCCCGCTGGTGGTAAGGGCCCTGAAACAGGTAGCTTCCCATGTCTGAACCCCTGGGGTGGGAGAAATATCTGGACCATTACCTCCGCGCGGCAGAAAGGGAGATCCTCAGGGTCTGCCCCCGGGGGAACCCCCGGCTGCTTCCGGAAGAGGGAAATCTCCTTCTTTTCGGCCGGGTCCCGGCCACCCTGCGTTTCAGCGAGAGAGGCTCTCTGGCGGAGAATAAGCGCTGGTTCCCGGTATTGCGGGAATTGGCCCTCAAAACCGTGGAACATCTGGTGCTTGCCACCGCTCAAGACGGTTACCCCGGAGAGGACCTGCTGTGGCTCCTTCTGGAAAAGGGGCCGGTGCGGGGACTCCTGATCAGCGGCAGACCTCTTCCCCCTCCCCCGGGGAGCCTCCGGCTGGCCTCGGGAAAGTTCTTTCTCCCGGAAACCAAAACCGACCTCCGAGGTTTCCTGCGGGAAAACTGGCGTTCGGGCCGGAACTTCCGAGCGGTGGAAATCACCCTCCGAACCCCGGACGACCTAGAAGAGGCCCGAGCCTGGCTGGAGATAGCCCGACTTTTCGGTCTCACCTATCTTTCTCCCCGGGCCCGGAAAGACCTTCTTCCCTTCCGCCAGCACCTGAGCTCCGTAAAACGCTGGTTAAGGAGGAAGGGCCTTCTCGGGCTTCTGCGCCAGAAAGAAAGGCCTCCGGATATTTCCGGTCTGCGGCTGGAGGAGTTTTTTCTCTTTCGCCTTCCCTCCCCCAAAAAGAAGATAGGACGCGGATACATAGGGGGGCTTTACCCGGGAAATTTCTCCGGTCCTCCTCTGGCCCTGGTTTACGCCGCCTGTGAACATTCGCGCCGGGCCGGAGGGGGAGTAATATCCTTCGAGCCCTTTACCTATCACGTGCTCGGCGATCTTTATCTGGACTGGGGAGACCTGGGGGCCGCTCTATGGGCCTATCATCTTATAGGAGAGAAAAGCCCCCAGCCCGCGGAACTGCTGAATAATCTGGGGCTGATCTATCGCACGTTGGGGCTTCCGGAAAAGGCCCGGGAATTCTTCCGGCAGGCCCTTTCCCTGGCTCCGGACGACCCTCTTATCCATTATAATCTGGCCGGAGTATTGGGGCAGGAGGAAAGAAAGGAGGCCCTGGAGCATCTCCGCAGGGCCTATCAGCTCTCGGGGCAAAAAACCCTCTTTGCCGAAGCCCTGGCCCGGGAGCTCCTGGAGCAGAACCGAACCTCCGAAGCCGCGGAGGTACTCTCCGGAAGAGACGATCTCTCCTTGCGCGGGAAAACCCTTCTGGGAGAAATCCTTTACCGGGAAGGGAGGCTGGAGGAGGCCTATCATCTTCTGCGGGAGGTATGCGGACACCGGGAGGCTCCGCCGCGGGCGCTGGCCTATCTGGCCTTACTTTATCGGGACTGGCGCGGGGAAAAGGAAGTGGCGGAGATCCTGGAACGAGAGGCCCTGTCGCGCGGGGGGGCGGAGGTCAGGTCTCTCCTGCGCCGAACCTGATCTCTGTATTGGTCCAGGACCTTGGGCACCGGTGGACCCATTATGGAAACGACCTGCCGAGGGAACTTTTCAAGGAAGCCTGCCGCAAAGCCGGGATCGAGAATCCACCTACTCTTTACCAGGCCATTCGCCACTCGGTGGCTATGGACCTTTTAAATTCCGGCTACACCTACGAGGCCGTGGCCCGGCTTCTGACCTTTCAATCTTGATCGATCTTAATCGTTTTTCCGATTTTACCGGATCTTGAAGGTCATGGTGTCCATAAATTTCACCTTTATGGACACCAATATGGACCCCAAGCCTGAAGGCCTTGTGTATCAAGGAATTGCGGACACGAAAGACTTTTCTCCTAATCGTTTGTCCTAATCGTTTGACAGAAAGGGGGTCAGACGTTCAAGCTTGTCTCTCAAAACCCTGGAGGAGGTCCCTTTCCATGTCTTTGAGGACGTGAGGTGGAACTTCTAAGGGGAGGAAGAACTCCTTAGGGTAGAGGTAAGCTTCTCCAGACTCATCTATAACTTTGAGGAAGCCGTGTTCCTCTCCCAGGACGGGATAGATCTTCCACTTTTCAAGTGAGGCTTCGTAACCCTTGTTTTTGACACAGAGGACGACTTCCTTACTCATGGCTTAAGATCCTGATTATCCGTTTTATTTTAAACTCTTTTTTCCCGATCCCGTGGGCTTCATACCAATGTATCTCGGCTAAAACTAAAGTTCCGTCAGGCAATTTTATCTTAGCAGTTCCTTTCAGCTTTCGCCACCTTCCGGGGCCATAGATCTTACGAAGCCTTTTTAATTCTCGGATGGAGCGCCCTACGGCTATAGTTTCGATGTTTTGGATAGGTCCCAGGATTTCGAAGAACATCCCGGGGCATTTTAGCAAAGCTTTCTCGGCCTCACCGCTATCTTCAATTCATATTCTTAAGGGCCGCCTTTCGTACCTCCCCGGAAAAATTTTTACGGAGGGTAGCCCCCGGAAGTCAAAATTGATCACGCCTGATGAAAGACGATTATTTGGGGCGGGTTATATACACCAGAGGAATTATGAAACAGGGAGTCTCCCGAAACTACTAAAAAATGGCGGCCCCACCGGGACTCGAACCCGGGTCTCTGGCGTGAGAGGCCAGTATCCTAGGCCGCTAGACGATGGGGCCGTAACTTTCACTAAATAAATAACCCGGGATGGCCGATTGTCAACCACCGTTTAGAATTAAAGGGTGCGCCTGGTGGATATCACCACTCATAATCTGCGGATTCCGGAGCTCGAGCTTCCGGAAAGGGCCCTTGTTGTAATTACCGGGCCCTCGGGTTCCGGAAAATCCAGTCTGGCTTTTGATACCCTGGCCGTAGAAGGAAAAAGACGCTATCTCCTGGCCCTCTCCCTCACCGAGGAGGTTCGGGTACCTTCCCCGCCCCCGGTAAGAGAAGCCGAGGGAATCCCCCCGGCGGTGGCTCTTCCCCAGAGGATCCCCCCGCCCAACCCCCGGATCACCCTGGGCACAGTAACCGGGGTGCTGGAGAAACTGCGAAGGATTCTGGCCCAGATAGGGGAGATCCCCTGTCCGGGTTGCGGAAAACCCATCCGCATCCACACCCTCTCCGAGGTCCTCGCAAGGTTTGAGGCCCTTCCCGAGGGGACCCGACTTCTCCTCACCGCTCCCCTGCACGAGACCTCGGAAAAGGCCCTCTCTTATCTCCTGGGAGAGGGGTTCAACCGGTTCTTTATCAACGACCGGGTTTATGATCTCACCGAGGAGAACCCTCCTTCCGAAATCCTCCGGGCCGAGGTGGTGGTGGATCGGCTGATAATAAAACGTACGGCCCGGATGCGCCTTATCGAGGCCTTAAGACTTGCGGAAAGGCTTTCCGGAGGGCCGGTGGTCCTGCGCCTCCTGGAAGGCCCTCCTCACTTCCTCACTCTGGGGCCCCGCTGTCCCCATTGTCTTTCCCCCATCCCGGAGATGCGTCCCGAGGACTTCTCCTTTAACCATCCCCGGGGGGCGTGTCCGGCCTGCGGAGGAATCGGGGAACGCGAGGGGAAGACCTGTCCGGCCTGTAAGGGGCTGCGCCTTAAAAGGGAAGCCCTTGAGGTAAGGCTCCTAGGAGACCCCTTAAGGGATCTCCTTTCCCTTCCGCTTTCCGCCTGGCCCTCCTACCTGGCGGAGAAGGAAAAAGAGGCCGGGCCTCATCGATCCCATCTTCGCGCCCTGAAGCAGGCCTTAAGGCCCCTCCTGGAAACCCTGAATCGTCTGGGGCTCGGACACCTGAATCTCCTTTCCCCCTTTCACCGCCTCTCCACCGGGGAACGCAAGCGGGTGGAGCTTTCCGGGCTTCTGAGTCATCAACTCTCCGGAGTCCTTTTCATCTTTGATGAGCCCGGACTCGGCCTTTCCCCTCAGGAAAAAAAGACCCTGCTTCTTTTTCTACGCAGGCTGGTCCTTTCCGGGAATACCGTACTGGTGGTGGAACACGATCCGGTCTTCATCCGGGAGGCCGACCTGGTGGTGGAGCTCGGCCCCGGGGCCGGGCCCGAGGGTGGAAGGCTCCTTTTCGTGGGGCCTCCGGAGGAACTCGCCCGTCGGACGGATCTCCCCACCGGGGCCTTTCTTTCCGGGAAAAAACGCCTCCGGCGGAACTTTCGCCCGGAAAGAAGGCCCCTCGAACTTCCTGGGTTTCCGGCCCTCTGGGAGGGAGGGCTCACCGTCCTCTGCGGGGCCTCGGGAAGCGGAAAGACTCTTCTTCTCCGGGAGATGGCCGCAAGGCTTGAGGCCGCGGGCCATAAAACGGCCTTCCTTTCCGGCGAACTCCCGGGAAAGACCCGGGGCATGGTGGCGAGCTTCCTCGGGGTCTTTGACGAGTTACGCCGGCTCTTTGCCGCCACCCCCGAGGCCCGGGCCCTGGGGCTCTCCCCGGCCCACTTCAGCCCCTTCTCCCGGGAGGGGCGCTGTCCGTACTGCCACGGAGAGGGCAAACAAAAAACCGGAATCTCCGGACTCCTGGAGACCGAAACCCCCTGCGAGGAATGTCAGGGCTCGGGACTAAAACCCGAGGCCCTCAAGGTAACCTATCGGGGATTGCGGTTCCCGGAGGTGCTGGCGCTTTCCTTAAGCGAGGCCCTGGGGCTTTTTTCTCGAATCCCGGCGGTGGCCGAAAAGCTTTCCGCAGCCCTGGAAAAGGGACTGGGCTACCTCCGTCTGGGACAGGACTTAAGAACCCTTTCCGGAGGGGAAAAACTCCGTCTGCGTCTCACCCGGGAGACCCTGCGCCGGTCCGGGGCGGAGGTCTTGCTCCTTGATCTCCCCTCCATGGGGCTTCATCTTGCGGATCTCGAGAGGCTTCTTGCGGTCTTCGAGGATCTGCTTCGTCGGGGGAAGACCCTGGTTCTTGCCGAAAACCAGCCCCTTTTAGCCCTTCTTTCCGATGAGATCTGGGTGGTGGAAAAGGAAGGGATCGTCTTTTCCGGATCTCCGAGGGAGTTTCTCTCCCAGGGCCCGCCCATCTCCCGTCAATTCGAGCCTTATCTTTCGCTGGTGGAGGGGGTATGAGGATCACCGGCGGAAGCCTGAAGGGGTTTCGACTCTCCACACCGCGGGGGCGAGGTACGCGCCCCATGACCGAGAGGGTGCGAAAGGCCCTCTTTGACATCCTTTCCGAAAGGGTGCACCAGGCCCGGGTACTGGATTTATTTTCCGGCAGCGGGGCCCTGGGGCTTGAGGCCCTCTCCCGTGGAGCCAGAGAGGTAATCTTCGTGGAGGCCGACCCCCGGGTCTGCGAGGTGATACGCCGTAATCTTTCCCGTTGTTCCCTGGAGGGAAAAGCCAGGGTGATACGGGGGGTCCTTCCCCGAGCTCTGTCCCGTGTGCCCCCGGGTCCATACGATCTGATCTTTCTCACTCCCCCCTATCGCACCGGGTTGGCCGCAAAGGTCCTGCGAGCCCTTTCCGAAGCCTGGCTTTCTCCGGAAGGGATCCTGGTGGTGGAAGAGGCCAGGGAGGAAGAGGTGGTCCCTCCTTCGGGGCTACGGGAAAGGGATAGACGAGTCTATGGTCAGACGGTACTTTATTTTTATGGCCGATCGAGAGATTAAGATAGCCGTCTATCCGGGCACCTTTGATCCCGTAACCAACGGACATCTGGACCTTATCCGGCGGGCCCTCCGGCTTTTCGATCGTCTTATCGTGGCCATAGGAGAAAATCCGGCCAAAAAACCCCTCTTCAGTCTGGAGGAACGGCTGGAAATGCTGGTGGAGGCGGTGGCGGATTGGCCGCCCGAGGAGCGAACGCGCCTGGAGATTACCAGCTTTTCCGGACTCCTGGTGGATTTCTGTCGCCGCAAAGGGGCCCGGGCCATCGTGCGGGGGCTGCGCGCGGTCTCGGACTTCGAATACGAATTCCAGCTGGCCCTCATGAACCGCAGGCTCGCCCGGGAAATAGACACCGTGTTTCTCATGCCCGGGTTCCGCTGGATCTTTATCAGTTCCACCATCATCAAGGAGGCCGCCCGCTTCGGAGGAAACATAGAAGGCCTGGTCCCCCCCGGGGTGGTCCAGAGGCTCCGGGAAAAATTCAAACCTTCCTGAGGGAGGCTTTCCCCTGCGTTATCTTCTGTGGATTTTTATCTGGCTGATCCTGGCCCTTCCGGGGCGTGCGGAAACCATTTACCTGCGC
>DRMH01000070.1 GCA_011322625.1 Thermosulfurimonas dismutans | reverse complement strand
CCAGTCCCCCCGCCTCTTTCCCGGGGCCAAGATCATCAAACTCGAGGAGAATTATCGCAGCACCCAGCCCATCCTGGATCTGGCCAATGCGGTTATCGCCCGGGCCCGGGAGAAATACACCAAGTGCCTTTTCACCCGTAAATCCGGGGGAAGAAAACCGGTGGTCTATCGGGCCCGGGATGAGGCCGATCAAAGCCGTTTCGTGGCCGAACGTATCCTGGAACTCCGGGAAGAGGGCATTCCCCTTTCGGAGATGGCCGTGCTCTTCAGGGCGGCCTTCCATTCCTTTGATCTGGAGCTCGAACTGGCCAAAAGGGATATCCCCTTTGTGAAGTACGGAGGCCTGAAACTCATCGAAGCGGCTCATATCAAAGACATCGTGGCCCATCTTCGGATCATCCTCAATCCCTACGATCTCCTCTCCTGGCACCGGGTTCTTCTGCTTCTGGAGGGGGTGGGGCCGCGCACCGCCGAGAAGATCATGAACCACCTCCGCCAGAGTACCGATCCCATAGAAACCCTGGCCCGTTTTCCCTCCCGTCCGTCCTTCCGGGAGGGCCTGGAGGGTCTCTACCGGGTCTTGCGCGATCTAAGGGATATTCCCTCGGTGGAAGAAAAACTGGAACGACTTTACCGCTATTACACCCCGGTGCTGGAACGGGTCTATCACGACGATTACCCCAAACGGGAACGGGACCTGGAGAGCCTGCTCACCCTTTCCCATAAGTACCGGGATCTGTCCGAATTTCTGGCCGATCTGGCCTTAGAGCCCCCGGAATCCTCGGTGGCGGACCTGGAACCGGAAAACGAGACCGAGGACCATCTGGTGCTTTCCACCATCCATTCCGCTAAAGGGCTGGAATGGCACACCGTTTTCGTGATCGCGCTTTCCGAGGGGAGGTTCCCCTCGGCCTATGCCGTTTCCTCGGAAGAGGAACTGGAGGAGGAAAGGAGACTCTTTTATGTGGCGGTTACCCGGGCCCGGGAAAACCTCTATCTCACCCATCCGGTAACCGGATACGTGCCGGGTGAGGGGCGGGTAATCCTCAAACCCTCCCGGTTTCTGGAGGAGCTGCCCTCTCATCTTTACGATGTCTATCGGGAACCCCGGGAGGAAGCACCTGGCGAGGAGGAAATGGCCGAGGGAGCCTTTCGTCCGGGAGATGTGGTCTGGCATCCGCGTTTCGGAGAGGGAGAGATTCGCGATGTCCTGAGCCAGGACAAGGTAAGGGTCTATTTTCTGGGGCACGGAGAAAAGACCCTGCACCTTAAATTCGCTCGACTGGAAAGGATTTAAGGTTGTCCGCGGAAAAGATCCTTCAGGTAAAGGGTCTTCGTTACCGGTATCCGGAGGGACAGGAGGCCCTGAGGGGGGTGGATCTTGAGATCCTGGAGGGGGAGACCCTGGTCATCGTGGGTCCCAACGGGGCCGGAAAATCCACCCTTCTCCTCTGTATGGCCGGGCTCTATCCCGCCGAGGGCACGGTGCTTTACCGGGGAGAGCCCCTGAGAGGGCTGCAGGATCCCCGGCGTCTGGAAATAGGTTTTCTCTTTCAAAATCCGGACGATCAACTCTTTTCCCTTACCGTCTTCGAGGATGTGGCCTTCGGCCCCCGGCAGATGGGTCTTCCCGAGGAGGAAGTGGCCCGTCGGGTCCGGGAGGCCCTGGAACGGGTGGGGCTTTCCGGGTTTGAGGACCGAAGTCCGCATCATCTGAGTTTCGGGGAAAAGCGCCGGGTGGCCCTGGCCACTGTACTTTCCATGCAACCCCGCGTGCTCCTTCTGGATGAGCCCACCAGTAACCTGGATCCCCGTTCCCGCCGACGTTTTGTGGATCTGATGCGGAACCTCGGTCAGACCAAGATCCTGGCCACGCACGATCTGGAAGCCGCCTATGAGGTGGCCGACCGGGTGATCCTCTTCTATCAGGGACGCGTGGTGCATCAGGGTCCACCCCAAGAGGTCCTCTTCGATCGGGACCTTCTGGAACGCTACGGTCTGGAGCTTCCCTTTTTCGTTCAATTCCTTGAGGAGACGGGAGATGCCCGAAAAGATTCTCCTTCCCGCCTATCTTCGTGAGACCCTTTACCGCAAGAACATCCAGGTACGAAGCATCCGGGAGTTACCCCCGGACCTGCGCAACGAGATCTTAAGCGGCCAAAAGATCGTGCTGGTCTTCTCCTCGGGTAAGGTCTTTCCGGCCCGGGTGATCAAGGCCGTGGATAAGGCCGCGCTCATCCGTTTCACCGGACCGGTACCCCCGGTAAAACCCCCCGAGAATATCCTGCTGGTGGTGTCCTCTTCCACCACCCGCTACGTGTTCCAGGCCCTGGTGCGCGCCGTGGAAAAGGAGGTCTTTCAGGTTCAGTTCCTGGAGCCCCGGGTGGAGGAACGCCTGGTTCCTCCGGGGGAAAGAGCGGTCTTCTTTACCCCTCTTCCCCTTTCCCTTTTCGAGCCCCTTCTTTCCGGCAGATATTTTCTCCTGCGCGATACCAACCTCTCGCAGGAAGGGGTTCGGGACCTGGAGCAGGGCTATGTTTATGACCTCATCATCGACGAGACGGATAACGTGGTGGATGAATTCGAGAAACTCATGTCCTCTCCGGGGAAGATCTTCACCCTGAGGGACATCTCGCGGGGCGGGGCCTGTATCTATATGAACCGGGTCTTCTCCCCGGAGAAGGAGGCCTTTCCCCTTTATTTGCGGGGCACCCTGGAGGGCCGGGGCCGGACCTTCAATTTCGGTCTGCTGGGGATTACCCGAAGGGTACGCACGGAGGGGAACCGGACCTATTTCCATATTATGTGGGTGCAGAGGCTGCGTCCTTTCGTTTTCGAATTTATTCTAGGACTCTTTTCCGAAACTCCTCCCAGCCCAGACGCTCTATGATCGCTC
The DNA here is from genome assembly GCA_011322625.1 of Thermosulfurimonas dismutans. Lineage (GTDB taxonomy): Bacteria > Desulfobacterota > Thermodesulfobacteria > Thermodesulfobacteriales > Thermodesulfobacteriaceae > Thermosulfurimonas_A > Thermosulfurimonas_A dismutans_A. Next base: position 20,173 of record DRMH01000070.1, on the reverse strand, counting down.
CCAGTCTCTCTCCGCGCCGATTCTCTTCCCGATAGATGCGGAGCACCCTCTCCAGGATCCGGAGCACTTCCTCCTCCCGGGCCAGGGGGACTATCTCGGTGGCCAGGCGGGGTCGGCGTCCCAGTTTTCCCCCCACCAGGATGCGATAGCCCCGTTCCACCTCCCGCAGGGCCCCGGTGGGACAGATCCGGGTGCAGGCCCCGCAGGCCACACAGCGTGTCTCCTCCACCACCGGACCGGCCTCGGTCAGACGCAGGGCTTCCTCCTCGCAAACCTCCAGACAGGATTCACAGAAACTGCACAGGCCCGGCTCCACCTCCAGTCGTATGCGACCGTTTAGCCCGAAATCGGCGATATGGATGCGGGAGCAGGCGTTGGGACATTCGGAAAAGGCCACCCGGAACTGATGATGGTGCTTGAGGGGCCCTCCGACCTTCTCCCTCAGGAAGGAGGTTAAATCGGCCTTCCGCAGGAGATCCTCCACCCGGCGGAGCAGAGGGGCCGAGTCGGTGAGGGCGTTTTTGCATCCGGCTCCGCCGAAACAGGTCTCCACCGTGTATCCTTCCCCGGTTTCCGCGGCCTTGTCCCTCAATTCCTCCCGGGCCTTAAGGAAATCGGCCTCGGTGATGCGGGTCTTTCCCCGGGAGGCGGCCCAGTCCTCCACCGCCCGGCGCACCCTTTTCCTTACCCAGAAGGGCACGCGCTTCAACCAGGCCTCGGCCTCCGGCGTCCATTCCATATCGGCTCCCTCCTCCCGGAAGTTATAGTTCTTCCTCCCGGATTATCTCTCCCCGGGAGCTGATCACCAGGGTGCGGATGGGGAGATCCGTGCCCGCGACCCTGCGGGCCTCGGTCAGGATCATGGCCATTCCCCGACAGCAGGGGACCTCCATGATGGCCAGGGTTACGCTACGGGGTTGGGCCTGGCGGAAGATCTCACTCAGCCGGGCCACGTATTCCTCGGCCGGATCGAATTTGGGACACCCGATGAGGATCTTTTTCCCCGGGAGCAGTCGGGTGTGCAGGGCCGGATAGGCCACAGGCACACAGTCCGCCGCCACCAGGAGATCCGCTCCCCGGAGAAAGGGAGCGGTGGGAGGAATCAACCGGATCTGAACCGGCCACTGGGTCAGGGCCGAGGGAATATCTCCGGACACCGCCGGGCCGGAAGCGGCGGAAAATTCCTGTACCTGGCTACCCGGGCATCCGCAGGCGAGACCCAGAGAGGGAGTCTCCTCCCGGAGGCGTTGCAGATGTTCCTCCACCGCCCGGTGGTCAAAGGGTTCGGCCTCCCGTTCCACGATGCGTAGCGCTCCCCGGGGGCATTCCCCGATACAGGCCCCCAGTCCATCACACAGCTTTTCCGCCACCAGACGGGCCTTGCCGTCTATGATCTGGATGGCTCCCTCCTCACAGGCGGTCACACACTGACCGCAACCGTCACAGAGTTCCTCGTCTATCTCAATGATCTTACGCAGGGTTTTGGGCATGGTCTTCCTCCTTTATAAAGTCTTCCGGTGCGGGCTCGGGCGGAAGTTCCCGCAGGAATTCCAGGATCTCCCGCCGCAGGGTTTCCGGGACATTGGCCCGGGAAAGGACCTCTTCCCTTTCCTCCTCTTCCAGAGGAAAGAGATAGGCAGCCAGGAGAGAGATCCCCGGGGAGGTTCGGCGTACCCGGAGCAGGGCCTCCACCTGCTGAACCAGATGGAGGATCCCCTCCAGACGGGCGAAATCCTCGGCGAGGATCTTTTTAAGGGCCAGACCTATCCGTTCCCGCAGGAGCTCCTTTCGCTGCGCCAGGAGTTCCGGGGGCAGGTTGCCCAGACATTGTTCCGCATACTTGCAGTAGGCCGCACAGCTAAAGTCCAGGCGGGGATTGGGTACCTGACGACCGCAGGAGGGACACCGGCGACTGGTGTCGTCCTTGAAGAATTCCAGCTCCCGCCCGCAGAACGGACACGGAACCTCAAAGATGGCATCTTCCTTCCAGTAACGGGTATCCTGACCGGGACAGCGCATCCTCTTACCTCCTCGGGCCCGTCTCAGGGACCCCTGAGTTTCCTCCTAACCCCAATCTAAAACCCGCGGGCGCTGCGGTCCTTGATGCAGGTCAAGGGTCTTCTCCCCGGATCTTTCCGGGTTAAATTTTAGGACGTGAGGAGAGGAAAATTGTTGCTGCATACCTGTTGCGGTCCCTGCACCCTTTACCCCCTGCGGGTCCTCCGGGAGGAGGGCCTGGAGCCGGTGGGGTTCTTTTTCAATCCCAATATCCATCCCTACCGGGAGTTCCGCAAACGGATGGGAGCCCTGAGGGAGGTGGCGGAAAGGCGCCATCTGGAGGTCATCTGGCACCGGGACTACGGCTTGAGAAATTTTCTGCGGGAGGTGGTCTTCCGGGAGGAGGACCGCTGTGAGGTCTGTTATTACCTGCGCCTGCGCGAGACCGCCGCCCTGGCCCGAAAGGAGGGATATCCGGTCTTCAGCACCACCCTCCTCTACAGCCCCTTCCAGCAGCATGAACTGATTCGCGACATAGGGGAAACCCTGGCCCGACGTTTCGGTTTGAGCTTTCTCTATCGCGATTTTCGGGAGGGCTACGGCGAAGGCCAGAGGGAAGCCCGGGAGATGGGGATCTACCGCCAGCCGTACTGCGGGTGTATCTTCAGCGAGGAGGAACGCTACGACAAAAAACTTCGCCGAAGGAGGAGGGCATGAATCCCCTGGCGGAAATGGGAAAGATGCTCATCCTTTTCGGAATCTTTCTCATCCTGGCCGGAGCCCTGACCCTCTTCCTTCCCAAACTCAGCCAGCTTCCCCGTCTTCCCGGAGACATCCTCATCCGCAAAGGGAATTTTACCTTCTATTTTCCGCTGGTTACCTGTCTGATCCTGAGTCTGCTTCTGACCCTGATCCTGAATATCCTGCGACGTTAGGGCCGAACCGGTTCCCGGAGGCCGCTTATTGACAGGAACCCTTTCAATGAATTTTAATGGAAGGAAGGGATGATCAGGGCCGGAGGTTTATAAATATGAGAAAAACCCTAGCCCGTGGAGCGGTAGTTGTCTGTTTTTTCTGGCTGATATTCCCTCTTCGGGCTCCGGCTAAAAAACTCATTTTTCCGGAGGATAAATTAATAGATAATTTTGATGAATTCGTGCAGACCTTCAGTTCCCGGCGTTGTCAGGCCTGTCATCCCCGGGTTTATCATCAATGGGAGCAATCCTATCACGCCCGTTCCTTGGTGGATTCCATCAAGCGCATGGCCAGTTTTTTTGCGGTGGGGATACCCAAGGAGTGGCAGAAGCCTTTGAACAAAAAGGAGATGCTCAAGTGTTTCGATTGTCATCTACCGCAGATCCGTTATGCCACGGATCGTCTGGCCCTGGAGATAGTGGGCATGCTTATAGAGGCGCAGAAGGCCCGGGAATCCGGGGACAAGGTCCGTTTCCGGAAGGCGTATTCCCGGCTCTCCCGTCTCAATATCACCTGTTATGCCTGTCATAATATCGTGGTGTATCGGGCCTCCCCGGGCCTGTTCGGGAAACCCGATCCCCAGACCATTTACACCTCCAATCCGAAGAAGGTGAAGGCCCCCCATGCCACGGCCTTTGCCCCCACTCTGAAGACCGCGGCCTTTTGCGCCTGGTGCCACGGGATCTACGTGGCCTCAGACGGCGAAAAGACCATGTGCAATACCCTCTCTCAGAGCTACTATCATGGATATATCGCCCTGGGAGGGCGGAAGACCTGTCAGGAATGTCACATGTACCCTCCGGGGCGGGGGCACCGGTTCCCCGGGGCCCACGATCTGGACATGTTGCGAGAGGGTCTGGGGCTGGACGCGGAGATCCGGGGGTTCCGCTACGGGGTGGAGGAGTGGGTACCGGCGGTGGACGTGGAGGTCACCCTGATCAACCGGGCCGGGCACCGGATACCGGATGGGTGATTCTGGTCCGGCAAGGTGGTCCTGGAGGTGACCGCCAAGGATCCGTCCACCGGAAAGGTCTGGTACCGGGGCAAAAGGGAATACTTCGAGGTCGGTCTGGATATCCAGGGGCGGATGCGTTACGGGGCCTGGCAGATCAAGGAGATCCTGGATCTCTCCCTGCCTCCGCGACTCTCCCGTCCGGAACGTTTCCTCTTTACCCTGCCTCCGGACACCCGGGAGGTGGAAGTGGGGGTAACCCTGTACTACTGTCTTAAGGATCATCAATGTATCCCGGTGCGCCAGACGGTTAAACGCCTTCGTTATCCCCGCCTGTGATGCCCTGTCGGCCCGGGAGGTTTTACGTAGCGGGTTTCGGGAATGAGTTCCGGTTCCCCGCAGTGGAACCCCTGCGCGTAGGAGATTCCGTAGCGGGTAAGTTCCCGCAGGATGCGTTCCTCCTCCACCTGTTCGGCCACGAGCTTAAAACCCTGTAACAGGGCGCAGTCGGAAAGGAACCCCAGGACCCGGCGATCGAACTCGTTGGTGATCAATCCCCGGATACATCCCCCGTCCACCTTGACCATATCCCAGGGAATGTCCCGCAGAAAGGAAAGATATACCCCTTCGTTTCCGAATTTATCCAGGCTCAGGGAGAACCCCTCGCCCTTTAAGAAATGCAGTTTGGGGAAGAGGCTTAAGGGAGGGACGGTGCTTTTGGGATGGATTTCCAGGATGACATCCTGGGGGTAGAGATCCAGCTCGCGGATCCAGGAGAGGAGATCCTGGGCCAGATTTCCCAGGACATATTCCGGGGAGATATTTACGGCCACCCGACCTATCTCCGGGGTGTTCCTGAGGAGAACCAGGGCCTTGTAAAGGATTTGCCGATCCAGGTCCTCGAAGAGCCCCAGGCCCTCCACCGAGGGAAGGAAGGTCCCGGCGGAGACGGTTCCCTCTTCGGAGATGAAACGGGCTAGGACCTCATGAAAGACCACCTTTCCGGTGCGAATATTTACGGCCGGCTGAAGGGCCACGGCCAGTTCTCCCCGCACGATGGCCCGAAAGATCTTCTGTTCCAGGCTTTTCTGTTCCGGACTCTCGCTGCCCAGGATGACCAGGGGTTCCCGGGCCAGACGGGCCTTGGGCAGGAGTTTGAGGGTCTGGTGCAGGAGTTCCGCGGAGGGGGAGCCGCCGCACAGTACCCGGGTGATCAGGGTGGTGCGCACCGGAAAGGTGAGTTTCCCGTCGTCATAGACCAGATCCTCCACCAGTTCCTGGATGCGCTGGGCGATGCGGGCCCCTTCTCCGGTCCGTTTTATGGGGGTGGCGATCCAGAAGATGTTCCGCGAGGTGGTTCCCAGCAGATCGTAAACCCGGAGGTGTTTTTTGAGGTGTTCGGCCAGGAAACTCAGGATCTTCTGCACCCCAAAGACCCCGAAGACCCCCTCCACCGCCTCCAGGCCCTGGATCTCAAGGAGGGTCAGGGCCAGAAAATACCCCTCCCGCAGACACCGGGACATTTCCGCGTTCAGGGCTCGCAGGAATCCCCTTTCGTTGAAAAAACCGGTAATCGGGTCTATAAGAAGGAGTTCCCGGGTGCGGGCGAGCTCCTCCTCGCACTCGGCCAGGCGTTTTTTCAGGAATACCTGATCTTCGGGCATGATATACCTTTGAGTTTAGCAAAAATCAGGGGGCCACGCATGCGGATCAAGGCCCGTCCCGAGGACTTTGTGGTGTACGAGGTGGCGGACATCCATCCCGAGGGACAGGGGGAATATGCCCTCTATCGACTCTGGAAGAAGGACCTTACCACCTGGGATGTTCTGGGGGAGATCGCCCGGCGTCTGCGTCTGCGGCAGGATCTTATCGGTTACGGGGGGCTCAAGGACCGCCACGCCGTGGCCTATCAATTCGTGACCATTCCCCGGGGCCCCCGGAGGGATCTCCAGGGGCGGGGCTGGCGGCTGGAGTACCTGGGCCAGGTCTCCTCTCCCATGAACAAGGCGCGATTACAGGGCAATCTCTTCGAGATCACCGTGCGGGAGGTGGATCGGTCCGAGGAGGAACTCGCCCGGGAGATGGAGGCGGTATCCCGGTACGGGATCCCCAATTATTTCGATGAACAGCGTTTCGGTTCGGTACGTCACGGCCGGGGCTTTGCCGCCCGTGAGGCCGTGTGCGGCAACTATGAAAAGGCCCTCTATCTTCTTCTGGTCGAGGGCTCGCAGTACGAGTACCAACGCACCGCATCCTTCCGGGAATGTTTGCGTCGGCACTGGCCTCGGGTGGCCCCCTGCCTGGAGCTGGCTCCCAGTCCGTGGGAAAAACGGCTTCTGGAGTTTCTCTCCTCCCACCGCCCCAGCAAACGCACCTTCAAAAGGGCCTTCGCCCTGGTGGACAGGGAATACCTTCTCCTGCTGGCCCACGCCTATCAGGCCTATCTCTGGAACGAGATCCTGAAGCTGTATCTGCTTCAGAGGGGTCTGGTGCATTTTCGGTTATCCTATCTTCTGGGGGAACTCTATTTTTATCGGGAGCTTCCGCCGGGGGAAAGCGAACTCTTTACCCTCAAGCTTCCCCTTCCCAGTCCCCGACTTCGTCTTTCCGAAAGGTGGCGGGACCTCTATCAGGAGGTGCTTCGCCGGGAGGGGATCGAGGACCTTTCCCGTCTGAGGACCCTGGTGCGGGGGCTGGTCTTTAAGACCTATCCGCGCGAGGCGGTGGTCTTTCCCCGGGAGATGAGCTTTCGTTTCGAGGATCCCCGCACCGTGCGTTTGCGTTTTTTTCTTCCCCGCGGTTCTTACGCCACCCTGGTGCTCAAACGCCTTTTTCGAGCCGGGACCTAGGACTCCTTCTCCAGAGGGGCTCCGCACTGCATACAGAAACGCGCGGTGATGGGGTTTTCGATCCCGCAATCCGGACAGGTCTGTTTTCGGCGGGGTTTTTGTGGGCCTTTTTCCCGGCTTTGGCCGGAGATGCGGGCCTCGTAATCCAGGATGGCCTCCTTTAAGGCCTTGGCTCCCAGCACCGAGCAATGCCATTTCTGTTTGGGGAGCCCGCCCAGTTCCCGGGCGATGTCTTCGTTCCGGAGGGCCTTGGCCTCCTCCAGGGTTCGGCCCTTGGCCATCTCGCTGACCACGCTGGCCACGGCAATGGCGGCCACACATCCGAAGGTCTTATATTTCACATCCACGATGCGTCCATCCCGCACCTTGATATAAAAGGTCATCATGTCACCGCAGGCGGGATTACCCACCTCGCCCACCCCATCGGCATCCTCCAGGGTTCCGATATTGCGGGGATGAGTGAAGTGTTCCAGGACTTTTTCCGTATATTTCTCCGTGAACATGGACCTCCTCCTTGTGCTTTTTATTCTTTCCAGATCGGACTCATGGCCCGCAATCGGGCCACGGCCTGAGGCAGGACCTCGAGGACCCGTTCGATCTCCTCCTCGGTGTTCCATTCCTCCAGGGTAAGTACCAGGGATCCCTGGGCCACCACCTCGGGAAGACCGATGGCCCGGAGAACGGGCGAGGTCTTCAGGGCCTTGGAGGCGCAGGCGGAGCCGGTATTTCCGTAAATTCCGTATGCAGCCAGGGTAAAGACCAAGGCCTCGCCCTCGATGCCCTCGAAACAGAAGCTGGCGTGTCCCGGGAGTCTTCTCTCCGGATCGCCGGTATAGTACGTTCGGGGGACCCGGGAGAGGACCCCTTCCACCAGGCGATCTCGCAACCTCCGGAGGTAGGGTCCCTTGCGGGGGAGACGTTCCTTCAGGATTCGGGCTGCTACTCCCAGCCCGATGATTCCGGGTACGTTCTCTGTTCCGGCCCGCCAGCCTCTTTCCTGGATGCCCCCGTGAATAAGGGGCATGATCCGGAGCCCTTTGCGAAGATAGAGGGCTCCCACCCCTTTGGGTGCTCCCAGACTGATCCCGGAAAGGGTGAGTAGATCCACGCCCAGTTCCTGCACCCGGACCGGGATCTGCCCCACCGAGGCCACGGCGTCGGTATGGAAGAAGGAACCGTTGGCGTGGGCGATTTCGGCCAGGGTGCGTATGTCCTGGATGGTGCCGATTTCGTTGCTGGCGTGTGCCACCGAGACCAGAACCGTGTCCGGGGTGAGCATCTTCTGCAGGGTTTCGGGGTTCACGCGCCCCTTTTCATCCACCGGTATGAGGGCCATTTCGAAGCCCAGTCGTTCCAGGAAGCGGGCGCTATTGAGAACGGAGTGATGTTCGATGGCCGAGACCAGGATACGCCGGCCCTTTTGGCTGTGGGCCAGGGCCAGCCCCTTGATGGCCAGATTATTGGCCTCGGCCCCGCAGGAGGTGAAGATGATCTCTCCGGCCTCGGCCCCGATGAGATCCGCCACCCGGGCTCGGGCCTCCTCGATCTTTTCCCGGATCTCGCTCCCCAGGTCGTAAACCACGGAGGGATTCCAGAACCGATCCCGAAAATAGGGTTGTATGGCCTCCCATACCTCCGGAAGAACCGGGGTGGCTGCGGCATGGTCCAGATAAATGATCCTTTCCTTCATTTCTTTAACTCCGGATGTTTTTCGGTGTCCCGAACCTTTTTGATATAAAAACGGAAGAACCCCTCATCCTCCTTAAGTCCCAGGAACTCCTGACCTTTCCTGGCGCACCAGGCCGGGATATCCTCCAGGGCCCCGTCGTAGTCGGTAAGGATCTCCAGGATCTGACCCACCTCCAGTTCCTTCAAGAACTCCTCGGGCTCCAGGAGATGCATGGGACACATGCGATAAACCAGATCCACGGTGACATCGGCCTGCATCTTCTCCACGAACTTCATGGCCTCCACCTTACTCTAGTATTCTAGTAGGAAAATAACCTTCCCAATTCCTATTGTCAAGATAGGAAATAGGGGGGAATTTTTCCGGGGGCCGGGGCATGGTAAGCTAGGGACCGTGCTGGTGGTGAGGCTTCCCAACTGGTTGGGGGATGCGGTAATGGCCACGCCGGTCCTCTCGGCTCTGGCCCGGAGGGAGGAATTTTTCCTGCTCGGGCGGGGGTTCCTGGAGCCGCTTCTGACCTCCTTTCCCGGGGTGAGGGGTTTCATCCCGCTGGAAAACGGAAGATGGGGGGTCCTTCGAACCGCGCGGAAACTTCGGGCTTACGGGTTCCAGAGGGGGCTTCTCCTGCCCAATTCCTTCTCCTCGGCCCTGATCTTTTTCCTGGCCGGGATACCGGAACGGGTGGGCTATGCCACCGACGGGAGATCCCTGCTGTTGACCCGGCGGATCCCCCGTCCCGATGTATCCCTGCACCAGAGGGATTACTATCTGGAGCTTATCTCCCGCTGGGGGGAGGAGATAGAGGAGCGGGACCTGAAACTGGTGCTTTCCCGGAGATCCCGGGATCGGGCCGCCCGTTTCTTGCGGGGGTTAACCTTTCCTCTGGCGGTGCTGGCCCCGGGGGCAGCCTACGGTCCGGCCAAACGCTGGCCTCCCGAGCGTTTTCGGGCCCTGGCCGCCGAACTCTGTCGGCGCGGGTTCTCCGTGGTCCTGCTCGGAGGGGCCGAGGAGGCCCGCGCCGGGGAGGAACTGGCCCGGGATCTCCCCCGGGTCCTTAACCTCTGCGGAAAGACCGACCTGGCCGAAGCCGCCGCGGTGATCGAACGGGCCGCGGTCTTCGTATCCAATGATTCCGGGCTCATGCACGTGGCGGCGGCCCTGCGCAGGCCCCAGGTGGCCCTCTTCGGCTCCACCGATCCCCGGGCCACCGCACCCCTTAATCCCCGCGCGGTGGTGATCCGCAAAGACCTCCCCTGTAGTCCCTGCCTTAAAAGGACTTGCCCGGAGGGACACTATCTCTGTCTCCGGGAGATCTCCGTAGAGGAGGTCCTCCTGGCCGCACTGGAGGTGGCGGAATGCTGAAACGACCGGTGGTCTTCCTGGATCGGGACGGAACCATAAACGAGGAGGTGGGGTATCTCAATCATATCTCCCGGCTGCGGCTCATCCCCGGGGCGGCCGAGGGGATAAGACGTCTTCGGGAGGCCGGTCTGGCGGTGGTCATTGTAACCAATCAGAGCGGGCCGGCCCGGGGATATTTCCCGGAGACCCTGGTGCACGAGGTGCATCGGGAACTGCTGCGGCGTCTGGCCGCCCAGGGTGCGGAGGTGGACGGAATCTATGTCTGCCTGCACGCCCCCGAGGCCCGCTGTGTCTGTCGAAAACCCAATCCCGGCCTGATCCTCCGGGCCGCCGAGGAACTAAACCTGGATCTCTCCCGGGCCTGGGTGGTGGGAGACCGCTGGGTGGACCTGGAACTGGCCCGGCGGGTGGGGGCCCGGGGGGTGCTGGTTCTCACCGGCTACGGTCGCGGAGAACTGGAATATGTCCTCCCCGCCAAGGGCCTCCGCCCCCATCTGGTGGCTCAGGACCTCCGGGAAGCCGCGGAACTCATTCGGAAGGATTTTCTCTCTCCAGGATCCGATGGATCTCCGAGACCAGACTCTGGGCGGTAAAGGGCTTGAGCAGGGCCCCGTCGAACCCGAATTCCCGGGGTTTGCTCACCACCGGATCCTGGGAATAACCGCTGGCCACCAGGGCCCGCACCCCCGGGTCCAGTTTGCGTAGCTCCGGAAGGACCTCCCTTCCTCCCCATCCTCCCGGAACCGTGAGGTCCAGGATCACCAGGTCAAAGCGCCGGCCCTCGGAAAGGGCCTTACGGAACCTCTCTAAGGCTTCCCTTCCCTCCGCCGCGGTTTCCACCTCAAAACCGTGCAGACGCAGGATTTCGGCCATGGATTCCCGCACCCCCTCTTCATCATCCAGGATGAGGATCCGGCGGAGAGGTTCCCCATCCGCGGCCTGAGGTGGAGATTCCCGCCGCCTCTCCTCGGCCCGAGCCGGGACCAGCGGCAATCGAAGGCGGAAAAGGGCCCCCTCCCCGGGCCTGGATTCCACCTCGATGCGCCCCCCGTGGGCCTCGATGATCCTCCGACAGGTATAAAGCCCCAGCCCGGAGCCTCCCTCGCGGGTGGAGAAAAAGGGTTCGAAGATCTTCGCCTGTAATTCCTCGGGAATACCCGGTCCGGTATCCCGGATCTCGATAACGGCCTCGTTCCCTTCCTGCCGGAGGGTCACAAAGATCTCTCCCCGGTCGTGCATGGCCTGTCGGGCGTTGAGGAAGATGTTGTGCAGACAGATGGTCAGCTGTTCGGCATCCAGCTGAAGGGGCGGGAAGCGGGCCTGAAATTCCTGATGGATCCGGATACCCGAACCGGCCAGGGCAAATTCGAGGGCCTCGCGGACGATCTTTTCCAGCGAAGCCGCCTTTTTTACCGGGGCTCCGCCCTTGGTATAGGTGAGGAGCTCCCGGGTGAGGGTGCGGGCGGTAAGACAGGCCTTCTCCGCCTTTTCCACCAGGGTCTGGATCTCGGGGGAGGGAAACTTGAGTTTGAGCACCTCCAGATAACCGCTGATGGTGGCCAGAAGGTTGTTAAAATCATGGGCCAGCCCCGAGGATACGATGCTCAGGGTCTCCAGCTGGGTGGTGCGCCGGGCTTCCTCCTCCAGGCGTTTCCTCAGGGTGATGTCCCGAAACACCACCACCCTTCCCACCATCTTTCCCTCCTCGTCACACACCGGATGGGCCACCACCTCGAAGTAGGCCTCCTCTCCCCCGGGGAGCCGGATGGGGACCTCCTCCAGATAGGAGGCCTTCTCCGAGGAGGAGAGTTCTTCCAGATCCTTACAGGAGGTGGGCTCCAGGGAGAAGACCTTGCAGAAGGGTTTACCCACCACCTCCTGGGCCTTACGCCCCAGGATCCTTTCGGCCGAGGCGTTGAGCAGGGTGATGCGTCCCTCCACGTCCGTGGCCACCACCGCATCGGCCAGCGCGGAGAGCACCACCTCCAGTCTCTCCCTCTCCTCCCGGAGTTTCCGGAGGGCCTCCTCCAGAGAACGGGTGCGTTTTCGGACCTCTTCCTCCAGATGATCCCGGTGTCGGGAGAGATCCAGATAGGCCTTTCTCAGGCGGTGATGGAGGGAAAGGATATAACAGATGACCAGAACCCCGGAGAGGGAGAAGATGAGCAGCCCGGTTATGATCAGGAGATAACGCTGACGGGCCTTACGCAGGGCCCGGGCGGCGAGTTCCGCATAGGGTCCCACCCCCAGATAGCGCAGACACGCGTGTACCGGCTGATAGTTGGCCGGAATGGTCCAGGCCGCTCCGGTCCGGCGGGCCACCGGAGAATCCTTGGGAAGGGCCAGGAGCACCGAGGCTATGACCTCGGCGATCTCGTCGCGGAGGCGGGGACTGCGGGCCAGGGGCCATTCCGGATACAGTTCCGTGCTCACCAGGAGATCGAAGCCCGGAGGATATACCCGGTGCAGGACCTTGAAGTCCCGGAGACGGATCTTTCCCTCCCGGGCCATGGTCTCGAGCGTGTCCGTGCGCACACACCCCGCATCGACCTCGCCCTTAAGCACCGCATAGACCACGGCGTCATGCGTGCCGTAAAAACGTACCCGGAAGTCCTTCCTCCGCCGCAGGCCGGCCTCCTTGAGCACCCGCCATTGCATGAGCCATCCCCCGAAGGAATCCGGATCCACGGCCCCGATCAGGGCCCCCTTGAGATCGTGAAGGTTGCGTAAATCCCTCCGGTCGGCCCGGGCGAAGATCACCCCTCCGAAAAGGGAATACACCCTCCCGAACTTCAGGTTCTTCATGGTCACGATGGGGGAAAGGCCGCAGCAGGTCTCGAATTCTACGTACATGGCCGGATTGGCCAGGACCAGATCCACCTCTCTCAGGCGGACGGCCCGTTTTAGTTGCTCAAAGGAAAGGGGCCGCAGGATAACATGATAGGGAGTCTTACGGGAAAGGTAGTCCGCCAGGGGTTGCCAGCGTTTCACCGTGGCCCGGGGGCCGCGTTTGGCCAGAACCGCCAGTACGATCTCCCGTCCGAAGGCCGGAAGGGCCGCGGTTATCAGGAAAAGGCCCAGACTCAAAAGAAATAATCGCTTCACAGGATCAGGATATTAAAAAACGACTAAAGGATCAACGATTTAACCCTTTATACAGCCCAGGGGGAGGAGCTTCACCACCTTCCGGGTGAGTCCGGCCCGACAGGTGGCTTCGATGACCCGGGTCACATCCTTGTAGGCCTCCGGGGCTTCCTCCGCCGCTCCCCGTTTACTCTTGGCCCGGACGATGATGCCTCTACGGCGCAGGTCCTCGATGACCCGTTCGCCGCGGAAACGTTTGAGGGCCTGGTGCCGGCTCATGCTGCGTCCGGCTCCGTGGCAGGCGGACCCGAAGGCCTTGGCCTCTCCCTCCCTGGTGCCCACCAGGATGTAGGAGGCCGTTCCCATGGAGCCGCCGATGATCACCGGCTGGCCCACCTCGCGGTAACGCGGCGGCAGTTCCGGTCGTCCCGGCCCCCAGGCCCGGGTGGCTCCCTTACGATGCACAAAGAGCCGCCGCTTCCGGCCGTCAACCTCGTGTTCCTCCACCTTACAGGTGTTGTGGCTTACATCGTAGAGCAGGGTGACCCTTGCGTGCCTGAAAAAGTCCGTCACTACCTCCCTCACCAGATGGGTGATGACCTGCCGGTTGGCCAGGGCACAGTTCACCCCGCAGAGCATGGCCCGAAAATAGCGTTCCCCCTCCGGGGAATGGATGGGGGCGCAGACCAGTTCCTTTTCCCGGATGGGTATGCCGTATTTTCGGGCCGCTTTGGCCAGGAGGGGCAGATAGTCGGTGGCGATCTGGTGCCCCAGGGCCCGCGACCCGCAGTGAATGGTGATGACGATGTCTTCCTCCTCCAGACCGAAGGCCTCCGCCGCCTGCCGGTCGTAAACCTCGGCCACGTACTGGATCTCCAGATAGTGGTTCCCGGAGCCCAGCGTTCCCACCTGCCGGTGCTGCCGGCGCTTGGCCTCCAGAGACACGCAGGAGGGATCGGCCCCGGGCATACAGCCCTTCTCTTCAATATATTCCAGGTCCTCGGGTTCTCCGTAACCCTTTTCCACCGCCCAGCGCGCCCCTCCCACCAGGACCTGGTCCAGCTTCTCCGGAGAGAGCCGGATCTCCCCCTCCGACCCCACGCCGGAGGGCACGGTGCGAAAGAGTTCGTCCACCAGACGTTCCAGGACCGGAAGGACCTCCTCCCGCTTAAGCCCGGTGCGCAGGGTTCGTACCCCGCAGGAGATGTCGTAACCCACCCCGCCCACGGAGATGATACCCCCTTCCTCCGGGTCGAAGGCCGCCACTCCCCCGATGGGAAATCCGTAACCCCAGTGGGCATCCGGCATGGCTATGGAGGCCCGGACGATCCCCGGCAGACAGGCCACGTTGGTTACCTGTTCATAGACCTTTTCATCCATCTCCTCCAGGAGTTCCCGGCTGGCAAAGATCTTCCCCGGCACCCGCATCTCCCCCTGCCGGGGGACCTCCCACTCGTAATCCGAAATCCTTACCAGCTTCTTGAGCTCCATGGTGGCCCCCTACGGAAAATAGCGATATATTTCGCTTATCAAGGACTTTATCTCTTTAAGCAAAGAGCGATCCTTGATTTTCTTTAAGTCCCGCTTAAAACTTTCCTCTATTTTGAGTTTCATTTGAGTTTGCTTTCAATCTCCTCCAACACTTCTTCTTTAGTTACGAACTTGTTTTTTCTCCCTTCTGCTATGGCTCTGCTTAAGGCTACATCTTCAATAACTTCCGTGATCACCTCTTTAAGGAGATCTTTTTTTTTCAAAGAGCAATTTACAGAGAATTTCTTCTAATAGAGGCCTGATTTCTTGATCTTTAAGAATTATTTCCATCAAAGCGCACCTCCTTTAAATTTCGCGCCTTGGTGCCTTCCTCTCTCAAAGATAATCCCGGATCAGGGGAGGTAAAGGTGCAGGTGTCCGAAGCGGTCGCAGGCCGCCTTAAAGTCCGGGGGGACATAGACCGTGGCAAAGTCCCCCACGATTAACGCCGGGCCGGGGATCTCGGCCTCAACCGGCACCTCCTCCCAGAGATAGACCGGACACCGCGTGCGTTTTTCCGGAGAAAGAAGGAGGGAGGTGAACTCTACGGGTGAAAGGCGCTCTCCCCCGGAAAACTCAGGAAGGGTCGGGGTCTTCCTCCGCACGATGACCGAGACCCGAACCGCGGTGGCCTCAAGCGGCCTTTCCGTAAGGCTGAAGCCGTAAAGTCTTTCGTGTTCCCGGTGGAAGGTTTCGGCAAGCTGCGGGGTAAAGGGTACGGTGATCTCAAAGCTTTGACCGGCGTAGCGCAGGTCCACGGCCTCTTGTACCTCAAGGTCGCCTTGGGCAAAGCCCAGGTCCTTTACCCGCGAGAGGGCAAGATCCCGGAGGGCGCGGAGTTTTCCTTCCAGGAAATCCGGGGTGGCCGGGTCGCGGCCCGGGCGGAGTCCCCGGGAGAAATCGAAACGGGGCTCGGCGAAGAGGATCCCGAGCGCGGAGAGGACCCCGGAGAAGCGGGGAACGATGACCCTGGGAATTCCCAGCCGCTGGGCCAGTTCCGCGGCGTGCAGGGCTCCGGCTCCCCCGAAGGCTACCAGCACGAACCGTCGGGGATCGTGCCCCCTTTCCAGCGTGACCCGACGCAGGGCCGCCTCCATGTTGGTATTGGCAATATTGAGGATGGCCAGGGCCAGTTCCTCCGGGGAATAACCTTTTCGGGTCGCCAGCTCCGCCAGCGCCCTTTCGGCCCGGTGCGGGTCAAGGGGCATCTTCCCTCCCAGAAAACGATGGGGAAGGAGTCTTCCGGCCAGCAGATGGGCATCGGTTACGGCGGGATGGGTCCCTCCCCGGGCGTAACAGGCCGGGCCGGGATCGGCTCCGGCGCTCTGCGGCCCCACCCGCAGCGCCCCTCCCGGATCGAACCAGGCCAGGGACCCGCCCCCGGCCCCTATGGTGTGGATGTCCAGAAGCGGGAGAGCCACCGGATGCCCCTCAATCTCGTACTCCCGGGTAAAGGAGGGTTGCCCCTCCACCAGGGATACATCCGTGGAGGTCCCTCCCATGTCCAGGGTGATCAGGCGGGAATACCCCAGCTTTCGGGCCAGGGCCAGGGCTCCCATTACCCCTCCGGCCGGGCCGGAAAGAAGGGTCAGCACGGCCCGTTTCCCCGCCGTCTCGGCCGGCATGAGCCCTCCGCTCGATTGCATGACAAAGAGCCGGACCCCGGGAAGGGCCCGGGAAAGGTTTTCCACATATCGGGAGATCACCGGGGCCAGATAGGCATTGAGCAGGGTGGTGGAGGTGCGCTCGAATTCGCGAAACTCCGGCCGGATCTCCGAGGAAAGGGAGAGGTGAATTCCCAGGTCCGCCAGGGCCTGGCCCAGACGTCTTTCGTGTTCCGGAAAGGCATAGGCATGTAACAGACAGATGGCCACCGCCTCGGGGCGCTTGAGCTCTACCCAGAGCCGTATCCGCTGGATCTCCTCCTGGGTGAGGGGGATCTCCACGGTCCCATCGGCCCGGACCCTTTCCCGCACCCCCTGCACCAGGCTTCTCGCCACCACCGGACGGGATTTTTCCACGAAGAAGTTGTAGAGCTCCGGGCGGGCCTGGCGCCCGATGAAGATCACCTCCTCAAAACCCCGGGTGGTGAGAAGGGCCACCCGGGCTCCCCTGCGGGTGAGAAAGGCGTTGGTCCCCACGGTGGTGCCGTGCAGGAGTTCCGCGACCCGCTGGCCGGTAAGTTCTTCCAGACGGGACAGCCCCGCCAGAATGGCCCGGGATGGGTCCTCCGGCGTGGAGGGAACCTTGAGGGTTACCAGTCTCTCCCCGACCTGGGCCACAAAATCGGTAAAGGTCCCCCCGGTATCCACCGCCACCCGCATCAGAATTCCACCTTCTCCACCCGTCGCTCCTCCGTATCATAAAGGGCCAGGGTAGGGGGGCCTTCCTTGCCCAGCAGTTCCCCGGGATTGAGGATCAGACACCCTCCCACCTGCAGGGTCTTCCATACGTGGGTATGTCCGCAGAGGACCAGATCATACTCCCCGGTGGCGGCGAACCCCCGGGCCAGTTCCGGATAGTGCACCATGGCGATGCGCAGGCCTCCCACCTCTACAAAGGCAAACTCTCCGTGAAAGTGTATGTGCGGAAACCGGGCCAGCTGTTTTTCCAGAAGATGGGGATCCCCCCGGTTGTTCCCCAGGATAAGATGTACCGGGCCGGGGAATTCCGCGAGCACCGGAACCATAAAGGGAGAAATGAGGTCTCCGCAATGGAAGACCACCTCGGCTCCCTTCTCCCGGGCCAGGGAGAGGGCTTTTCGCAGATGGGGAATATGATCGTGACTGTCACTGATGATGGCCAGACGCACGGCTGCCCTCCTCGGATGGGATACCAAGAATATTCATTCCCGGGCCCGGGGCGTCAAGACCCGGCCACCCGGCGCAGGAATTTTTTGGCCTCCACGGCCAGGAAGAGAAGGAGCCCCCCGGCCAGGATCAGCCCCCAGGCCTTCACCGGCAGGGGCTCCACGCCGAAGATCCGTCTTAACGGAGGCAGGTAGGTGAAAAGGAGCTGAAGCACCACGACCGTGAGAAGCCCCGGGATAAGGGCCGGATTTCCGGTCCATAGCCTCCGCAGAGAAAGAGCGGAGGCGGAAAGGAACCGGGTATTGAGCAGATAAAAGGCCTCCATAAAGACCAGGAGGTTTACGGTAAGGGCCCGGGCCTGGGCCAGCCCCCCGTGGTTTTTCCAGAGGATAAACCCTCCCCAGGCCACCAGGGCCATGATCACCGAGACCACCCCGATCTGGAGCAGCAGTCCCCGATCCAGAAGAGGGGCCTTTCCGGGCCGGGGAGGACGGGACATGAGGTCCCTTTCCGCGGGTTCAAAGGCCAGGGTCACCGCCAGAGCCACGGTGGTTACCAGATTGATCCAGAGGATGTGCAACGGCAGGACCGGCAGCACCGAGGCGGCCAAAAGACTTCCCAGCAGGATGAGCCCCTCGCCTCCGTTGGTGGGGAAGATGAAAAGCAGGGTCTTCCGGAGGTTATCGAACACGGTGCGCCCTTCCTTTACCGCTCCCACCAGGGTGGCGAAATTATCGTCCAGGAGGACCATATCCGCGGCTTCCTTGGCCACCTCGGTGCCGCTACCCATGGCCACCCCGATATGAGCGGCCTTAAGGGCCGGAGCGTCGTTCACCCCGTCTCCGGTCATGGCCACGATCTCTCCCCGGGCCTTGAAGACCTCGATCAATTTTAACTTGGTCCGCGGGGTGGCCCGGGCCACCACGTCCGTTTCGGAGAGCCACTGCAGGATCCTTTCCGGGGAGGCCTCTTCGATCTCCCTTCCCGGGACGGCCGGCCCGGAGAGCCCCACTGCCCGGGCAATGGTCTCCGCGGTGAGAGGATGGTCGCCGGTGATCATCTTTACCCGGATCCCTGCGGCCAGACAGGTGCGCACCGCCGGGCCGGCCTCCTTGCGCGGAGGGTCCCGAAAACCCACCAGACCCAGGGGACGAAATCCGCCGGTCGGGAGGTCGCCGGAGATCCCGGAAGCATCGGTTTCCATGGAGGCCAGGGCCAGGAGACGAAGTCCCTGCCGGGCCAGGTCCGAAAGCTGCTCCATGAGGGGTTCCTTCCCCTCACACCGATCCAGGACGATCTCCGGCGCTCCTTTGAGGAGCAAGCGGCGCTTCCGGTCCTCCTCCACCAGAAAGGCGGCGTATTTTCGGGAAGAATCAAAGGGAACCCGATCCAGGATCCTTCCGTCGGCCGGGGAGGCCACCAGTTCCTCAAGCGCCCTATCCACGGGATGTCCGCCCTCCAGCACCCAGGCGATGGCTCGAAGAAGCGGTCTCAGAGAAGGGATCCCCGCGGCCTCCTTTGCCGAATAGACCCTTCCCTCCGGATCCACCAGGACCTCCACCCGGAGGCGGTTTTCGGTGAGGGTTCCGGTCTTGTCCGTGAAGATGATGGTGGTGCTTCCCAAGGTTTCCACCGCCGGAAGATAACGGATGATGGCCTTTTGGCGGGCCATACGTTTTACACCCATGGCCAGGGCCACGGTGAGGATCACCGGAAGTCCCTCCGGAATGGCGGAGACCGCCAGGGCCACCGCCGCCATGAAGGATTCCTCCATGCCGAATCCCCGCCAATATCCCACCCCGAAGGTAAGTCCGGTCAATCCCAGGATGGCCAGGCTGATCCAGCGGGTGAAGACCTCCAGGCGTTGCATGAGAGGGGTCTTGGGGATCCGGATCTCGCCCATCATATGGGCCAGACGCCCGAATTCGGTCTGGGCTCCGATGGCGGTAACCAGGGCCGTTCCCTCTCCGGAGACCACCAGGGTCCCGGAAAAGACCATGTTCCGGCGCTCAGCCAGAGGAAGATCCTCCGGAAGATCCCCGGGGGATTTTTCCTGGGGGAAACTCTCTCCGGTAAGAGCGGACTCATCCACGGTGAGATTGCGGGCCTCGAGAAGCCGGGCATCGGCCGGGACCTTCATCCCCGCCCGCAGGACCAGCAGATCCCCGGGAACCACCTCCTCGGCCGGGATCTCCCGTCGAATCCCCTCCCGAATTACCGTAGCCCGGGGGCTCAGATATTCCTGCAGACCGGCCAGGGTGCGTTCGGCCTTGAGTTCCTGCAGGAAACCGATCAGGGCATTGATCACCACCACCGCCCAGATAACCACCGCGTCCAGGATCTTTCCCAGAAAATAAGAGACCCCACCGGCGATGAGGAGGGCGTAGATAAAAAGGGAACGAAACTGTTCCAGAAAGATTCGCAGCGGAGATCGGCCCCGGACCAGGGGCAAACGGTTGGGACCGTAAAGCTCCCGTCGTTTCCGGACCTCCTCTTCGGAGAGCCCGGTAAGGGAAAAGGTTTCCATTATAGAGATTCTAACCCGGATTCCAGAAAGGGGATAGGAGAGGTTTTGTATTCCCGCAGGAGATCTGCTACTCTAAAGTCGTGGGGAGGGAGATCATCTCGCTGGAGGAGGGGTACCGGCTCAGGGTTTCTCCGGACGGGCTGGAGGCCTGGCTGGAGGCTCCCCCGGGCAAGGAGCTTTCGCCCCGGGTCTTCTATCGATTCCGATCCCAGTTGGAGGACCTGGGGCTCAGGAATTTTCTGGACCCGCCGGTAAGGGAGGGGTCCCGATTGATCGTAGCCCGGGGGCAGCCGCCTCGGCACGGCGAGGACGGGCGCATCGAATTCCTGATCGATCTCTCCCGGGGGCCGCGGGAGGTCTCTCCGCACCGGGTGGACTGGCGGGAGGTAAACGCCCTGG
>DRMH01000069.1 GCA_011322625.1 Thermosulfurimonas dismutans | reverse complement strand
GGTTATTTCACCCTCAGGGATCTGGATGATCCTTACTGGTGGTGGTCCTGGGAGCGTTACTGGGGTTACGCTTACGATCACAAGGTGGACCGGATCGAGTTTTCCGATGGGCGAGTCTTTTCGCTGGAAGAGTTCATAAAAGAGAAAGGACTGGTGCTGAGAGGAACAGAAGAAGATGATCATTTAATTGGTCAAGAGGGCAAAGATTTTATTTACGGGGAGGGTGGTAACGACCGGATTTACGGAGGGGAAGGGGACGATACCCTGGTGGGAGGTTCCGGAGATGATTATCTGGAGGGAGGCCCTGGAAATGATACGTATATTTTTAAACCCGGGGATGGGCAGGATTGGATCCAGGATGTGGAGGGGGAAAACAAAATTGTTTTCGGAACCGGGATAAAAGGGGAAGAGGTGGAGTTTGCGCGCGAGAAAGATGAAATGATTTTCAATCTAGGGGACGGGGAAGAGATAAGAATAGCCAGTTGGCCTCGGGTCTATGAGCATTTTTCCTTCGAATTTGCTGACGGAAAAAGGCTTAAAGGCGAGGACATAGAAGCCCGGGGCTACCCTATTTACGGGAGTCCTTATGATGATTTTCTTGAGGGAACATCGGGAAATGACCGTATAGAGGGAAGGGGAGGAAGAGATGTCCTGCTGGGAGGTAAGGGGGATGATATCCTCGAAGGAGGCCCGGGAAGCGATACCTATATTTTCCACCCCGGTGACGGAAAGGATGTGATCCTGGATACCACCCTGAATGTTCCGGTAGAGGGTGGTGAAATCCAGGAAACGGGAAGCCAGCCCGGAATGCCGCCCCTTATTCCCGGATTTATGTTTGAATTTTCTGAAATGATGCCGGTTGATGGAGAGAGATATTTTGAGGGCGAGTCGAATCGCGTGGTCCTGGGAGAGGGGGTCAAGCGAAACGAGGTGGTGTTCTTCCGGCGGGGTGAGGATCTGGTGCTGATGTACGGAGAAGGAGACTATGTGAAAATCCGGGATCAATTCGCCAGGGGCGGGGTGGAGTGGATTGAACTTGAGGACGGGGCCTATCTCAGCCGGGAAACTATTTCCGAGATAGTAGAGACGGTGAACGGATTGCGGGACGACGGGGTTACGGATCTGGGACGGAAGTACCGGGAACTTATCGGAGATCAGGGTCTGATGGAGATTATCGCGGGGAGCTGGACGGACTTTTCGAACCCGGTTCAGATCCTGCGGCAGCCGGGGATGGTGCTGGGAGGGGTATAGGCTTTGAGGCCGCTTGCGGCGGGGATTGCCCTGGCGGTAAGTTTGTTCTGGAGTTCAACGCTTCATGCGGTTACCTATCGGGAGGTGCTCGCCGAGGCCCTGCGTTATTCACCACGGCTGCGTATACTCCGGGAGGAAATCTACATCCGGGACGCCCTCTACCACCGGAGTCTGAGTTCCTTCTGGCCATCGCTTTCCCTGAATGCCCGGATGGAGCGCTTCGAGAATCTGCTTCCCTCCTCTGGGGTGGTTACCGCCGGAGGGGAGGTCATTGGCGGGCAGCCCGATGAGTGGCGCAATTCTTTTTATCTTTCCGCCGAATACCGGCTTTCGAGCTTTTACAAGAACTGGCCGGAGAAGGAATATTACCGGCACCTGAGGAAGGAAGCCGCCTGCCGGCACGAAGCCGAGGTCCGTCGGCTCCTGCGCCGGGTAACCCAGGCCTACGGGGCCGTGGTGGAGACCCGGATCAAGCTGGAATACGCGGACAAAATCCTCGCCCGTCTTAAAGAGATCGCCCGCCTTGAGGAGGAACTCTACCGGAAAGGGGAACTGGCCCGGGAGGAGGTGATTCGCACGCGGGCCGAGATAGAGGCCCACCTCCGGGAGATGGAGCGCCTGCGCTCGGAACTGGCCCGGGAACTTTCCACGCTTTCCCGCTACACCGGGAGGTTTTTCGGCCCGGAAGAGGACTTCGAGCCCCTCCGTCCGGAGATGGAGCCGAAGGGGAAGCCCGCCCCTGAACTCAGCCCGGAATACCTGGCCGAAAGAGCCCGGCTGCTTGCCCTGCGGGAGAATCGAAAGGCCGCGGAACGGGAAAGGCTTCCGGATCTCACCGCCTACGCCCGCTACGACCTTTACGGAGCAAGCACCCGAAGTATGGGAGAGGCCCTGGACGAAACCCGGGCCACGGCCTTCACCTTCGGTGTATTTCTCAGCCTGCCTCTTTTCGACGGAGGTTACCGGAAGTGGGAAAGGGTGCGAGCCCTTCACGAGTTGAAGCGGCAGAGGGAAGCCCTGCGCCTGGCGGAACTGGAAAAGACCCGGGAGATCCGGGACCTGCGTCTGCGCTACGAAAGTACCCGTCGCAGTTTGAGGTCTTACGAAAATCTTCTCCGGCATTACCGGAAACTTCACCGGATAGCCGTTTCCGCGCGGAAGCTCGGCGGACGCAGCGAAATCGATGTGCTGCGACTCGAACGCGACCTCCTTTCCGTGGAAAGGGACCTGAGGGTAACCCGGAACACCCTGGCCCTTCTGGAAAAACTCCTTCTCCTGGAGACCGACCCCGGAGGCCTGGTGGATGTACCACACGGAAAGTGGACTTGTAAGCCTTGAGGTCCTGGCGCGATTCCACGAGCGAGACCTCGACGTCGAGACCCTCCGCCGCAAATATGCCGTAACCGAACTTTCCCCGCAGGAGCTGCTCTACATCCTGAGGGACACCGGTTTTCGGGCCAGGCTCCGAACCCTGCGCCGGCTCGAAGATCTAAAGGCCTACGGGTTTCCTCTGATCGTAATCCTGAGGCGCGAAGAAACCCTCCTTTATGTTCCGGTTCTGGGGATAAGGGAGGGGCGGGTCTATTACCTCGATCCCCTGGAAAAACGGGTTAAGGCCCTCGGTGAGGAGGAATTCGCCCAGGAATGGACCGGCGAGGCCATTCCGGTGGCTCCCCGGGGTCTGCGGGCCCTTTTCAGTCCGGATTTCTCCTGGCTCCTGCGGGAGTTTTTGCGTTACCGGGGGCCGATCTCGGAGATCCTTCTGGCCTCGTTCTTCATTCAGGCCCTGGCCCTGGTCACCCCTCTCTTTCTCCAGATCATCGTGGATAAGGTGCTTCCCAATTTCGCCCTGAACACCCTCCGGGTGGTGGGGCTGGCCTTTTTCCTGGCGGTGATCTTTGACGGGATACTCTCCTTTCTGCGCAACTACCTTTCCTATTTTCTGGCCAACAAGGTGGATGCCGGCCTGGGAGGACGGGTCTATGCCCATCTCCTGCGGCTTCCCTTTCGCTATTTTGAGTTTCGGACCGTGGGCAACATCGTGGCCCGCATAAGGGAACTGGAAAACCTGCGACAGTTCATGTCCAGCGTTCTGGTTTCGGCGGTGCTGGACCTTCTTTTCTCCGCGGTGTTCGTGGCGGTGATGCTCCTTTACAGCGTAAAGCTCACCCTGGTGGCCCTGGCCTTCGTACTGATCCTGGGGGTCATCTCCGTGCTCACCGCCCCGGCGCTCAAAAGACTTATTGACGAGCGTTTTCAGAAGGGGGCTGCGGTCCAGAGCTTCCTGGTGGAGTCCCTCACCGGGATCCTCACCGTAAAGGCCCTTACGGTCGAGGGACGGATGCTCCGTAAATGGAACGACTTTCTGGGAGACTACATTCTTTCCTCCTTCCGGGTGGCCAATCTGGCCAATGTGATCTACACCGTCTCCCAGACGCTCCAGAAGCTCATGATTCTGGCCATTCTCTATGTGGGGGTGGGTGAGGTTCTGGGGCGGCAGCTTACCATTGGGCAGCTCGTGGCCTTTCAGATGTTTGCCTCCCAGCTTGCGGCCCCGCTTCTGCGCTTCATCCGGCTGTGGCAGGACTTCCAGCAGGCCCGGGTCTCGCTGGAGAGGGTGGGAGACATCGTGCGCACCCCGCCGGAGGCAGAAGGTCAGGGACGACGGATGCAGAGCCTGCGCGGGGAGATCGTCTTTGATCGGGTCTCCTTCCGCTACTCGCCGGAAGCCCCGGAGGTGCTTCGGGAGGTGAGCTTTCGCGTTCCGGCCGGGGCCTTCGTGGGAATTGTGGGCCCCAGCGGTTCCGGAAAAAGCACCCTGGCCAAACTCCTCCTTCGCCTTTATCTCCCCGCTGGGGGACGCATCCTGCTTGACGGCGTGGACCTGAAACACCTCGATCCGGTCTTCGTGAGGAGTCAGATCGGGGTGGTACTTCAGGAGAACTTTCTTTTTCGCGGGACCATCCGGGAGAACATTGCCCTGGCCCGGCCGGAGGCCACCATGGACGAAATCGTACGGGTGGCCACCCTGGCCGGGGCCCACGAGTTTATCTCCTCCCTTCCCCTGGGTTACGAAACCCCGGTGGAGGAAAGGGGCGAATCCCTTTCCGGGGGCGAGCGTCAGAGGATCGCCATAGCCCGCGCCCTTCTTACCAAT
>DRMH01000068.1 GCA_011322625.1 Thermosulfurimonas dismutans | reverse complement strand
TCTTGGCGTCCCAGATATGCGCTCCGTAGGTACATTCCCGCACACAGATCCGACACTGGATACACTTCTCAGGGTCCCGTTCGATGATGAAATCCGGAAAGAACTCGGCCCACCGGGGGACCTTCTTTTTGGCCGCGCCCTTGGACTTAGCTTTCTCTCCCACCGCAAGCCTCCTTCTTTCTCCGATAATTAGAGCACTTTAATGGAATCTGTCCGGACTTTCAAGATTACCGCTATAATGAAACCCAGAATTTACCCGGAGGCCAGAAAAATGAAAGTGGAATACCGGGTCATCTACGGGGACACGGATACCGGTGGGGTCATGTACTACGCAAACTATCTGCGGCTCTTTGAGATCGGGCGCACGGAACTCCTGCGGCAGCAGGGGCTCACCTATCGGGAACTGGAGGAACGGCGCGGCTTGATCCTGCCGGTGGCGGAAGCCCACATTCGCTACCGGGCCCCGGCCCGTTACGACGATCTGCTGGAGATCCATACCCGCATAAGCGAGGTGCGTCCTCACCGGGTGCGTTTCGATTACCGTATCCTTCGGCAGGGCCGTCTCCTGGCCGAAGGCTATACCGTACACGCCCCGGTCTCCCGGGAGGGACGCTTGCAAAAATTTCCGCCGGATATCCTCGAGTTTCTCCGGGCCTTAAGCCAGGAAAATCCCTCTGCCGGTTGACAGGTCTAGGTTGAATGTTATTATGCCGCCAAATTCCAAAAAGGAAGGGAGGGATATTCATTGCCTGGAGTAATCGTGCGAGAGGATGAGCCCTTCGAGCAGGCCCTTAAGCGTTTCAAAAAACAGGTGGAAAGAGACAAGATCCTTTCCGAGGTCAAGAAACGGGAGTTCTATGAGAAACCCGGGGTGCGGCGCCGCAAAAAGATCATGGCCGCCCGAAAGCGCATTCTCAAGAAACTAAAGAAGATGCAACAGTATGATTAATTGAATGCCGGGCGTTCTGGACAAACTCGAATGGCCCGGTCTTCTCCAGGAAATTAAGGCTTATCTGGCTACCGAGGCCGGAGAGGGTCTGGTGGAGACTTTCTCTCCGGCCTTTTCCTTTGAAGAGGCCCTGGCCCGTCAGAACTTCTTTCAGGAACTGGAGGACTTTGCCCGAAGGACCGGTCTAAACCGGCTCCCGGAGCTTCCCCGGTTGACCCCTCTAGTGCTCCGGGCGACCCGGGGAGGGATCCTTCTTCCGGAAGAACTCTATCTGATTCTGCGTTATCTGGAGACCGGCCGGCTCCTTAAGGAACTCTCCTTTTTTCCGGATCTTTCCCGGCTCGAATTCCTGAGGGAGGAACTTTCCTCGGCCTTGGAGCCCGGAGGTCGGGATCTTACCGACCGGGCCTCCCCGGAGCTCCGGGAGGCCCGGAGGCGGGTACGGCATTATTTCGAGCGACTACACCGGCTCATGGAGGATCTGTTGCGCTCCTATGCCCGGGCCGGGGTCCTGCAGGAGGAACACATCTTCCAGCGCAAAGGACGGCTGGTGCTTCCGGTGCGCGCGGAACACAAGAATCGGGTCCCGGGGATCCTTCACGATGTCTCCCAGTCCGGGGCTACGGTGTTCATTGAACCCGCCGAGGCCGTACCGGTTTCCAACGAGCTGGAGCTGGCCCGGCTGGAGGAGGAACGGGCCCGGCAGAAGGCCCTGGAAAGGCTCTCCCGCCTGGTGGAGGGAGAAGCCCAAGCCCTCAGGGAAGTGGAGGAGGCCGTGGCCCGGGTGGATCTGGGACTTGCGGCCCTGAATCTCTCCCGTCGCTATCGGGGTCGCTACCCCCGTCTCAAATCCTCCGGACAGCTTCGCCTTCTCAAGGCGGCTCACCCCTTCTTTTTCCTTCGGGGGGAGGAACCCGTGGCCAATGACTTCTTCCTCTCCCCGGAACGCCCTGTTCTCCTCATCAGCGGCCCCAATTACGGGGGCAAAACCGTGGCCACCAAAACGGTGGGGCTCTGCGTGCTTCTGGCTCAGGCCGGGCTGCCCATCCCCGCGGCCGAGGGGTCCGAGATTCCGGTCTTCCGGGAGATCCTGGCGGACCTGGGAGATGACCAGGGTCTGGAGATACACGAAAGTTCCTTCTCGGCCCATCTGCGCGTCCTGGCCGGGATCCTGGAGAAGGCCGGACCGGGGACTCTGGTCCTCCTGGATGAGCCCGGACGGGGAACCGACCCCCGCGAGGGAGGAGCCCTGGCTGTGGCTATCCTCGAAACTCTGGAGCATTCCGGCGCCCTGGTGGTGGCCACCACCCATTTCCCGGAGGTCAAACGTTACGCCGTCCTGAGCTCGAAAACCCTCCCTGCCTCCATGGCCTTTGAACCCCAAACCCTGCGCCCCCTTTATCGCCTGGTCTATGGCCTGCCCGGAGATTCCCACGGGCTGACCCTGGCCCGAACCTTCCTTCCCCCGGAGGTGGTGGATCGGGCCCGCCGTCTTTATTCCGGTTCGGAGGAAGACGGCCGTCTCTGGGAGAGGCTGCACCACCTGGAAGCCGAACTGGAAAAACAGAAGGAAGGCCTGGCCGCGGAAAGGAAGGCTCTGGAGGAGGAAAAGAGGAAATGGGAGGAGAAACGCCGACAGCTGGAGGAGGAATACCGGCTTCTGCGGGAGGAGCTGCGCCGGGAGGTGGAGAAGCGCCTGCAAAGTCTCTCCCACCGGCTCCAGGAGCTGGCCCGGGAATATAGCCGTAAAGGCAAAAAACACGTGGAAAAAGAATGGAAAACGGCTACCCGGGAGATAATCGATGGTCTGAAGGAACCCGCTGTTCCGGGTCCCCTTTCACCCGGGCAGAGGGTCTATCTCCAGGACCTTCAGCGCGAGGGGGAGGTGGTGAGGGATCTGGGGGAGGGGGTGGAGGTGCGGGTGGGTAACTTCCGACTTGCGCTCTCCAAAAAAGGTATTAAAGTCCTGACGGATGCGTCTGAAAAGGCCCGGTTCCAAATTTCGGTTTCCTCCCGCGTTCCGGTTTCGCGAGAGATCCATCTTCTGGGTTTGCGGGTGGACGAGGCCCTTTCTCGGCTGGAAACCTTTCTTAATCAGGCCCTTCTGGCCGGTGTCCGGGAAGTGCGGGTGGTGCACGGTCTCGGCACCGGTAAACTTATGCAGGCCGTAAGGGATTATCTGGACGGACACGAAGCCGTGGAGAGCTGGAGACCGGCCGCCCCCCATGAAGGGGGCGAGGGGGCAACCATGGTGAAGCTGGTCCCCCCCGCCGGGGGGGTTCTTCACCGGAGGGGATCGTGAACTTACGGGAGGTCGCGATCCGACTCCGGGAGGTCATCAACATTGTGGATCTGGTCTCCGAATATGTGGCCCTGAAAAAAGTAGGGCGCAATTATGTAGGTCTCTGTCCCTTCCATACCGAGAGCAAACCCTCCTTTACCGTAAGCGAGGAAAAACAAATCTTTCGGTGCTTCGGTTGCGGGGCCGGAGGGGATGCGATCGGTTTCTACATGCGCATCAGCGGGCTCTCTTTCCCGGAGGCGGTAAGGGAACTGGCGCAGCGGTACCACCTCCCTCTCCCCCGCGGGGATTCCGGAGAAGGCAAGAAATACGACCGGCTTTATCGGGTCAACGAAAAGGCCCTGCGTTTCTTCCGGCACCTCCTGAAGAGTGCTCCGGAGGCGGAAATCGCGCGCGAGCACCTGCGGGAACGGGAGATCTCCGAGAGTACAGCGGAGAATTTTGCCCTGGGCTACGCTCCGGCTGAGGGCAGTGCCCTGGCGGCTCATTTGCGTCTTTCCGGGGTGGATCTGGCCCTGGCCGAGGAAGCCGGTCTGATCCTGCCTCGGGAGGATGGATCCTATTACGACCGCTTCCGGGGCCGACTCATCTTTCCTCTGCGGGATCAGCAGGGCCGGGTGGTGGCCTTTGCCGGTCGTATCCTGGGACCGGGGGAACCCAAATACCTCAATTCCCCGGAAACCCCGGTCTATCACAAGAGCCGTTACCTTTACGGACTTTACGAGGCCCGTTCCCCTATAAGGGAACGGGGGTTCGGTCTGGTGGTGGAGGGATATTTCGACCTTCTTTCCCTGTGGGAGAAGGGGATCCGGAACGTGGTGGCCACCTGCGGAACGGCGCTCACCCGGGAACACGCTCGCCTCCTCAAGCGTCTGCTTCGGACCTGGTATCTGGTCTTTGACGGGGACGAAGCCGGGCGCAGGGCCGCGTATCGGGCCCTGGGGATCTTCTTCCAGGAGGGAATCTTCCCGCGCGTGGTCTTTCTCCCCCAGGGGGAGGATCCGGACAGTCTGGTCCGGCGCTTCGGCCCCGAAGCCATGGAAGAACTTTTGCCGAAGGCCCGTTCCCCGGAATCCTTCCTGGTGGATTACGTACGTCAGGCCTTCCCTCCGGATCCGGAGGGCAAAAGTGCGGCGGTGGCAGAGGTCCGAAAGATCCTTTCCGGGGTGCCGGATCCGGTCATCCGATACGAATATGCCCGTAGGGTGGCCGAAGGCCTGGATGTTCCGGAGCGTTTTCTTCTTGAATCCCCGCCTCAGCCGACTCCTCCTACCTCCACCCCTGCCGCGGAGGATCCTTTCGGGAAGCTTATCCTCCAGGCCCTTCTCCATCACCCTTCCTTGGCGGCGGAACTCAAGGCCCTGAGGGTGGAAGACCTCCTTCGAGATCCGAGCCAACAAAGCCTATACCTCCGCCTCCTGGAAGCCCTGGAGGAGGGGTGTCCTCCGGAAAGATTCTCTCCGGAGGATCCGGAACTTCAGTCCCTTTACAGCGAATTGTTCTTCTCTCCTTTTCCCGAGGATTCAGCGGAAAAGATCCTCCTTGAGATCAAAGAAAGCGTGCTTCGGCGTCGCTTTCGGGAACGCGAAAGGGAACGCTTCCTCCGGGAGATAAAGGAGGCGGAAAGTTCGGGGCGTAAAGAAGATCTGGCGAGGCTACTTAAGGCCTACGCCGATCTTTGCCTGGAACGATCAATAAAACGCCGCGGGGAGGGGGTTTATGAGTCGTTCTCATCATAAGGAATTGGGGGTCTTAGAAAGGGAGGATTTCACCTGTTTAAGGGAGATAGAGGAAACTTACGGTCTGGAATCCTCCCTGGAAGAACTGGAGGACGAGAGCGGTTTCGACCCGGTAAAGTATTACCTCCGGGACATGGGGGACATTCCTCTGCTCTCGAGGGAGGAGGAGGTTCGCCTGGCCCGGGAGATAGAAGAAGGGGAAAGGCAGGCGATACACGGGGCGCTAAAGTTGCGTTCGACCCTGTCTCGGATCTGTGCTTCGCTGGAGCGGTTTCTGCGCCGGGAGATCCGGGCCCGGGAGATCCTGAGGGATGCGGACGAATTCTTCGACGATTCCGGCAAAGAAGAGGAGGTGGGAAGGCTCATTACCTGGGCCCAGGAGGTCCAGGAGCTCTCCTCGGAGATCCTTGCCGAATGGCGGAAGGTACCGGAGGGAAAAGGGGCCCGTCTCTCTCACTACCGGGAGATCTCCCGCCTGCGGGATCGACTGGAGGAGAAGCTCTTTGAGCATCGCCTGTCCCGGAAGTTCATCGAGGAACTCTGTCGGGAACCCCTCCAGATGGGCTGTGAACTGCGACGGGCGGAAAAGGAACTTCAGCAGATCGAAAAGAACGGCTATCGTCTGGCGGTTTTGATTCAGCACTTCATCCGCACCGACGGCGAGTATGCCCGCATCCAGGAGGTCTCCGCCCGGATCGGGATATCCCCGCAGAAGTTCCTAGAGTATCAGAAACGGTATCGACACCTCCAGTCCCTTCGGCAGAACATCCCGGAACGCTTCGGGGTCACGCTTTCCCGTTTCCGGACGATTCTCACGGAGATAGAGGAGGGGCTTTCCCGGGCCCGTCAGGCCAAGGAATCTCTGGTGCGGGCCAATCTCCGTCTGGTGGTCTCGGTGGCCAAAAAATACGTGGGCCGGGGGTTACCTTTTCTGGATCTCATTCAGGAAGGCAACATCGGCCTGATGAAGGCGGTGGAAAAATTCGACTGGCGCCGGGGGTATAAGTTCAGCACCTATGCCACCTGGTGGATCCGCCAGGCCATCACCCGGGCCATCGCCGATCAGGCCCGCACCATTCGTATCCCAGTGCACATGATCGAACTGGTGAACAAACTGGTACGTACCTCGCTGCGTTATTATCAGGAAAAGGGCGAGGAACCCACGCCGGAGATCCTGGCCCAGGAGATGGGACTTCCGGTGGAAAAGGTCAAGACCATCCTCAAAATCACCAAGGACCCGGTATCCCTGGAAACCCCGGTGGGAGATGACGAAGATTCCCTGCTGGGCGATTTTATCGAGGACGAGATGATCCTGGGGCCGCATCAGGCCACCGAGGACCTCTCCCTGGTGGAGGAGGTACGCAAACTCCTTTCCATGCTCAGTCCGCGGGAGGAAAAGATCCTGCGTCTGCGTTTCGGAATAGGAGAAAAATACGAACATACTCTGGAGGAAGTGGGCCGGGCCTTCGGGGTTACCCGGGAAAGGATCCGTCAGATCGAATCCAAAGCGCTGCGTAAGCTTCGGCATCCTCATCGCAGCAAACACCTGAAATTTTATCTAACCTCCTAATTTCTTGACAGGAATAGGGGAAGGGATACATTTAGGGATGTACGGGCCTGTAGCTCAGCTGGTTAGAGCCACCGGCTCATAACCGGGAGGTCGGAGGTTCGAATCCTCCCAGGCCCATTTTTTTATTATGGTAAGGTAGTTTCGAGAAGAGTTTCCAGAGGGTGATTCCCCGGACAGGGAGGGGCAATGGAAAAGGGTCCGGAGGGACCGGGGGTAGGGATTGCCCCCACGAATTAACCCGGTAATGTCCGTTACGGTCGGCGAGATCTGCGCATGGATTGAAAGCTGGGCTCCGGTCTCCTGGGCCGAGGAAGGAGATTCCGTAGGCCTCCAGTTCGGTTCTCTGGAGCAGCGTTTAACCCATTTGGGGCTGGCCCTGGAACTCACCCCGGCGGTGGCGGAATGGGTGCTCCGTGAGGGGGTGGATGCTCTGCTCACCCATCATCCGGTTTTCTTCCGGCCTTTGCGACGTCTCCGCGAGGAAGATCCCTGGGAGGGGTTGATCCTGCGGCTGATTCGCCGGGGTTGCACGGTGGTTTCCTACCACACCAACCTGGACGCGGCCCCGGGCGGGGTTTCGGATCTCCTGGCCGAGGCCCTGGGAATCCGTGCGGAGCAGGCCCTGCGTCCGGTACCCGGACAGGAACGAGCCGGTCTGGGGCGGGTGGGAGAACTGGAACAGCCGCTCCGTCTCTCCTCTCTCGCGGAAAGACTTCATCAGCTCCTTCGGGCCCCGGTGCTTATGGCCGGGCCGGACCGGGAGGTAAAACGGGTGGCTTTATGTGCCGGCTCGGGCTGGAGTCTCTGGCCGGAGGTCTTGTCAAGCGGGGCAGAAGTATTTATAACCGGGGAGGTCAAACATCATATCGCGCGAGAGGCCGAGATTCGGGGCTTGGGGCTTCTCGCCACAGACCACTGGGCGATGGAAAACTATTTCTGGAGACACCTCTCGGAGAGGCTCCGGGTCCGGTTTCCGGACCTGAGGGTGAGCTTCTTCGAGGACCGGAGTCCCTTTCGAACTCTTAGTGAGGAGGAGGATCGGTGCGCGAGGAAATAGCCAATCTTATAAGACTGCAGGAAATAGATCTCAAGATCCTGGAGCTTGAGCGTCGGAAGGAGGAGTTGCCCGTTTCCCTGAGGGAGGCCGAGGCCGAATTGAACCGCAAGAAGGATCAGCTGGACGAACTGGCCCGGCGTCTGGAGGAGATCCAGCTCCGGAAAAAGACCGAGGAGGAAGAACTGGAGGAGGAGCTCCAGCGCCTCCGCAAGACCCAGACCCGACTCATGCAGATCCGGGGCAGCCGGGAATACCAGGCCCTCCTGCGGGAGATCGAGGAAATCAAAAAGGCCAATAAGGAACGGGAGGAAAACATCCTCAAGCTTATGGAGGAACAGGAAAAGCTCCAGCAGGAGGAGGAGACCCTGCGTCAGGAAATCGCCGCCCTGGAGCAAAAAGTAGCCGAAGAACGGGCCCTCTATGAAGCCCGGTGTGCGGAACTGGAAAAGGAAAAGGAGCGCTACCTGGGAGAAAGGGAGGGGTTGGCTCGGGCCGTGCCCCAGAATCTGCTCCAGCGTTATGAATTCATCCGTTCCCGGCGCGGAGGGCTGGCCATCGTAGGGGTGGATAACGGCACCTGCGAGGGCTGTCACATGCACATCCCCCCGCAGCTCTTCAACGAACTTCAGCGGGACGACCGCTATTACGAATGCCCCCTGTGCCGTAGATTGATTTATTACAAGAAGATCTATTTCCCCGAACCCGAGGACACCGAGGAAACCCCGGCGGAAAAAT